>NZ_JAOQKI010000001.1:0-262862 GCF_025567465.1 Roseburia amylophila
TTAAACCGCCTTCAGCCCTTTATTTTCAAGGCTTGAAAGCGGTTTTCATCAACACATTTTGTCCTATAACTCAAAACATATGATACCGGCACTTTATCCGGTGCATGGCAGACGGCGTGTCATTATGGTTGTGGCAGTACTTATATTGATTCTCGGAACAACCGTAATGGGCAGAGGCTTTTTCCAGAGTCCGCTCGGAAAATATATTCTGACCGGGTATACCGACCATGTGCAACTGAATCTGGGCGAACCGGAGAATCTGGAAATGGTGGCAATAGAGGACAACGAGAAGAACACAATGGAGATTGGTGCTGAACCGGATTCGGAGGAAGACTTCGAATTTGTCTGCAAGAAACCGCAGTGGGTGCCGGAAGGGTATACCTTGGTGAAAGAGGTTCATGAAGAAGAATGGGGAACATATGAACAATGTTATACAAACGATAAGGAACAAGGCATGATGTATTGGCAGATGCGCAACGATATAGTAGATAATCTAGGAATCAGTTCTAATGGAAGTGAACAGCAGGAAGTTATGATTGAGAATCTTAAAGGATATTTTATTCCGGATGATACATTGGATGAAGAAAGAGGAAATTTCGTTTGGGAAGATGGAAAGTATCTTTACATGATTGCAGGAGATTTAACAAAAGAAGAATTAATCAGGATGGCAGAAACAATAAAATAGTAAGTGAAATAAAATAATATTAAAAAATTGGAAAAAATTGTCATAAAACCTCTTTTTCGGTTGTTACATAAGTAGAACAGGTGGAAAGGAGGTTTTGTAATGAAAAGAAAAATATTAAAAAAGAAAATCCTGAGTATTGTTTGTACATTATGTCTTTGCATGTGTATGACTGGTGGTAGCACCGTAGTGTATGGCGCAGGTGTTGATAGTTGTGTGGACAGAATAGTAGAAGCAAGATATGCCAATATTGCAGCCTATAGTACAGGGCTAAAGCTGAATGGTTCTACATTTGCAGCACGTGCATTGGTTAATGCCAAAGTAAAAGCATCTATATCAACTACTATGACATTGCAGAGACAGTCAGGTAAGAGCTGGTCGGATGTAACAAGCTGGTTTGATTCTACAACAGGCTATAGCTTGGATTTGACTAAGAATTATGTCGCTGGCACAAGAGGAAATTATCGTGTACGTGCAGTTTATACTGTGAATGGTGAAACAATAACAACATATAGCAGTACAGTTGCCTATTAGCAGTAAAGGGAGAAAGTTATTTCGAGATATAAGAATGAGCAAAAAATACGAGAGAAAAGCACGAGAGGCATGAGCAATATTTATATCGACGGTAAAATCGGTATATCAGAGGATGAAAAATGAACATATTCACAATCAAAATCATAGCATTAATCCTGATGCTGATGGACCATATAGGCGAGTTCTTTCCGGACTCGCCTATATGGTTTCGGTGGCTGGGAAGATTAGCGGCACCGCTGTTTTTCTATGCACTGGCGGTGGGGTTCCATCATACAAGAAATCGAAAGAAATATCTGCTGCGCCTATATCTGGCAAATGTCGGAATGGTGTTTTTTAATCAGATTATGCGTATGCTACAGAGAAAACTGGATTATGTGGCATATGAACCGACGAATCATAATATATTTACAACCCTGTTTTGTGCTGGCGTGCTTATCTGTATATGGGAAAGTCGGAAAGAGAAGAAAAAGTTTTTTACATACATTGGAATATATATCTTCTGGCAGGCTATGGTAATGGGACTTGCAGTTCTGGCAGAGGCGTTTGATTACGTATGGCGCAGTAATACGCTATTGCAAACTGTTTTGCAGACAGATTATATTTTTCCTCTTCTGGGCGGAATCTGGGATGTGGAAGGAGGCGTATTCTTTATTGCATTGGGAGTCTGTTTGTATTGTGCAGTAGAGGACAGGTGGAAGCTTACACTGTATTATATTCTATTTTGCGGAACATATCTGTTGATGTGCGAAGGAGATATCCTGTATCGGATAATGAATCGATTTTCTTTCTGGGGCTATCATAAATTAGCGGATATCATATATGTGGGAAGCTGGAGCACGGGCATTCCCCTTGGAACATCGGATTTATCCCTGCTTACGGAGTTCTATCAATGGATGATGATAGGCGCATTGCCAATTATGCTGGCGTGCAACGGAAAGCGTGGCAAAAGCCTTAAATGGCTGTTTTATGCGGCATATCCGCTGCAATTTCTGGTATTGTATGGTATAAGTTATTATAAATAAGAAAGGTATATCGGCTGCTGCCGGTATACCTTTTTTTGCGGGAAACTTGCAAGTAGTATTCCTTTGATTGAATTCTTAAATCAAGATTTATTTACTACAGGAATTGCGGTACTGTACCGGTGTCATCTCGTATTTCTTTTTAAAGAGGCGGTTGAAATGTTCTACATTCTGATAACCCACGGAGTATGCAATGTTTTCAACAGTCATATTTCCGTTCTTTAAAAGAGTTCTTGCTTTTTTCATGCGGACACCCTGAACCAGTTCAACGAATGTTTGACCGGATTTTTCCTTAATATATTTGGAAATGTACGGCTCAGAGAGATGGAACTGTTTTGCCATATCCTCTAAGGTAACGGTCTGGTAGTTTGTCTGAATGTAATTCTTCATTTCCATTAAGCGCTTATCCTGAATCTCAACACTGGATTTTATGGAAGGAACCTGGTTTACTGCAACAACCAGTGCGCTGATAGAGGATCTGATGATATCGTCGTCGATGCCAACACCCCAGTACATCTGACCATAGCAGGTGATTCCTACATAGGACATAGCTTTGGAAGAAGAACCATGGCTCAAAGCGTGCTCTTCGTATACGGACAGCTCATAGCTGATGCCGAAGTACTGTTTGATAATGTTGCTGACAGCATCCAGACGGCCATTTCCGTTGGCACTTACCAGGTGGTTCTGTCCACCATGAACAATAGTAGCTTCTGCCATAATACCATCCACCTGTTTGAAGTGGCATTCTTCAATCTGGAAGTAAGGCTGGCGTTTTACATACTTATCTTCAAAGATTTCATATACCCACTGTGGAGACAGCTCTTTGTGCTCTTCATCGGAAACATGTTTTACCAGATAACCGACTTCCTCACGCATTTTCTCTGGCAGAGAAATGCCAAAGTTCTGTTTCAAAATGTAGTTTACGCCACCTTTACCGGACTGGCTGTTGATACGGATAACGTCAGAATCGTAAGTTCTGCCCACATCCATTGGGTCAACCGGAAGATAAGGGACAGACCACTCGTTGAGTTTTTTCTCTTCACGCCATGCCATACCTTTGGCAATGGCATCCTGATGGGAACCGGAGAAAGCGGTAAATACCAGATCACCGGCATATGGCTGACGTTCGTAAACGTGCATTCTGGTAAAACTTTCATATTTCTCACGGATTGCAGGCAGGTTAGAGAAGTTAAGTTTCGGATCAACGCCGTGTGAGAACATATTCATGGCAAGTGTGATGATATCTACATTACCGGTACGCTCACCATTACCGAAAAGAGTTCCTTCGATACGGTCGGCTCCGGCAAGAATACCAAGCTCTGCGTCACAGACACCGCAGCCACGGTCATTGTGTGGATGCAGGGAAAGTGTTACGGCATCACGATATTTCAAATGTTTGTGAATGTATTCTACCTGAGTGGCAAATACATGCGGCATTGCATTTTCGACAGTGGTTGGAATATTAATGATTGCTTTATTAGAAGCCTTTGGCTGCCATACATCAAGTACTGCGTTGCAGACTTCCACGGCATAGTCCACTTCAGTTCCCGGAAAGCTTTCCGGGCTGTATTCGAAGGAGAAGTTACCTTCAGTCTCAGAAGCCAGTTTATTCAAAAGCTTTGCCCCGTCAATGGCGATCTGTTTTACTTCCTCTTTACTCTTTTTAAATACCTGCTCACGCTGTGCAACAGAGGTAGAATTGTAAAGATGAATGACTGCGTGCGGAGCACCTTTTACCGCTTCAAAGGTTTTCTTGATGATATGCTCTCTTGCCTGGGTCAGAACCTGGACGGTAACATCGTCCGGAATCATATTGCGGTCGATTAAGGCGCGCATAAAGTTGTATTCTGTCTCGGAAGCAGCAGGGAAACCAACTTCAATTTCTTTGAAACCGATTTTAACCAGCATTTCAAAGAACTGCAGCTTTTCCTCTAAGCTCATCGGCTCAATCAGAGCCTGGTTGCCATCACGTAAATCAACGGAGCACCAGATAGGCGGCTTGTCGATATAATCCTTCTTTACCCAGTCATAAGTACATTCAGGCGGCATAAAATATGCACGCTGATATTTTTCATATCCTTTCATATTGAACCTCCAAAAAAATATTCTGATTATGTTGCAGTGTTACTCGCGTAAAAAAAATCTTCCGTCTCTATCATTCGAAGATGAATCATAGAGACGAAAGAAAACTTTCGCGGTACCACTCTATTTCATGTTGTTACATGCACTCATTGGCACTATCATGCCATTCCCGGGTAACGGTGGGAGTCCGTCGCGACCTACTATAGGGTTCAGCCGGCAGCTTCAAGGCGAGTTCACTGTATTCCTTCTGCCGTCTTGCATCAACCGGCGGCTTTCTGAGAGAATTCCTGACAGTTACTATTCCTTTTCATAGCCTTTTTCAAATGTCTTTGGTAATACTAACACAAAAAAGTGCGTTTGTGTATGATTAAATTTAATCACTTATATTGATATATTTTAATAAGGAATCTGACCGCTCTTGCTATATTTATTCCAAACACTCTGATACTGGAAAGTTGCCACAATAGCATAAATTGCTGCCACAAGAATCAGCCATCCGCCAAACGTTCCTGACGAAAGGAATACGTAAATGGTATTAATGACGCCATAGACACAAAGTAAAATAGAGCATACACGGCTCTGCGCAAGATGAATAGCAAGTCCGAGTCCGAGCATAATTGCAACATCAATCAGTGAGGTATAAGTATGTAAAAAAGCAATAAGAAGCAGATTAATTCCTACACATATATAAATGATAACAGAAGAAGCAATAATATTTCCTCTGTATTTCTTGCAGAGTGGAGAATGATAGAAATCGTGTTTACTCATTCCCTGTGGAACCTGATTCGGTGCAGCGTATGGATTGCCATAAGGATATTGCTGAGCATTGTTAAACTGAGGCTGTCCATTATAAGGGTTCTGCTGAGCATTGTTAAACTGAGGCTGTCCATTATAAGGGTTCTGCTGAGCGTTATTAAATTGGGGCTGTCCATTATAAGGATTTGGCTGTCCGTTGTATGGACGCTGGTTTGGCATTGGAGCCGGTGCACCGCAGTTCGGGCAGGTTCGAAAGTTATCCGGATATTGTGTTCCGCATGATTGACATTGCATAAAATGTCTCCCCCTTTTGTATTCATTATATTATATTATATAAGGTAATGCAGATGTATTGTATTCAGGTCGTTGACAGAATGAAATCATCTTTCTCTCAAAAACCTTAAAAATATCATCGAATCACCTATATCATATTATTCTATCTGTTTTCCTGATATCTGTAAACAATAAAATAAGAAGAAATCCCCATCTGCCTTACACGCTGGCATCAATATGAGCTGCTTTTTTGCGGAGCCCGGAAAGATGGATATTAATTTCGCGTCGTACAGACTGAGCAGTGACAGGTTCTTCACCAGACTTATCGTCATGCTCTGCTTTGACCAAATCGGCAGTGTGCTTATCTGAGCCATCATCCGCTGCACCCACAGACTCTTCGGCAGAATCTGAACCGGAAGAGATTTCTGCATTATCGGTAGAATCGGATGTCGTTGCATCGGTTGAATCGGCAGAACTTTTATCCTTATCGGCTGGACTTACATCTTCGTAAGGCTCTTTGTCCGGTTTTGTCTGATATTCCGGCGTCTTGGTATAATCATTGTGTTCTTTTTCAATGGCATAGGTACGCTTTAAAATCTGCTCTAACATAGCCTTTTTCTTGGCTTTTGGAATGTGTGGGTCATTGGAAACCGTCTTAACCTCAGACATAAACTGTCCCATTTTATAGAGTTTTAGCTTCTCAACGTCCTTTTTGGTACGGCAGTTTTGAAGCTGTTTACGGTAAGCTGCCACTTCTTCCTTCAACTTTTCATGTTCTTTTAGGGCATCCGGATTGACTTTTTCTAAATACTGTTCTTCCTCCGGAGTTAATTCCTGACCGGAATCTAATTTTGCCTGAAGCTCCTGCTGGAAATTACTTTCATGCATCTGGGAAATCTGTTCCTGATAATGCTGTAACAGGCGTTCCTCCTGGGTCAGCTCCTGGTTCCGTTCTTTTTTGGTGGGACGCTGCGGGAGCCCCTGTTCCTTCTTGCGTTGGGAAAGAACCACAAGTGAGTTTTCGAGTTTGAGATTCATATCTTTTCCTCCTTGAAAAGTTCTGTGAAAATCCATTTTCACATATGCCGTTTATGAGAATCTACTATATAAATAATATCGGCAAAATAAAATAAGACTTTACAACAAAACAAACAATTGCTATTCTAAATATTAAGTAATTTAAGAGGAGGACATTTTATGTTTAACAGTAACGTGCTGTGGATTCTTGCGGCATTTGTGGTATATATGGGTGTGATGATTGCCATAGGTGCGAAATATATGAAAAGTACAAAGAATTCAGAAGATTATTTTCTTGGAGGAAGAGGCTTAAGCGGCTGGGTGGCAGCATTAAGCGCACAGGCATCTGATATGAGCGGATGGCTTCTGATGGGACTTCCGGGTGCGGTATATGCATTTGGAACCGGTCAGGCATGGATTGCTATTGGACTGTTTATTGGAACGGTCTGCAACTGGATATTTATTTCCGGAAGACTGCGCAGATATACCATCCGTGCCAATAACTCCCTGACTTTACCGGAGTATTTCCAGAATCGTTTCCATGATAAGAAGAATGTGTTGTTGTGTATTTCTTCTATAGTAATAGTCGTATTCTTTCTGGTATATACTGCATCTGCATTTGCAGCAGGCGGAAAATTGTTCCATGCAGTAACCGGTGTTGATTATACCGTAGCTTTAACCATCGGTGCAGTTGTTATTTTACTGTATACCTTCATGGGAGGTTTTATGGCAGTATGTGTAACAGACTTTATTCAGGGAATGCTGATGCTGGTTGCACTTCTTGCGGTGCCTCTGATGGCATATGCGGTGGTAAGTGGCAATGGCGGATTAAGAGAACTTTTAGATGCCAGCGGAGTAGCAGGAGGAAGCGATTCCTATATGAGCCTCTGGCAGAATGGTGGAGAGCCATATCGTGCCATCGATATTATTTCGCAGCTCGCATGGGGATTGGGATATTGCGGAATGCCTCATATCCTGACCAGATTTATGGCGGTAAAGAGCCAGAAAGAATTAAATAAATCCAAAGGTATTGCAATTGTCTGGGTAGCATTATCCTTAACCTTTGCCTGCATCATCGGTGTGGTTGGAAGAGCGTACCTGTATCCGGAAGTGCTTGGAAGCGCCGGGGCAGATTCTGCGGAAAATGTATTCATTAATATGATTACACATTTGTTTACGAAGCAGTATGCATTGCCGTTTGTTGCAGGAATCTTCCTGTGCGGAATCCTTGCAGCAATTATGTCTACTGCAGATTCACAGCTTTTAGTAACTGCATCTTCCGTATCAGAAGATATATACAAAGGTGTAGTAAATAAAGAAGCAAGTGATAAAAAGGTTCTTATGGTCAGTCGTATTACCGTAGTGGTAGTTGCGATTATTGCTTATATCATTGCACTGAATCCGAACAACTCCATTATGGGACTGGTATCCAATGCATGGGCAGGCTTTGGCGCTGCATTTGGACCACTGGTAGTATTGTCACTATTCTGGAAGCGTACGAACAAACCGGGAGCAATTGCAGGAATTGTATCCGGTGGTGTGGCAGTTATCATCTGGGATTATATTCCTTTGATGAAAAACGCAGACGGTGCCATGGTAACACTTGGAACCGGAACCGGAATCTATTCCCTTCTGGTAGGATTCTTCTTAAGTTTAATCTGTATCGTAATTGTGAGTCTTTGTACCAAAGCTCCAAACGAAGAAATGCAGAAAGAATTTGCAGACGTTGCTGACAAGAACATAGAATTATAATAGAAAAGAAAAGCTGTTTATTTGCAAGGGGCAAAAGGGTGCCGGCAAGTAAACAGCTTTTTATAATGAAAAAACAAGGCAGAAGTGAAAATACCGCAAAAAAGATAGAAAATGGATTGTATACAAAAAAATACAATTTTTCTGAAAAAAGTATTGCAAAAGCGAAACCTGTCGTGTATACTAATCCTTGCTGTGACATTGATAGCGTAGAAGCGTGAGGTTGCTGCCCGCTGTGGCAGGTTTTCCGTGGAGCGAATGTCAAGTTAGGAAACTGGCGACAAGTCACTGTATCACGAATATGGTCTACAGAGGTAGAAACAACGTGTGTAAAGCTTATGACACACACGGAGAAGTGTACAGTCACCGCTTGTCGTACTGAATTAAAGTGCGAAAAGGAGGCGACTTTTTTTATGGCAAGTCAAGTAATGAGAATCACATTGAAAGCTTATGATCACAAATTAGTAGATTCATCAGCAAAAAAAATCATCGAGACTGTAAAGAAAAACGGATCACAGGTGAGCGGACCGGTGCCGCTGCCAACTAAGAAAGAGGTAGTTACTATTCTTAGAGCAGTACACAAGTACAAAGATTCCAGAGAACAGTTCGAGCAGAGAACTCATAAGAGACTGATTGATATCATTGCTCCGACACAGAAAACAGTTGATGCATTATCAAGATTAGAAATGCCGGCTGGTGTCTACATCGATATCAAAATGAAATAAAGTCAAAACAAGTAGTAAATCCTGAGGGGCCGCAAGGCTTTCTAGGATGAACGGGAAACCGTTCCGCTGTAGAAAAAACAGGAGGAAAGATAATGAAGAAAGCAATTTTAGCAACAAAAGTCGGAATGACTCAAATCTTCAATGCAGACGGCGTATTAGTGCCGGTAACTGTATTACAGGCTGGTCCTTGTGTAGTAACACAGATTAAAACTGTTGAAAACGACGGATACAGTGCAGTACAGGTTGGTTTTGTTGACAAGAAAGAAAAAGTTGTAAACAAAGATGCCAACGGTAAGAAAGAAATCAGAAACAGACATGGCGTAAACAAAGCTGAAATGGGACATTTCAAAAAAGCTGGTGTGTCTGGAAAGAGATTTGTAAGAGAGTTCAAGCTTGAAAATGCAGCTGATTATAATCTTGCAGATGAAATCAAAGCAGATATCTTTGCAGAAGGCGATCATGTAGACGCAACTGCAATTTCTAAAGGTAAAGGATTCCAGGGCGCTATTAAGAGACTTGGTCAGCATAGAGGACCTATGGCTCACGGTTCTAAATTCCATCGTCATCAGGGTTCCAATGGTTCCTGTTCTACACCTAGCCGTGTATTCAAGGGCAAAGGAATGCCGGGACATATGGGAAGCGTTAAGATTACAACTCAGAACCTTGAAGTTGTAAGAGTAGACGCAGAGAACAACCTGCTTTTAATCAAAGGTGCTGTTCCAGGACCTAAGAAAGCTTTAGTAACAATCAAAGAATCAGTAAAAGCAGCAAAATAGTGCATTTAAGAAAGGAGGAACACACAGATGGCTAAAGTATCTGTTTATAATATGGAAGGCAAAGAAGTTGGCAATATGGACTTAAACGATGCTGTATTCGGTGTAGAAATTAACGAACATCTGGTACACATGGCAGTAGTTCAGCAGTTAGCTAACAATCGTCAGGGAACTCAGAAAGCTAAGACACGTTCTGAAGTATCCGGTGGCGGAAGAAAACCTTGGAGACAGAAAGGAACTGGTCATGCAAGACAGGGTTCAACAAGATCTCCACAGTGGACTGGCGGTGGCACAGTATTCGCTCCAGTACCAAGAGACTATTCTTTCAAATTAAACAAGAAAGAAAAGAGAGCAGCTTTAAAATCTGTTTTAACATCTAAAGTTCAGGAAAATAAATTCATCGTTGTTGATGAGCTGAAATTAGACGAAATCAAAACAAAGAAATTCGCAGAGGTTATGAACAATCTGAAAGCAGACAAAGCATTAGTTATTTTAGGCGATATGGATACAAACGTAATCAAATCCGCTGCAAACATTGCAACTGTTAAGACAACACAGACCAGCGAAATGAATGTATTTGATGTATTGAAATATGACACAGTAGTAGCAACAAAGGCTGCTGTTGAAAAAATCGAGGAGGTGTATGCATAATGGCAAACGTACAGTATTATGATGTAATCCTCAAACCAGTAGTAACTGAGAAGAGTATGGCAGCTATGGGAGAAAAGAAATATACTTTCTTAGTACATCCGGAAGCTAACAAAACCATGATCAAAGAAGCAGTTGAGAAAATGTTCGAAGGCGCTAAGGTTGCCAAGGTTAACACAATGAACCAGGAAGGCAAGAACAAAAGACGTGGTGCTGTAGTTGGAAAAACTGCGAAAACAAAGAAAGCTATCGTTCAGTTAACAGAAGATAGTGCAGATATCGAGATTTTCTCCGGACTGTAAAATCCGGGAAACTCAGCTAGGCACAGAAAAGTGCGATAATAAACTTATTTATTGAAAGGAGAAAAACAATGGGAATTAAGACATACAACCCATATACACCTTCCAGAAGAAATATGACTGGATCTGATTTCTCTGAAATCACAAAGAAGACTCCTGAGAAATCCCTTACAACTTCTTTAAAGAAGAACTCCGGTCGTAACAATCAGGGTAAAATTACAGTAAGACACCAGGGTGGTGGAAACAGAAGAAAATACAGAATCATCGACTTCAAGAGAAGAAAAGATGGTATCCCGGCAACTGTAATCGGAATCGAGTACGATCCAAACAGAACAGCTAACATCGCTTTAATCAGTTATGCAGATGGCGAGAAAGCATATATCCTTGCTCCAGAAGGATTAACAGACGGAATGACTGTTATGAACGGAGCAGAAGCGGAAGTAAGAGTTGGAAACTGCTTACCACTGGAGAACATCCCGGTAGGTACCCAGGTACACAACATTGAGTTATACGCTGGCAAGGGCGGACAGTTAGTACGTTCTGCAGGTAACAGCGCACAGCTGATGGCTAAAGAAGGAAAATACGCAACACTTCGTCTTCCTTCAGGAGAAATGAGAATGGTTCCTCTGAACTGCCGTGCATCCATTGGTGTAATCGGTAACGGTGACCACAACCTTGTAAATATCGGTAAAGCAGGACGTAAACGTCACATGGGTATCCGCCCGACAGTCCGCGGTTCTGTTATGAACCCGAATGACCATCCACACGGTGGTGGAGAAGGTAAGGCACCAGTTGGACGTCCAGGTCCATGTACACCTTGGGGCAAACCTGCTCTTGGACTTAAGACACGTAAGAAGAAAAAAGCTTCTAACAAGTTAATCGTAAGAAGAAGAGACGGCAGAGCTATTAAATAGTAGATAGGAGGAAATAAAATGGCAAGATCACTTAAAAAAGGACCATTTGCAGACGAAAGCTTACTGAAAAAAGTAGATGCTATGAACGCAGCAAATGATAAATCAGTTATCAAGACATGGTCACGTCGTTCCACAATTTTCCCATCCTTCGTTGGACATACAATTGCTGTTCATGACGGAAGAAAACATGTTCCTGTATATGTCACAGAGGATATGGTTGGACACAAACTCGGTGAGTTCGTAGCAACAAGAACTTACAGAGGCCATGGAAAAGACGAGAAGAAATCAGGCGTTAGATAAATAGAATTTTGAAAGGAGGTTTCACTCATGGCAAAAGGACATAGAAGTCAGATTAAGAGAGAAAGAAATGCAGTAAAAGATACTAGACCTTCCGCAAAGTTGTCTTATGCAAGAATGTCAGTTCAGAAAGCTTGTTTCGTATTAGATGCTATCCGCGGTAAAGATGTTGAGACGGCACTTGCGATTGTAACTTACAATCCAAGATACGCATCAAGCGTAATAGAGAAGTTATTAAAATCTGCTATTGCAAATGCAGAGAACAATAACGGAATGAGCACAGAAAACCTTTATGTTGAGGAGTGCTACGCAAACAAAGGACCAACAATGAAGAGAATCAGACCAAGAGCACAGGGTAGAGCTTACAGAATCGAGAAGAGAACAAGCCACTTAACAATTGTGCTGAATGAAAGATAGGAGGGCAAACATGGGACAGAAGGTTAATCCTCATGGCTTAAGAGTCGGCGTTATCAAAGACTGGGATTCCAAATGGTACGCAGAATCTGATTTTGCTGATTTCTTAGTAGAAGACTATAACATCAGAAGATTTCTGAAAAAGAAATTATATGCTGCAGGTGTTTCTAAGATTGAAATCGAAAGAGCATCCGACAGAGTAAAGGTTATCCTTTACACAGCTAAGCCAGGCGTTGTAATCGGTAAAGGCGGAGCTGAAATCGAGAAAGTAAAAGCTGAATTACAGAAATTTACAGACAAGAAACTTGTTGTAGATATCAAAGAAGTAAAGAGACCAGACAGAGATGCTCAGTTAGTAGCTGAGAACATTGCACTTCAGTTAGAGAATCGTGTTTCTTTCCGTAGAGCAATGAAATCCTGCATGGGAAGATGTATGAAAGCTGGAGCAAAGGGTATTAAGGCATCCGTATCCGGACGTCTTGGCGGAGCTGATATGGCTCGTACCGAGTTCTATTCAGAAGGAACTATTCCACTTCAGACATTAAGAGCAGATATCGATTATGGATTTGCTGAAGCAGACACCACATACGGTAAAGTTGGTGTTAAAGTTTGGATTTATAAAGGAGAAGTACTTCCTACAAAAGGAAATAAGGAAGGAGGAGTTCAGTAATGTTAATGCCTAAGAGAGTAAAACATCGTAAACAGTTCCGTGGTTCTATGGCCGGAAAAGCGATGAGAGGAAATAAAATTACAAATGGTTCCTACGGTATCGTAGCACTTGAACCATGCTGGATTCGTTCCAATCAGATTGAGGCAGCCCGTATTGCTATGACAAGATATATCAAGCGTGGTGGCCGTGTCTGGATTAAAATTTTCCCAGACAAACCAGTAACTGCAAAACCAGCAGAAACCCGTATGGGTTCCGGAAAAGGAACTTTAGAGTACTGGGTAGCTGTAGTAAAACCAGGACGTGTATTATTTGAAATCTCTGATGTATCTGATGAGGTTGCAAAAGAGGCATTACGTCTTGCTACACACAAATTACCTTGTAAATGCAAAGTGGTTTCTCGTGCAGACTTAGAAGGCGGTGAATCAAATGAAAACTAGTAAATATTTAGAAGAATTAAACACACAGTCCGCTGCTGATTTAAAAATGCAGTTGGTTGAAGCTAAAAAAGAACTTTTCAATTTGAGATTCCAGAACGCAACAAATCAGCTGGATAACACGAGCAGAATCAAAGAAGTTAGAAAGAATATTGCCAGAATCCAGACCGTTATTACTCAGAAAGAAAAAGTTGCTGAATAATTTCAAAAGAATCATACCTGCTTAAGCAGGCAAACAGGCAATCATAAATGAAAGGAGATTCGTCGTGGAAGAAAGAAATCTTAGAAAAACACGTGTAGGCGTTGTTGTAAGTGATAAAATGGATAAGACCATTGTTGTTGCTGTTAAAGATAACGTAAGACATGCATTATATAACAAGATCGTAAAGAAGACATACAAATTAAAAGCTCATGATGAGAACAACGAGTGTAAAATCGGTGATACCGTCAGAGTAATGGAAACAAGACCACTCTCTAAAGATAAGAGATGGAGACTTGTAGAGATTATGGAAAGAGCAAAATAATAGAAGGAGGCTACCGGCATGGTACAACAGGAAACCAGACTTAAGGTTGCTGATAACACTGGAGCAAAAGAATTGCTGTGCATCCGTGTTATGGGCGGTTCAACCAGAAGATATGCAAATATTGGTGATGTAATTACAGCTACTGTTAAAGATGCAACACCAGGCGGCGTTGTTAAAAAAGGTGACGTTGTAAAGGCAGTCGTTGTTCGTACAGTAAAAGGTGCTCGTCGTAAAGATGGCTCTTATATCAAATTCGATGAAAACGCTGCAGTTATTATCAAAGATGATAAAACCCCAAGAGGAACTCGTATTTTTGGACCAGTAGCAAGAGAGCTTCGTGAAAAACAGTTTATGAAAATTGTTTCTCTGGCTCCGGAAGTATTGTAGGAGGTACCCGAAAATGGCAAGCTTGAAAATTAAAAAAGGTGATACTGTAAAGGTAATCGCTGGAAAAGACAAAGACAAAGAAGGCAAAGTAATTGCTGTAAATAAGAAAAACAATACTTTACTTGTTGAAGGTATCAATATGGTAACAAAACATGCAAAACCAAGCATGGCTAACCAGCAGGGTGGAATCATCCATCAGGAAGGACCTATTGATGCTTCTAACGTAATGTATCTTCACAAAGGAAAAGCTACCCGTGTAGGTTTCAAAATGGATGGAGATAAGAAAGTACGTTATGCAAAATCTACAGGTGATGTAATCGATTAATCGTAAGAGAGGAGGAGCAGCAAGTTGAGTAGACTTAAAGATCAGTACCAGAACGAGATCATTGATGCAATGACCAAAAAGTTCGGCTATAAAAACATTATGGAAGTACCAAAGCTTTCTAAGATTGTTATCAACATGGGTGTTGGTGAAGCAAAAGAAAACGCTAAAATCTTAGAGTCAGCTATGAAAGATATGGAAACAATTTCCGGTCAGAAACCAGTTACTACAAAGGCAAAGAATTCCATCGCTAACTTCAAGTTAAGAGAAGGAATGCCGATCGGATGTAAAGTTACTTTAAGAGGCGAGAAGATGTATGAGTTCGTAGACCGTCTGGTAAACTTAGCTTTACCACGAGTACGTGACTTTAGAGGAGTTAATCCGAACGCTTTCGACGGTAGAGGTAACTACGCTCTTGGTATCAAAGAGCAGATCATTTTCCCTGAAATTGAATTCGATAAGGTTGATAAAGTAAGAGGAATGGATATTATTTTCGTAACAACTGCAAAGACAGACGAAGAAGCACGCGAATTATTGACATTATTCAATATGCCATTCGCTAAATAAGACAGGAGGGAATTTAAATGGCAAAGACTTCTATGAAAGTAAAACAGCAGCGTAAACAGAAATTCTCTTCTAGAGAATACAATCGTTGCAGAATCTGTGGTCGTCCACATGCATATTTAAGAAAATATGGAATCTGTAGAGTTTGCTTCCGTGAACTGGCTTACAAAGGTCAGATTCCGGGCGTAAAGAAAGCAAGCTGGTAGGCTGTAAAGCCATTCTCTTAGATTGAGTGAGACCGAAGCCCTTGTGGCGTAGGTCGAACTTGACAGAGAACATCTACAATAAAGAAAGAGAAGAATAATAGGAGGCAGACACATCATGACAATGACAAGTGATCCAATTGCAGATATGCTTACAAGAATCCGTAATGCAAACACTGCAAAACATGATACAGTTGATATCCCGGCTTCTAAAATCAAAGTGGCAATCGCAGACATTTTAGTAAGAGAAGGATACATTGCAAAATATGACATCATTGAAGATGGAATCTTTAAGACCATTCGTGTAACCTTAAAATATGGTGCAGATAAGAATGAAAAGATTATTACCGGACTGAAGAGAATTTCTAAACCAGGACTTCGTGTATACGCTGGTAAAGATAATCTTCCTAAGGTACTTGGTGGACTTGGAGTCGCAATTCTTTCCACAAACCAGGGAATCATCACTGACAAAGAGGCTAGAAAGCTTCAGGTTGGTGGCGAAGTATTAGCATTTGTTTGGTAGGCATTGAACACTTGATGAAATCGAGCCGCAGGTGAAGATTGAGGCTAGTGTGAAAGCCGTTCTGTGAGATTACTGAGCGCAAGCCCTTTGGGGTGCAGCGCGAAGTTAGCGAGCAGAACTACCTTAAGAGTATATTCTTAAGGCATAGCGCAGGTAACAATAAACCACAAATTATACAGGAGGTACGGGCATGTCACGAATTGGAAGAATGCCAATCGCAATTCCAGCAGGTGTTACTGTGGAATTAGCAGAAAATAATCAGGTGACTGTAAAGGGTCCAAAAGGAACATTAAGCAGAGTATTACCATCCGAGATGGAAATCAAAGTAGAAGGTTCTGAAGTAACCGTTACAAGACCAAATGATTTGAAGAAAATGAAATCCTTACACGGATTAACAAGAACACTGATTCACAACATGGTTGTTGGTGTAACAGATGGATTTACCAAAGAACTTGAAGTAAATGGTGTAGGTTACAGAGCATCTAAAGCAGGAAAGAAACTTACATTAAACCTTGGATATTCTCATCCGGTAGAGATGGAAGATCCAGAAGGATTAGAGTCTACAGTAGATGGTAACAAGATTATCATCAAAGGTATCGATAAAGAAAAAGTTGGCCAGTACGCAGCTGAAATCAGAGATAAGAGAAGACCTGAACCTTATAAAGGAAAAGGTATCAAATATGCTGATGAAGTTATTAGACGTAAAGTTGGTAAAACTGGTAAGAAATAATTAAAGGAGTGACGAGAGATGGTTAATAAAGAATCAAGAACAGCAGCTCGTGAAAATAAACATAGAAGACTGCGTAATCGCCTGGTTGGAACAGCAGAGAGACCACGTTTAGCTGTGTTTAGAAGTAATAATCATATGTACGCTCAGATTATTGACGATACAGTTGGCAATACCCTCGTAGCAGCATCTACAATGGATAAAGATGTAAAAGCAGCTTGCGAGAAGACTAATAACGTTGATGCAGCAGCACAGGTTGGTACTGCAATTGCAAAGAAAGCATTAGAAAAAGGTATTACAACAGTTGTCTTTGACAGAGGCGGTTTCATATATTCCGGAAAAGTAAAAGCATTAGCTGACGCAGCAAGAGAAGCTGGATTAGAATTCTAATAAGGAGGAAAACAGTACATGAAACGTACAATTATTGATGCTAGTCAATTAGAATTAACAGAAAAAGTGGTATCAATCAAGCGCGTTACGAAAGTTGTAAAAGGTGGACGTAACATGCGTTTCACAGCTCTTGTTGTTGTTGGTGACGGCAATGGTCATGTGGGCGCAGGACTTGGAAAAGCAACTGAAATTCCTGAAGCAATCCGCAAAGGAAAAGAAGATGCTATGAAAAAACTTATCACTGTAAAATTAGATGAGAACAATAGTATTACTCATGATATCAGCGGAAAGCATACTGGTGCATCTGTTTTATTAAAGAGAGCTCCAGAAGGTACCGGTGTTATCGCAGGCGGTCCGGCTCGTAACGTATGTGAGCTGGCAGGAATCGAGAATATTCGTACAAAATCTCTTGGTTCCAACAATAAGCAGAACGTAGTACTTGCTACTATCGATGCTTTAAGCAAACTGAAATCCCCGGAAGAAGTTGCAAAACTTCGTGGATTATCTGTAGAAGAAGTAGTAGGTTAAGGAGGAATAAGAAATGGCAAATTTAAAAATTACACTCGTAAAATCTACTATCGGTGCAGTGCCAAAGAATAAAAAGACAGTAGAAGCATTAGGTCTTAAGAAAATTGGTGCATCAGTTGAACGTCCGGATAACAAAGCTGTTAGAGGAATGATTCAGCAGGTAAGACATTTAGTGAAAGTAGAAGAAATCTAATTATAGAGATAAGGAGGTGCCAGAAATGGATTTATCCAATTTACAGCCGGCATTAGGTTCTAAGCATAGTGATAATTTCAGAAGAGGCCGTGGTCACGGTTCAGGAAACGGTAAGACCGCTGGTAAAGGACACAAGGGACAGAAAGCTCGTTCCGGAGCTCCAAGACCAGGCTTTGAAGGTGGCCAGATGCCTTTATACAGAAGATTACCGAAGAGAGGTTTCAAATGTATTAATTCCAAGACTATCGTTGGAATCAATGTATCTGCTCTTGAAGTATTCGACAACGATGCAGTAGTATCTGTTGAAACTTTACTGGAAAAAGGTATCGTAAAGAATCCAAGAGATGGAGTTAAGATCCTTGGAAACGGCGAACTTACTAAGAAGCTCACAGTTCAGGCTAATGCATTCAGCGCAAGTGCAAAAGAAAAAATCGAGGCTCTTGGTGGAAAAGCTGAGGTGATCTAATGTTTGATACAGTTCGTAACGCATTTAAAGTAAAAGATATTAGAAATAGAATTTTATTTACCTTTTTTATGCTGATTATCATCCGAATCGGTTCACAGTTACCGATTCCGGGTGTTGACCGGAATGTGTTTGCAGACTGGTTTGCTAATCAGAGTAGTGATGCGTTTAACTTTTTCGATGCAGTAACAGGCGGTTCATTCTTACAGATGTCCGTCTTTGCATTGAATATCACACCATATATCACATCTTCCATCATCATGCAGCTGTTGACGATTGCAATTCCAAAGCTGGAAGAGATGCAGCGTGACGGCGAAGAAGGAAGAAAGAAAATTGCAGAGATTACACGTTATGTGACGGTTGCTCTGGCTTTAATCGAAGCAATTGCAATGGCAATCGGATTCTCCAGAAGCGGTTATCTGACCGATAAAGGATGGCTTACGATTATTCAGGTAATTGTAACCTTGACAGCAGGTTCTGCAGTACTTATGTGGATTGGTGAGAGAATTACGGAAAAGGGTGTTGGAAACGGTATTTCTATCGTACTTGTAATCAACATTATTTCACGAATTCCTAACGATTTTGGAACACTGTATGAGCAGTTTGTAAAAGGAAAGATTCCTGCAAAAGCAGTTCTTGCAGTAGTAATTATCGCAGCAATCATTTTAGTAACCGTTGTCTTTGTCGTTGTCCTTCAGGCAGCTCAGAGAAAGATTCCGGTACAATATTCGAAGAAAATTCAGGGAAGAAAACAGGTAGGCGGTCAGTCTACGCATATTCCTCTGAAAGTAAATACCGGTGGAGTTATCCCGGTTATCTTCGCACAGTCTTTAATGCAGTTCCCGGTTGTTATTGCGTCTCTCTTAGGAAAGGGCAATGGAACAGGAATTGGCAGTAAGATTTTAAAGGGATTATCCCAGTCTAACTGGTGTAACCCACAGGAGCCAATCTACAGCATTGGTTTGGCTGTATATCTTGTATTGATTATTGCATTTGCATACTTCTATACATCCATTACATTCAATCCGCTGGAGATTGCGAACAACATGAAGAGACAGGGTGGATTTATCCCGGGTATCAGACCTGGAAAACCAACCAGCGATTATCTGAATCGGATTTTAAATTACATTGTCTTTATCGGTGCGGCAGGCTTATCCATTGTTGCAGTTATTCCAATCTTTTTCAATGGAGTATTTAAGGCAAACGTATCTTTCGGTGGAACATCTATCATCATTATCGTAGGTGTTGTTATCGAGACAATTAAACAGATCGAATCCCAGATGTTAGTTCGTTACTATAAAGGATTTTTGAATGACTAATGTGTACCAGAAGGGGGTGCTGCAAATGCAGCGTCTCCTGTGGTGCACTAAAGTTGTTTATAGAAGAAAAAGCAGATTAGCTTGCAAAGAAGAAGGTAAACAGGAGGTTTTCTTTATATGAAAATTATTATGTTAGGAGCGCCGGGTGCTGGTAAAGGTACACAGGCAAAACAGATTGCAGATAAATATTCTATTCCACACATCTCAACAGGTGATATTTTCCGTGCAAATATCAAAAACGGAACAGAATTAGGAAAGAAAGCAAAACAGTATATGGACCAGGGAGCTTTGGTTCCGGATGAATTAACCTGTGATCTGGTAATGGACAGAATACAGCAGGATGACTGCAAGAACGGCTTCGTACTGGACGGTTTTCCAAGAACCATTCCTCAGGCAGAAGCATTGGATGCAGCACTTGGTAAAATAAACGAGAAGATGGACTATGCAATTGATGTAGATGTTCCAGACGAAAATATCGTAAATCGTATGAGCGGCAGAAGAGCCTGCTTAAATTGTGGAGCAACCTATCATCTTATTTCCATTCCACCAAAGGTAGAAGGAATCTGTGACCGTTGTGGCAGCGAAATCGTATTGCGTGAAGATGATAAGCCAGAGACAGTTCAGAAGAGATTAAAAGTATATCATGAGCAGACACAGCCATTGATTGATTATTATAAGAATCAGGGCATTTTAAAATCTGTAGACGGAACACAGCCGATGGATGAAGTATTCAAAGCCATCGTTACAATCTTAGGAGCGTAAATAATGTCGGTTACGATTAAATCAGCAGAAGAAATAGAGCTGATGCGTCAGGCAGGAAAGTATCTTGCTAAAGTACATCAGGAACTGGAACGTGCAATCAAACCTGGAATCAGCACATGGGAGATTGATAAAATCGGAGAAGAGACCATCCGCAGCCTTGGCTGCGAACCGAATTTCCTGAATTATCAGGGCTATCCGGCATCCGTCTGTGTATCGGTCAACGACGAAGTTGTTCATGGAATTCCAAGAAAAGACCATATTATTAAGGAAGGCGATATCGTAAGCCTTGATACCGGTCTTATCTATAAGGGATATCATTCCGATGCGGCAAGAACCCATGGAGTTGGTGAAATCAGTAAAGAGGCTGCTCTTTTAATAGAAAGAACCCGGGAAAGCTTTTTCCAGGGAATGCAGTATGCAAGAGCCGGAAGAAGGCTTTATGAAATCTCAGGAGCAATCGGAGATTATGCAGAAAGCTACGGCTACGGAGTTGTATATGATCTGGTAGGGCATGGCATTGGAACCCATCTTCATGAGGAACCGGAGATTCCGAATTTCCGTCAGTGGAGAAGAGGACTGAAGCTGAAGGCAGGAATGACATTGGCAGTTGAGCCGATGATAAATGCCGGAAGCCCGGATGTGGAATGGATGGATGATGAATGGACAGTAGTAACCTACGATGGTTCCTTATCTGCACATTATGAAAACACCATTCTGATTACAGAAGGAAGACCGGAAATCCTTACATTGACAGAGGAGGAAAGAGAATGTATCTGGCAAGAGTAAAGGCAGGTCACGACCGGAATCAGTACTATGTAGTGCAGTCACAGGATGAAAAATTCGTCTATCTTGTAAATGGAACCACAAGAACCTGTGACCGGCCGAGAAAGAAAAGCTACAAACATGTACAGCTTGTAAAAAAGCTTCCACAGGAAGTCTTAGAAGCAGTAAATAAACCGGGGCTTACAGAAAATGCAAAAGCAGCAAAGCTGATTAAGGCTTATGGGCAATATATATTAACCAGAAAAGATTGATTTAGCAGGAGGAAAGAAAATGTCAAAGGCAGATGTAATTGAAGTAGAAGGAACAATTTTGGAAAAGCTTCCAAACGCAATGTTTCAGGTGCAGCTTGAGAATGGCCATCAGGTACTGGCACATATCAGCGGCAAATTAAGAATGAATTTCATTCGTATCTTACCAGGTGATAAGGTTACGATTGAGATGTCTCCATATGATCTGACAAAGGGCAGAATTATCTGGAGAGATAAATAAGGAGAAAATTCGAGAAAAGTAGTTGATTTTTCGGATTCTCTATGCTAAAATGCTAAATGGACGCTTTTGTGAAAACAAGGGCATATTATGCTGTTTAGCAGAAAGAAAAGAGAAATACCCATGGAAACAGGTTTTCCGGGGCGCAGGCAAGTAGAAAGGAGGATTATGCTGTGAAGGTAAGATCATCAGTTAAACCTATTTGCGAGAAGTGCAAAGTTATCAAAAGAAAGGGAAGCATCAGAATCATCTGTGAAAACCCTAAGCACAAACAGAGACAGGGTTAATTTCCACTTTGTTTGAAAAATTATGTGCGGCTGCAGCGCATGAGAATGTGCTGTTCATAATATAACGCGAACGCGCGTGGTCTGTTGCGCAGTCCTTACATACCGAGAGGATGCAGCAGATTGTGGCTGGGATTGCTAAGCAATCATTACTATAGGAAGAAAAAGGTGTATGCACACATTTCAGGGCGGGAAACCGCAGCTGCATGGGTCTTTGGAATTCCTTACTATTAACAAAGAAATCTATATGGAGGTGTAAACACACATGGCTCGTATTGCAGGTGTAGATTTACCAAGAGAAAAACGTGTTGAGATTGGTTTGACTTATATCTATGGAATCGGCAGAGTTAGTGCTGACCGTATCCTTGCTGAGGCAAACGTTAATCCTGATACCCGTTGCAGAGACTTAACTGACGACGAGGTAAAAAGAATTAGTGCAGTAATCGATGAGACTCAGGTTGTAGAAGGTGACTTAAGACGTCAGACAGCTCTTGATATCAAGAGATTACAGGAAATCGGATGCTATCGTGGAATCCGTCATAGAAAAGGACTTCCGGTTCGTGGTCAGAAAACAAAGACCAATGCAAGAACAAGAAAAGGTCCTAAGAGAACTGTTGCAAACAAGAAGAAATAATTCTTGGCAACTTTATAATTTTAAATTTAAGAAAGTAGGTTAGTTTAGATATGGCTAAAGTTACAAAAAAAGTGACAAAAAAGCGTGTAAGAAAAAACGTTGAACATGGACAGGCACATATTCAGGCATCCTTCAATAACACCATCGTTACATTAACAGATGCTGAAGGTAATGCATTATCATGGGCAAGTGCCGGTGGTCTTGGATTTAGAGGTTCAAAGAAATCTACTCCATATGCTGCACAGATGGCAGCAGAAACTGCTACAAAAGCAGCTCTTATACATGGATTAAAAACAGTTGATGTTATGGTTAAAGGACCAGGATCAGGAAGAGAAGCAGCAATCCGTGCCCTTCAGGCAGCCGGACTTGAAGTTCTTTCTATTCGTGACGTAACTCCAGTTCCTCATAATGGATGTCGTCCACCAAAACGTCGTAGAGTATAATTAGGAGGGATATCTAAAATGGCAGTAAATAAAGTTCCTGTTCTGAAAAGATGCAGATCTCTTGGTTTAGAGCCAAGTTATTTGGGATATGATAAAAAATCTAACAGAGAATTAAAGAGAGCGAACAAGAAGGTATCTGAGTATGGCCTTCAGCTTCGCGAAAAACAGAAAGCAAAATTCATTTACGGAGTATTAGAGAAACCATTCCGTAACTATTATGATAAAGCAGACCAGATGAAAGGTATGACAGGTACAAACCTGATGACTATCTTAGAGAGCCGTCTTGATAATGTTATCTTCCGTCTTGGATTTGCAAGAACCAGAAGAGAAGCAAGACAGATTGTTGACCACAAATTCGTTACAGTTAACGGAAAGTTAGTTAACATTCCTTCTTACCTGGTAAAAGCTGGCGATGTAATCGAAATCAAAGAGAGCCGTAAAAATTCCCAGAGAATGAAAGATGTCGTAGAAGTAGCTGGCGGCAGATTAGTTCCGGAATGGCTTGATGTTGATGCAGAGAAAATGCAGGGAACCGTAAAAGAGTTACCTTCCAGAGAAATGATTGATGTACCAGTAGACGAGATGCTTATCGTCGAGTTGTATTCTAAATAATCATAAACTAGCGGGCTGAAAGAAGAAACAAATTACCCGAAAGAAGGAGGGGCTTTGTAGTGTTCGATTTTCAAAAACCAACAATTGAAATTGCTGAAATTTCTGAAGACAAAAGATATGGAAGATTCGTATGCGAACCTTTGGAAAGAGGATATGGTACAACACTTGGTAATTCTTTAAGAAGAATTATGTTGTCATCCCTGCCAGGTGCAGCAGTAAGTCAGGTTAAAATCGATGGTGTACTTCATGAGTTCAGTTCTATTCCTGGCGTAAAGGAAGATGTTACTGAAATCATTATGAACATCAAAGAGCTTGCAATCCGTAATAACAGCGCTGATGATGAGCCTAAGGTAGCTTACATTGAGTTCAGTGGTGAAGGCGTTGTTACAGCAGCAGATATTCAGGTAGATCAGGATATTCAGATCATGAATCCGGATTTAGTAATTGCACACTTAAACGGCGGTGCTGATTCCAAATTATACATGGAATTAACCATTACCAAAGGTAGAGGTTATGTCAGCGCAGATAAGAATAAAGATGCAGATTTACCAATTGGTGTAATCGCAGTAGATTCTATCTATACACCGGTAGAGCGTGTGAACTTATCCATTCAGAATACCCGTGTGGGTCAGATTACCGATTACGATAAACTGACACTTGATGTATATACCAATGGAACACTTGCTCCAGATGAAGCAGTCAGCTTAGCTGCAAAGGTATTAAGCGAGCACTTAAGTCTTTTCATTGACCTTTCCGAGAATGCTAAGACAGCAGAAGTCATGATTGAGAAAGAAGACAATGCGAAGGAAAAAGTTCTTGAGATGAACATTGACGAACTGGAGTTATCCGTACGTTCTTACAACTGCTTGAAGAGAGCAGGTATCAATACTGTTGAAGAACTTACAAACCGTACACCGGAAGATATGATGAAAGTTCGTAACCTTGGACGTAAGTCTTTGGAAGAAGTATTAGCAAAATTAAAAGAATTAGGCCTTCAGCTCAATCAGGGCGACGAGGTTTAAGATAACTCAGTGCAGCAGCACCAGTAAGTCCGAAGAGCGTGGTGATGTTGGTTCATGAGTGGCACAAAACAAGCATTCGGTAAGTAAGTCCGATGAGCATGGCCGGATGTACCACAAATGGAGGAATAAAAATGGCAAAGTATAGAAAATTAGGAAGAACATCTTCCCAGAGAAAAGCATTACTGAGAAATCAGGTAACAGCATTATTAAACAATGGTAAAATTGTTACCACAGAAGCAAAAGCAAAAGAAATCCGTAAAATTGCAGAAGGCCTTATTGCAATGGCAGTTCGCGAGAAAGATAACTTTGAAGAAGTTACTGTAAAAGCTAAAGTTGCAAGAAAAGACAAAGACGGCAAGAGAGTAAAAGAAGTTGTAGATGGTAAGAAAGTTACTGTATATGACGAAGTGGAAAAAACAATCAAGAAGGATAATCCTTCCCGTCTTCATGCAAGAAGAGAGATGTTAAAAGTTCTTTATCCTGTAACTGAAGTTCCTACAGAAGCAGCAGGAAAGAAGAAAAATACAAAGAAAGTTGATTTAGTTGCAAAATTATTCGACGAAATCGCACCTAAGTATGCAGACCGTAACGGTGGTTACACAAGAATCGTAAAGATTGGTCAGCGTAAAGGTGACGGAGCTTTAGAAGTTCTTATCGAGTTAGTATAATTAACATCGTTTTATATGAATCAAAAAAGAGTCAGGACATTCGTGTCCTGGCTCTTTTTTGATTGTTTACAGGAAATGAGACATTTGTCAACTTGATGGAAAGAGACAATTGTATATAATGAAATTAAGACAAAAGAATGGAGCAGAGAACAGATGATGAGACAATTTATGAAACCAGAAAGAATTCGAATCATAGCAGTGCTGGCTATTTTCAATTATATATTTTTAGGCTCGGAGTATCTGTTTGACAATATGATACGCTATGCAACAGATTCCGCAGGAGTAGTAAGGGCACAGAACTATGTGCTGGGAATCAGCGTAATAGGATTCCTGTTATTCCCATGCATTAACCGTTATTTTAACCAGAAGATGCGGGAGATAGGTTTATATTTATTGCCGATAGCAGGAATCATCTGCATTTTCGTAATTCAGGAGCATTTGTCCTATCGAAGTATGCTTTTATCCGGATTCCTGCTTTATATTTTATATGGCATGATTGGAAGTGCTGTACATTATTATGCTGTGGTAAGCTTTTCGACAGAAAAAGGACTTGCACAAACCGTTGGATTTGGATATGCCTTTGGATTATTGCTTCAGTTTATCAGCAATAATCTGATACATAACAGCACTGTAGAGTCTGTTGCACTTTCCGTTTTTCTGGCAGCAATGGTATTGCTGGTTCGCAGACTGAGTCTGGAATGTAGCCGGGGGGTAGTAGGAGCAGAGGCTTCAGGGACAGATTCAGATACTGATATCCGGAAGAATAACAGGCGAAGCCTCAGACATCCGATGCTTGCGGCACTGCTTTTGATTTCAATAGTGGTTCTGATGACATGCATTTTTTCCAGTCTGGACAATGCAGTAACTTTAGTACATGCAGGTGGAAGTGTAGATATTGGTCAGTGGCCGAGATTATTGCTTGCGGTAAGCGGACTGTTGGCAGGAGTGCTTTTTGATATAAAAGAGCATAGATTTATGCAGATTATGATGTACTGTGTGACACTGCTTTCAACAATGTGTGTAGTGATAATAGTCTGGGGCGGACCATTTATGGCAGGTCTTATTGTGTTCTATTTGTCCGCAGGCTTCTTTGTGGTATATTTTACCACCAGTTTTATGGACCTTTCCTATTATATGAAAGTACCGGAGTTATGGGCTGGACTTGGAAGGGCAACAAATAATATCTGTGCCGGGATTACAGGAACTATTTCCCTGATGCTGATAGAGACCGGGGATGGTATGCGCATCAGCATCATAGCATTGATTTTATTTGCAGTTATCAGTATGCTGGTATATTTGTATATGGTACAGTTTCGTATGGATATACAGGAAGAAAATATGGCGAAAATGTTGGAAAAAGAACGTGAAAAATTTGGGGAGGATAAATTTCAGGCGTTTGTAAAGAATTATGTACTTACAAACAGGGAGCAGGATGTGTTAAGGTTATTGCTTTCTTCTGATGAAAGTGTACAGGTAATAGCAGAGCAGCTATATATTTCAAGAGCAGCATTGTACCGTTATATGGCATCTTTAAATGAAAAGACAGAGACGAAGTCGAGAATTGGGCTTCTTCAGTTCTATTATAGCTGGAAACAGCCATAAATCGTGGAAAATCCCTAAAATGAGACAAATGTAAACTTATCAAAACAGGTGGGAAAAGCGTATATTCATATAGTAAAAGGACAGAAAAGGAAGGAGGAAAAACGTGAGAAAAAAATCCATTAGAGGATTGCTTTGTCTGCTTATGCTGGTGGTACTGGGAGGCTACGGAGCCTGCAACGTGTGCGGTGGAAGTGGCAGTTTATAGAAGAAAGTAAAGGAGAAAAAATATGAAGATGCGAAAGAAAATTTCCTGGTTGTTAAGCTTTTTTATGATATTTTCATTATTTATGGGAAGTGCCGGCATGATTGTAAAAGCTGATGGACAGAAAGCAGTGGTCAGAATTGCAAGACAGGACAGCACAGCAACCGGAACCGTGTATTATAAATGGGATACGGCGGCTGAATGGACAGAAGTAAACCAGACTGTATATAATGATACACCAATAGAAATAAACAGACCGGATGACAGTCTTGACCATACGGTACATTTTAAAGTAGTATGTGGAACGGATACAATAATCAATCACTGTCAGGTGAATAAAAATGGTGCACAGGATGCAAGCCTTGACAAGAATATACTTACATCAGAGAGCGGACAGGCATTTTCTGTAAGCACCTCAGAGCAGGTGGAACTGATTCTGGAATTTCGTACTGCAGCATCCGGAGGCAGTGGTTCCACAATGGGTCCGGCATCTGGAGAAACAATTGCAGTTACAGCAACTGCAGTGGGAGGAGCAATTGGAGACTTACAGATAGATGGCATGAGGATTGGTTCCGGAATGGGAACGAATATATCAGGCAGCTTTGCCGGAGATAAGACGCAGCAACACAGAGTGGCAATTGCAGCAGATTTTGGTTATGCATTTGCATCCATTATGGTAAATGGAACAGCAATTCCATTAGGTGGAACGACAGACAATCTGGAATTTGAAGTGGCTCCGGCAGATTCTTATCAGATTGAAGTGGCACTGACTACGAACAGCAGCCGTAATTATAATATCGTATGGACACCATCCCTTACAGTAGCAGAACAGCATGGATTTGGAAATGACTGCGTTATTGAACATGGAAGCGTGGAAATAATCAGTGCACAGTTAGAGGATGGAACTGTGGTAAATGCAGCAGAACTGGCAGGTGGAAATATAGCAGATGCATCCACAAGACTGGATGGAGACTTTGGCTATGCAGAATTTAAAGCAGGCACCAAAGTAACCATTAAGTTTACATCGGATTATGGTTATCAGTTATTAAGCGCATCTTTAAATGGTGGAAAGCTGACAGCAGTAGATTCACAGGTAGGTACCTTTGTATTGGATATGCCTGCAACAGATTTACATCTGAGTGCATTATTTACAAAGTCAGAGGATAAAGTAAATACGGCAAGTACAAAAGTAGACGGTGCAACCCTTGGAAATGCAGAAAACATTATTGGTTCCGGAAATCTTCAGTTAAATATTGCAGATATCAGTGGAACAGAACTGAATCAGATACAGGGTGGCATGCAGGAACAGGCAGGAAATGGAGAGATTCAAAGCTATCTTTCCATGGATTTATTCCAGGTCGTAAACAAAGGAAATTCCAACGATGCATGGGAAACGCAGTTGACCGATTTAAATGCAAAATTAAATGTAACCCTTCAGGTAAAAGATGAGATGAAGAACCAGCAGGGAACTTATTATGTGATTCGAGAGCATGATGGTGCCTATGAAAAACTTCCTGCAACGTATGATGCAGCAAGTGGAACCATAACCTTTGCAACTGATAAATTTTCGGCATATGCACTGGTATTTGAAGCCGGAACTTCATCAGGTACAACAACGCCGGGAAGCGGAACAACAGGAAATGGCAACGGCACAGCAGGAAGCGGTACTGCAGGAAGTAGTACAACAGGAAATACCACCGCAGGAAACACATCACAGACCGCAACCGTGAAAACAGGAGACATGACTCCGGTTGGCATCTGGTTTTTACTGGCACTGTGCAGTGGCATAGGAGCTATTTATTTTGGATGCAGAAAACGGATAAAAAATTAATAGAATATATTGGCAGACCACTCCTATATTGTTATAATGAAAAAGGTTCATGAAAATGTTATGCAAATCAGCAGGAGGGTTTAGAAATGAGATTTAATATTGAAGGCGAACCAATGCCGGTTGTAGTCTGTGAATTAGAGTCAGGCGAAATGATGATTACCGAAAAGGGAGCAATGTCCTGGATGTCTCCGAATATGCAGATGAATACGGTGGGCGGCGGAATTGGAAAAATATTTGGAAGAATGGTTAGTGGAGAGAGCATGTTTGTAAATACATACACTGCAATGAATGGTCAGGGAACCATTGCATTTGCATCCAGTTTTCCGGGATGTATCCGGGCATTTGAGATTCAGCCAGGTTCAGATATTGTATGTCAGAAGTCAGCATTTTTAGCATCTACTTCAGGAGTTGAATTGTCCGTATTTTTCCAGAAGAGAGTAGGAGCTGGTTTCTTTGGCGGAGAAGGATTTATTATGCAGAGACTTTCTGGACAGGGAATGGCATTTGTTGAATTTGACGGCTATATCAAAGAGTATATGCTTCAGCCTGGCCAGTCAATTATCGTAGACACAGGATATCTTGCAGCAATGGATTCTTCCTGTTCTATCGACATACAGACCGTACCTGGCCTTAAGAATATCATGTTTGGTGGAGAGGGAGTATTCAATACCGTAGTAACCGGACCGGGTCGTGTATTCTTACAGTCCATGCCAATCTCACAGATGGCAGGATGTCTGCGCCCATATCTTCCGAGCGGAAAATAAGAGATGAATTTAAATTAACAGTAGATAGATATGCTCCCTTCTGGGTAGATAAGTGAAATAATAAAATCACTTACTACTTAGGAGGGAGCATTTTCTATATCTAAATCAAAAATAAGGGTGAGCGCATCCAATCGTTTACTGGGAAATTTATGCTTGAGACGAAAGATGTGATACATCCATATAGTTTGGAAGTCCGTTGTGATATGCAATCGGAACTTCGCCCTGTATCAGCGGGGTGAGATAAGTAAGCATCTCATACGTGACATTGTTGCCTCTGGCATTAATCCATTCGCGCGGAACGGATTTCGCTTCGTTTGCTATATTTTTGATCTCTGCGTAGTCGTATGTAATGGTATAGGGTGCATCAGAGGTTCGTTTCATAATGACCATCGAAGCGGTGACACCCTGCAGAGCCAACGATACGGCTTTCTCTCCGGATAAGAATGCTTCCTTTAAATCGGTGGCAGAGGAGAGATGCACTGCGCAGCGCTGCAGGATGTTAATTTCAACGGAGCGGACCTTGACAGGAAGGCTTGCCCTGATCAGAAGTTCCAAAGCTTTTCCGGCGCCACTCAACTGGCTGTGACCGAATGTGTCGGAAGAGTTTTCTCCAGCGCTGATGTAGTTGCCGTTACTGTCATGAATTCCCTCTGAGACGGCGACAATCACATTGTTTTGCACGGTGAGAAGATCACGCACATCTTCAACAAAACTTTCGGTGTTAAAATCACTCTCCGGAAGATAGATCAGGTGCGGCGCGCTGCAATATGAATTGCGAGCGAGTGCGGATGCAGCCGTCAGCCAGCCGGCGTCGCGTCCCATAATCTCGATAATCGTAACGCTTTTAACTGGATAAATAATCGTGTCATGCGCAATCTCAAGGAGTGTAGATGCGATGTATTTTGCAGCAGAGCCAAAGCCCGGAGTGTGATCGGTAATCATAAGATCGTTGTCGATGGTCTTTGGGATGCCTATAATCTGAATATTGCTGCCGATTGAGTCAGCATAAGAGGAAAGTTTTAACACGGTATCCATTGAATCATTTCCACCGATATAGAAAAATGCCTTAATGTTTAAAGCCTTAAATTGTGCAAAAATCTTCTCATAATCAGATGCATCTTCATGGTAATCCTTTAATTTGTAGCGGCACGAGCCCAGATACATGGCCGGTGTAGTTGCAAGCCGCTGTAATGTATCTTTGCCGGAAGCCGCCAGCTCCGTAAGATTTAAGTAATGCTGGTTCAGAATACCGAGAATACCATTGATCGAACCGTAGACTGTTCCATAATGTCCAATAGATGCGCAGATGACGCCCACAAGACTGGCATTGATTGCAACGGTCGGACCGCCGGATTGCGCAACGATGCAATTAGGTAAATTTATATGCTGTGTCATGGTAAAAATCCTCCTCCTATACGATATAAAGTTTGATACCCATATCCTGAATAATGTTTTTCCATTCATCCGTAATGCCGCTGTCTGTGACAATTGCATCGACGGAATTGAGCGGTGCAACAAAAGCAGAACGTACCAGTCCAAACTTGCTGGAGTCTGCTACGAGAATTGTGGAAAGAGAAGAGCTCATTGCCGCCTTTTTCGTCAGAACTTCATAGTTGTGCGCACAGGTGATGCCGAGTGCTTCGTGAATACCGGATGCAGCAAGGAAGAACTTGCTGGCGCGGCGGCTTCTGATCAGTTCATTGGCATAGGAAGATTCAAACATCTGATCTGCCTTGTGCAGCAGACCGCCTGCTAACGTGAGCTGGATGCCTTCCTTTGGGAAAAGCTGCGTTAATGTATAGTAGTTATAACATGTAATATTCAGATTAATATGTTCCGGAATAAAATATGCCATAGCTGCAATCGTTGTACCGGAATCGAGGATGATGGTGTCGTTCGGTTGAATTAGTGACGCGGCAAACTGTCCTATCATCTGCTTTTCCTTCGCAAACTTCGTCTGTTCCGAGTGAAGCGTGTATTCGCTTTCAATATTTGTAATCATAGACTTGTCGTTGACCGGCAACTGGATTCCGTGACTGCGCACAAGCAGGTTATTCTCTTTTAAATATTTCAGATCCCGCCGTATCGTCATCTCGGATACATTTAACATTTCCGAGAGATCTTTGACCGATAGGGAAGGTGATTCCTGCAAAAAGGAATAGATTTCATTGATTCGTTGCTCCTTTTTCTTCAATATGTTCACCTCTCATTAAAAAAATCACAAGTTATTTGTATAAAGTATAACATAATACAACTTGAAAATGTTAGAAAATGTTCAAAAATGTTTGATTCATGAAAAATATACAAAAAAACAATATTTGGATTGTGGAAAATAGTTATACTGATAAAATGAAAATATTAAGAAAATATTGGAAAATAAAGAAATATTGAGAAAATGTGCGAAGTAACAAAAAATATAAAAATGTTAGAAATTGTTCAAAAACTAACAAATTTGGATTTGATGTACATAAAAATTCGTGGTAAAAAATAATTACAACGTATGAAGTGCACTACAATATACAAAAGTAAAGGAGAACGATATGGTAAATTTAAGCAGAAAAAAGTATGTGAGACTGCTTGTCGTAGCACTTATCATCTGTTTGATCAGTATGATCGGCGCAAGTCTCGTCAATACGAACTTTGGACACATCAAAGTACAGAACTTTAGTATTGAGGATGCAAACGGACACAAGATAGCACTCGTAATGTACAAACCGGAAAATGCAACGGCTGAGACGCCTGCACCGTGTGTTGTAACATTACATGGTAGTTTCGATGCAAAAGAGACACAGGATTACACCTGTCTGGAACTTGCAAAGAGAGGATTTGTTGTATTGTCCATGGACTGTGACGGACATGGAGATTCCGATAACTACAAAGACAACCCAATGGATGCTTTCTTTACAGTAACCGCGAACCCGGGTTCTGCATTTGAGGATATTTCTACATCTCCTGGATCAGGAATGTGTGATGTTGTAAATTACGCTTACAACAGCCTTTCATTTGTAGATAAGGATCAGATCGGTATCACAGGACATTCTCTTGGCGGTAAGATGGCGAATGCCTGCCTTGCTTACAACAAGATTCAGGAAGCAAACGGTGGTGTAAATCAGGTAGCAGCAGTATTCCTTATGGGAAATCAGCAGCTAAACATTGATGGTGTATGGCAGGATCATTTAAATTATGATCCGGATGACACACCGGACAGCGGCGACGAGATTCCGTTATACTACGATGTCGATTATGGTATTGATGCCGGACAGTTAGATGAGAACAACTATCAGACAGAAGCCGGTGGACCGCAAAACTTCTATAAGTCAGCCAATGCAAGAGTTCTCATTAACGAGCTTGATAATTATGATTTGCAGGAAGGCGATGATGTTGAAGTTGGTAAGATCTACGAAGGAACTGTACAGGGTTCTGAGGAGAAATATATCCGTGCTTTATATCAGCCTTATGAGACACATATTTTAAACCATTACTCATTGGCAACAACATCAAATCTGGTTGACTTCTTCCAGAATGCTTTTGAAGCACCGAATTACATTGATGCAGGAAGCCTTACAATCCAGTACAAGTGGTTCTTTAATACCATTGGTGTAATCGGATTCTTCCTCTCGGTATATGCATTTGCAAGTATTTTATTAACAACCGGTTTCTTTGGTACATTACTTGCCAAGAAGGAAAGCGACATCTACGTTCCGACAGCACCAAAGGGTGTCAAAGGAAATGTAATTTACTGGGTATTCTTAGCATTAGGCGGATTACTTCCGGCAACATTCATGATTCCATTAGAGCAGTGGATTGGTGCCCACAAGGGAGCAGATTTCGCGACACGATCACTCTTCGGAACGAAGATCTGGCCACAGGGATTAACATTAGAACAGGGTATGTGGACAGGTGCGGCAGGACTCCTTGGATTAGCATTCTTCGCAATCGGTTATTTCCTGGTTAGTAAGAAGAATGGTGTAAAACCTGCTGACTGGAACTTAAAGATGAGCAGGTCCAATGTAGGTAAGACTATTTTAATCGTACTTGCATCAATTGGATTTGGATATGGTGTTGCAGGCTTTGCGAAGTACTTCTTCGGAGTAGATTTCCGTTTTATCAGCTATGTGATCAAGTGGCCTTCAAGTGGATCGCTCCTGATTGCATTAAGATTTATCCCATTAGTTGCAGTATTCTACTTTGCAAATGCACTGTGTCAGAACCTTTGCAATATGGTGGCAGGAAGAAAAGAGTGGTTAAATACATTACTGATGTGCCTTGCAAACATTATTGGTCTTGTATGCATCTGGGTCTACCAGTACTCAGGACTGATCTCAAAAGGAGTTGTAAGACTCGATAGTGCACGCGTAATGCTTACATGGCCATTATTCATTAACCTGACTGTGTGCACCATCATTTCCAGAAGATTCTATAAGAAGACTGGAAAGGTTTATATTGGAGCACTCATGAATACAATCCTGTTTACAGTGATTGGTTGCGCAAACACAATGACATTGCACTGTACAAACTGGTGGTTCTAAAAAACTGGGGGAGTATCCGGGATACTCCCCCAGCTATTAAAATCTGGTATGGAGGTAGAAATGAGAAAGATTATAAACGATCCTGATAACATTGTAGAGGAGATGATGGAAGGCTTTATTGCGGCGTATCATCATATGTATTACAAACATCCTGAAGTAAACAGTGTGATCAGCCGATGCAGAAGAAAAAACAAAGTGTCGTTGATTATCGGCGGTGGAAGTGGACATGAACCGATGTTTTCCGGTTTTGTAGGAGCAGGACTTGCCGATGCTGCATGCTGTGGAAACATTTTTGCTTCACCGGATCCGAAGAATATTTACGAAACTGGAAAAAGCATTGATGAAGGCAAAGGAATTTTGTTTGTATATGGCTGTTATGCAGGCGATAATCTGAATTTTGATATGGGTGAAGAGTTCCTGAATGCTAAAGGAATCAAGACCGCACATGTGCGTGTACAGGACGATGTGGCGAGTGCACCAAAGGAGCGAAGGGGAGACCGAAGAGGCATCGCAGGTGATGTCTTTGTGATTAAGATTGCCGGAGCCGCATGTGATGCAGGATTAGAACTTGAAGAAGTAACAAGAATTACGGAGAAGGCAAGAGACAATACCCGTACAATCGGAGTAGCCACAGCACCGGCTCAGCTTCCGGGAGCGGACAAGCCCATCTTTGAATTAGGTGAGGACGAGATTGAATACGGAATGGGACTTCACGGTGAAAAAGGTGTAGAGAGAACCAAATGGGAACCGGCAGATGTTCTGGTAGAGAAAATGTACCGTCAGATTATGGAAGATTCAGACTTGAAACGTGGTGACAAAGTATGTGTTTTGGTCAACGGCTTAGGTTCCACAACAATTTTAGAACTATCAATCGTGTTCCGTAAGTTAAACGAACTGTTAAAAGAAGATGGAATCGGGATTTATGACACGGATTTAAATAACTACTGTACCAGTCAGGAAATGGGTGGATTTTCTATCACATTGATGAAACTGGACGATGAACTCAGGAAATATTACGATATGCCATGCTATTGTCCATTCTACGCAAAGGGAGCGGTTGAGCCTGTTGGAGAAGTGGCGGATGAGATTGAAGATACAGCACCAAAGAAAGAGAAGAAAGAAAAGAAGCAGCGGATAGCAAGCACTTATGTGAGAGGAAAGCATTACGAGAAGTTAAATGCAGAGGACTGCAGACAGATGCTTTTGTATATCGCGGATAAGATTCTGGCGAATGAGCCGTATCTGACCGAGGTGGACAGTGCAATTGGAGATGGCGATCATGGAATCGGTATGGCGACTGGCATGAAAAATGTGAAGGAAGTGCTTCTTGATATGGAAGGCGAGAAAAATGTATACAGTATCTTTGAGGAAGCCGGTAAAGCAATGCTTCTTAGCATGGGCGGTGCTTCCGGTGTTATCTTCGGAAGCCTTTATCTGGAAGGTGCTCTTGGTACGGAGAGCAAAGACTACCTTACTGCTGAGGACTTAAAGGCAATGGAAGAGAAGAGTCTGAAAGCCATCCAGGAGCGTGGCAAGGCAAGCGTCGGAGACAAAACAATGGTTGATGCGCTGGCACCAGCGGTAGAAGCAATGCAGCAGCATTACACCGAAGGTTTGGAGAAAATGCTCGAAGAGGCAGAGGCAGGCGCATTGCGCGGAGTGGAAAATACGAAGGATTGTATCGCCAGATTTGGCAGAGCAAAATCACTCGGCGAGAGAGCATTGGGATTCCAGGATGCAGGTGCAACCTCAACATGGTTGATCTTCCAGAGCATGAGAGAATTTGTGAAAGGAGAATAAGTAATATGAAGATAGCAATCGGATGCGACCCAAACGCACAGAAGGAAAAAGAAGAGGTTATAGCATTTATTGAGAAGAAGGGATACGGAACTGTAGAGGATTTCGGAAGTGAAGATTCAATCTATGCAAACGTGGCCATTAAGGTCAGCGAAGCAGTCGCTTCCGGTGGGTACGACAGAGGAATTTTAATCTGCGGAACCGGAATCGGAATGTCCATATCCGCAAATAAAGTAAAAGGTGCATACGCGGCACTGGTTTCGGATGTTTATTCCGCACAAAGAGCGCGTTTGAGTAATGATGCAAACATCATCTGCATGGGAGCTTTTACAACTGGAAGCAAAGTAAGAGAACTGTTAGTTGAGGCGTTTTTCGAGAACGAATTTGTAAAGGGATGTGCTTCACAGCCGAAAGTTGATGCGTTTGTGGAGTACGATCAGAATAGATAAGCAGGTAAAGCATATGAAACGAAAGAAATATTTTGGCAGTAATTTAAAAATGTATAAGAATGTCGCACAGACGGAAAGCTATCTGAAGGAGCTGGCAGACAGAACGAGAGAGCTTTGCATGCAGAATCCGGATATGGAATTGTTCATTCTGCCGTCTTACACGTCTTTGGAAACAGCGTCAAAAAGTACGGATCAGTCCGAAATCCATCTTGGTGCACAGAATATGTGCTGGGAGGATGAAGGTCAGTTTACCGGTGAGATTTCTCCGGTTATGTTAGAGGAACTTGACCTTCACCTTGTAATGGTAGGTCATTCCGAGCGCCGACATGTCTTTGGAGAGAGCAACATTGAGGAAAACAAGAAGATGCTCGCCGCGATGAAGCACGGCTTTACCGGTCTTCTATGCATCGGCGAGACGAAAGAAGAGAAAGGGTACGGTATCGCAGATGAGGTACTGCGTACACAGATCAAGGTTGGTCTGCATGGAATTGCGGCAGAGGATCTGGATAAAGTATGGATTGCATATGAGCCGGTATGGGCGATTGGTGTCAATGGTATACCAGCACCAGTGGAGTATGCACAGGAAAAGCATCATGTGATCCGAGAGACATTAAGAGAACTGTACGGCGAAGCCGCAGATGTTGTTCCGGCACTGTATGGCGGAAGTGTGAATCTTGAGAATGCTACTAGGCTTTTTGTACAGCCGGATATTGATGGCTTATATGTAGGAAGGGTTGCATGGGATGCAAAGCGTTTTGCCGGACTGATTGCAGATTGTCTGGCAACGGGTGAAAAGTAGAAGGTAGAAAGGAGTCAGCATGACAGAACTCGAATTAAAAAAGACAGCAAATGAGGTGCGTAAAAATATTGTGACCGCTGTGTATCATGCACATTCCGGTCATCCAGGTGGATCATTATCCGCAGCGGATATATTGACTTATCTCTATTTTGAGGAGATGAATGTTGAACCGAAGGATCCTGGGAAAGCGGATCGAGATCGTTTTGTATTATCCAAGGGACACGCAGCGCCGGGATTATATTCTGCCCTTGCGGAGCGTGGCTATATTGATAAAGAAGAATTAAAAGGCCTTCGTCATGTAGGCTGTTTCCTGCAGGGACATCCGGATATGAAGCATATACCGGGCGTGGATATGTCATCCGGTTCACTTGGACAGGGCATTTCCGCAGCCGTAGGTATGGCTCTGGCGGGTAAGATGGATCATGCGGATTACCGTGTGTACACATTGCTCGGTGACGGAGAGATTCAGGAAGGTCAGGCTTGGGAGGCTTCCATGCTGGCTGCCAACCACAAGCTTGACAATCTGGTTGTAATTGTGGACAACAATAACTTACAGATTGACGGAACGGTAGAAGAGGTCAATTCCCCATATCCAATCGACGAGAAATTTAAAGCATTCAAATTCCATGTGATCAGCATCAACGGAAACGACTTTGACGAGATTGCAGCAGCTTTCAAGAAAGCCCGTGAGCACAAGGGACAGCCTACTGCGATTATTGCCAGGACGATCAAAGGAAAAGGTGTTTCCTTCATGGAGAACCAGGTAGGCTGGCATGGCAAGGCACCGAACAAAGAGGAATATGAGACAGCAATGGAAGAATTAGAGAAAGCAGGTGAAGCATTATGTCAGAAGTAAAGAAGATTGCGACACGTGACAGTTACGGCAATGCATTGGTCGAATTGGGTAGGGAGCATGAAAATCTTGTTGTTTTAGATGCAGACCTGGCAGCTGCCACCAAGACTGTTGTATTTAAGAAAGCATATCCGGAACGTTTTATTGACTGTGGGATCGCAGAAGCAAATATGACTGGTGTTGCAGCAGGACTTTCTACATGTGGAAAGGTTCCATTTATCAGTTCTTTTGCGATGTTTGTAGCAGGAAGAGCATTTGAGCAGATACGCAATTCTATCGGATATCCGCATCTGAATGTGAAGATTGGTGCGACGCATGCAGGAATTACCGTCGGCGAGGACGGAGCAACACATCAGTGCAACGAGGATATTGCTTTGATGCGGACGATTCCAGGTATGGTTGTGATTAGCCCGGCGGACGATGTGGAAGCACGTGTAGCCGTGAAGGCGGCCTATAAGTATGAAGGACCGGTCTACTTACGATTTGGCAGACTGGCACTTCCAGTCATCCACAATGAGTCAGATTATACATTTGAGATTGGAAAAGGCGAAATTCTTCGCGAGGGAAAGGATCTGACAATTGTTGCAACCGGTGCAATGGTGAGCAATAGCCTTGAGGCTGCCAAAAAACTGAAAGAAGACGGTATCGAGGCAAAGGTGATTAACATTCATACAATCAAGCCACTCGATGAGGGCCTGATTGTTAAAGCAGCAAAAGAGACCGGCAAAATTGTCACGGTAGAGGAGCATTCCGTGATTGGCGGACTTGGAAGCGCGGTATGTGATGCACTTGCGGTGAAGGCTCCGACTCAGGTTTTAAAAATCGGAATCAACGATACGTTCGGCGAGTCCGGACCGGCAGTGGAACTGCTTAAAAAATATGGGCTGGATGCAGATAACATTTATGCAAAGATTAAAAGCTTTGTAAAATAATTCAAATAAGCAGCAGGAAAGCCTATATAGATGGTTTATAAAACTGCCTTATAACTCTTCACGCTGGGCTGCCGGCAGGGTGAAGATAAATTCTGTGCCGACTCCTTCGGTACTGATGACGTTGATATTTTCATCATGTGCCTGAATAATTTCTTTTACGATAGAGAGTCCAAGACCGGAACCCTTCTTGTCCTTTCCACGGGACAGGTCGGTTTTGTAGAAACGCTCAAAAATTTTGTTCTGGCTGTCTTTTGGAATTCCGATGCCGGTATCCTTGACAGAAACAAATACTTTTTCGCTTTTCTTGGTGGTCTCAATGGTGATTTCAGAATCATGGTGGCTGAACTTGATGGCATTGTCAATCAGATTATAAACCACCTGCTGAATCTTGCTCATATCCGCTTTTACATAAAGTGTTTTACCGGCAAGAATCAGGTGGAAGGAAATCCGTTTGGCTTTGCAGGTTCCCTCAAAGGTAAGACAGGTCATTTTAATTAACTGGTTAATGTCAAATTCGCTGACGTCTAACATTGTGCCGTGGCTGCCGTATTTATTTAACTCTAAGAGGCTCTGGGTGAGCTTGGACAAACGGTCTGTCTCGAAAACAATGATATTTAAATATTTTTCCTGCATCTCCGGTGGAATCGTTCCGTCTAACATGGCTTCCACATAACCTTTGATGGAAGTAAGCGGAGAACGAAAATCATGGGAGACATTGGAAATAAATTTACGCTGGTCATCCTCCAGGGTATTCAGCTCATTTGCCATATAATTTAGAGAAGCGGCAAGATAGCCGATTTCATCATTTTTATGTACCGGAATTTTATAACTGAAATTGCCCTCGGCAAAAGCATCAGCACCCTTAATCATTTTGCGGATTGGGATGTAGACCTCGAAGCCAATGATAATCAGTAACAGGGTTGCACAGATAAAAATCAGAAGCAGAGTCAGGTACATAATATTCAGTAAATGTGCATGATGGTGCGTGATTACGGAAAGTGGCTGGTGAATCAGCACATATCCACGCACCTTGTAATTAATCGTAATCGGCGAAAATACCGTAAGATGCGTATCGTCATAATAATTATAAAAAGAACCGGTGGTGTAATATTTGCTGCCAAAATCTGCCACATTAAATCCGTCAATGTGTGTCAGGTGGTCCATGTCCACAGATGCATTGGAGTTAATCAGAATATCACCATCTGTATTCATGACCCATATTTCTGAAGAAAGATAAGTGCTAAGGGTGGTAAGACTGTCATGCAAGTCATCTACCGTAATATCTTCATTGAAATAGTTTGAAGCATAGGTAGATGCAATCATATTGGCTTCCTTGTAAAGCCGGTCAACTTCGGTATCTTCAATATATTCATAAGTATAGTGGGAGCTGAAGGTGGATACGAGAATAAAGCCGAGAATGCCAAAAATCACATATCCAATCAGCAGCTTCAGATAAAGTCGTTTCTTCATTCTTTAACCTCGAATTTGTATCCGATGCCCCAGACCGTAGAAATGCTCCAGGCGGTATGATCGTTAATTTTCTCACGAAGTCTTTTTACATGAACGTCAACGGTTCTGGTATCGCCTGCGTATTCATAGCCCCAGATATGGTCTAAAAGCTGTTCTCTGGTAAATACCTGATTCGGTGAGGATGCAAGAAAATAAAGAAGCTCTAACTCCTTTGGCGGCATATCAATTGTTTTGCCGTAATATTCTACGGAATAGTTGGAAAGATTGACCACCAGATCCGGATAAGTAACACATTTTAAATCCGGCTGTACAGGCTCCTGCTTCACCGGCTGGTAGCGGCGGAGCACCGCCTTGACTCTGGCAACCAGTTCTTTGGAATCAAAAGGCTTCATGATATAGTCATCTGCCCCCAGCTCCAGTCCGAGAACCTTGTCAAAGATTTCACCTTTGGCAGATAACATGATAATCGGAACATTTGCTTTTGCCCGGATTTCACGGCATACCTGATAACCATCAATGCCCGGAAGCATCAAATCAAGAAGAATCAGATTTGGTGCATAGGTTTCAAATTCTTTCAAAGCAGATTCCCCATCATGAACCATCTTTGTATCAAAGCATTCCTTCGTGAGATACAGGGAAATCAGTTCTGCGATATTAACATCATCATCTACAATTAAAATTTTCTGTTTTGCAGCCATAGGAAACTTCCTTTCTGTTTTACGTAGTTCATATACTTGATTTATTTAAATTCTGCAATGGTAACACCGGCATCTCCTTCACCAAATTCTCCTAAGTGGAAGGACTTGATATAAGACTGTCGTTTCAAATGACTCTGTACGGCACTGCGCAGGGCACCGGTTCCTTTTCCGTGTACGATGCGCACGGAAGGAAGATGTGCAAGATAAGCATCATCCAAGTATTTATCCAAAAGAGCAATAGCTTCATCCACTGTTTTTCCAATCAGATTGATTTCTGTGGAAACAGAAGCGGATTTACTCATCTTAAGCTTTCCGGCACCGGTCTTGGCATATTTCTTGCTGCCCGGAGCAGCATCTTCAATTAGTACTAAATCCTTGATGTTTACCTGGGAGCGGAGAATTCCCATCTGCACAAAGAGGTCACCCTTTGCATTCGGCAGGGAGTGTACCGTTCCGGTTAAATTCATACTTAATACTTTTACGCTGTCACCGATACGAAGCTTCTTTGGAACCTTTGGATTGTAGATGGCAGTATCTTTTTCCTTTGAGCTCTTTTTCTCATTGGCAGCCATTTTCTCCCGGATATTGGTACGCTGTTTTTCCATTTCCTGAATGGAAGGTCTGGTAGTGCCATATTTATTGAAATTACGGATTGCCTCATCTGCAGTATCTTTGGCTTCCTGCAGAATCTGGTTTGCTTCTTCTTTTGCTTTACGAAGAATGGCATCCCGGCTTTCATCTAATTTTTCCTGCTTGTTCTTTAACTGCTGTTTTAATGCAGCAATTTCTGATTTGTAACGGTTGATTTCGGCCTGTTCTTTCTCTATGGTGATGCGGCTTGCTTCCAGGTCGGAAAGTAAATCTTCAAAATTCTGTTCATTACTGCTGATACGGGTTCTGGCATCCTCAATTAAAGTATCGGAAAGACCGAGTTTTTTGGAAATTGCAAAGGCATTACTTTTTCCCGGAATACCGATGAGAAGACGATAAGTCGGACTTAAGGTCTCTACATCAAATTCGCAGCAGGCATTTTCAATTCCACTGGTAGTTAAGGCATAAATCTTAATCTCACTGTAGTGGGTGGTCGCCATGGTACGGATGCCTCGACTGTGAAAATAAGATAAGATAGAAACTGCCAGGGCAGCGCCCTCCGTAGGGTCGGTTCCGGCACATAACTCATCAAAGAGAACCAGGGAATGTTCATTGGCTTCTTTTAAAATGTGGATAATGTTGGTCATATGGGAAGAAAATGTGCTTAAGTTCTGCTCAATGCTTTGTTCATCTCCAATATCTGCAAAAATATCGTCAAAAACAGCAAGCTCACTGCGGTCTCCGGAAGGAATCGGAAGTCCCGCCTGTCCCATCAGAGAGAGAAGTCCCACAGTTTTTAAGGAAACGGTTTTACCACCGGTATTCGGTCCGGTAATGACAAGCTGGTCAAAATCGCTGCCTAAGGAAATGTCGATAGGAACTACTTTTTTTGCATCCAGCAGAGGGTGTCTGCCCTTTAAAATACGAATTTTCCGTTCTGTATTAAAATGCGGTGTAATTCCATTGTATTCCAAGGCATAAGCTGCTTTTGCAAATATAAAATCAAGCTCTGTTAAAATCTGATAATCGGTTTCAATGGCAGGAATATATTCCCCTGCTTTTGCCGATAAAGTGGCAAGAATAACGGCAATTTCGTCCTGCTCTTTGATGGATAATTCTTTTAATTCGTTGTTCAGATTTACCACAGCCATTGGCTCAATGAAAAGAGTAGAACCGCTGGAGGACTGGTCATGCACCATACCGGTAATCTGGGATTTGGCTTCGGCTTTTACTGGAAGACAGTAGCGGCCGTTACGCATGGTAATGACAAAATCCTGCAGGCAGTTTCTGACATTCTGGTTATTTAACATCTGGTTTAACTGCGCATGGATACGGTCGCCGGTTGAGCGGATAGAACGGCGGATGGATTTTAAATTACTGCTGGCATCATCACTGATTTCATCCACAGAAATGATGCAGCGGCGGATCTCATCACAAAGAGGACTAAGAGGTTCTAAACCATCAAAAAGTTCGCTCAGGGAATCAGATGGAATATCTTCCCGTTCCTTTCTGCCATAGGCTTTGACCCGGCGGGCAGTCTCTAATAATTTACAGAGGCCGAGAAGCTCTTCGATATTCATGGTTCCGCCGATTTCCACACGCCGGATGGCGGAAGAAAGCGGTTTGATACCGGAGCAGTCAAGCCGTCCCTTTTTCAGGCTGCGGTTCATGGCATCCTTAGTCTGCTGCTGTGCATTGGTAATCTCTGAGAGGCTGGTGGAAGGAAGCAGGGAAAGACAGCGTTCCTTGGTATCCGCACCGAAAGCATACTCCGCGAGCCGCTCTACAATTTTATTATATTCTAATGTTCTTAAAACCTTTTGATTCATAAATATTCTCCATAAAATGTACTAAAAATCACTGCTTCTATTATACCCCAAACCGATTGTGGTGAAAAGGGCGGTTGAAAATAAGTTTCCGGATAAATGACGAAATTGGCACGTTTTTTACATTCCGGCATCTTTTTTAAAAAATGTTGCAACATAGGCAGATAGAAAGTATAATTAAAAATGGTTGTATTTACAGTAGAAAAGAGGATTCCCTATGTCAGAAAATGAAAAAGAGGAATTTGCATTTATCAAAGAGAAAATCAAGAACAAGCCGTTAAATAAGAGACGTATTATTTTAAAAATGGCATTTACGGTTGTGCTTGCGGTTGTCTTTGGACTTGTATCCTGTTTTGTATTTACATGGATGCGCCCGGTGATGGAAGAGTGGCTGAATAAGCCGGAGGATATCAAGGTGAGCATCCCGAAAGATGAAGAGGTACAGCCGGATACGGAAGAAGAGACAAATTCCACGGAGACAGGTGTAGACGAGCCGGATGTAGAAGAAGGCTTAAAAGAGCTTACACCGGAGGAATATCAGAAATTACAGAGTAAGCTTTATGCGATTGGAAGCGAAGCAAATAAGTCCATTGTTACGGTGACAGGTGTGACCAGTGATGTGGACTGGTTTAACACGCCTTATGAGAGACAGGGACAGGCAAGTGGAGTCATTATTGCGGATACCGGTCAGGAGCTTCTGATTATGACAGAGCGCAAGGTCATAAGCGGAGCAAAATCCATTCATGTGACCTTCCTTGATAACAGCACCGTAGAAGCGGAGCTTAAAAACTATGACGGAAATACCGGAATTGCGATTTTAAATGTAAAACGTTCCGACATCGAAGAAAGCACTCTGGGCAGAATTAAAGTGGCAGTGCTTGGAAATTCACTTCAGACCACACGGGGCAGCGTTGTGCTGGCACTGGGCAGTCCGCTGGGAACGAATTTCTCCATATTGACAGGAAATATTACATCGACTTCTAACAGCATTTCCACCTTTGATGCAAACTACAATGTACTGACAACAGATATTGTGGGCAGTAGTCAGGGAAGTGGTGTACTGGTCAATCTCTCTGGTGAAGTGGTTGGAATTGTTATGCAGGATTACAGCAGCGGCGATGAGAATACGCTGACCGCAATTTCCGTTTCCCAGTTGAAAGACATTATCGAGAAGCTTTCCAATGGACAGGATATTCCGTATCTTGGACTGAAACTGACTTCTGTAACATCTGACATTGAAAAGGAATATGACATACCAAAGGGCGTATATATTAAATCAGTGAGAATTGATTCCCCGGCGATGGTGGCAGGCTTGCAAAGCGGTGACGTCATCGTAAAGATTGCCGGAGAAAATGTAGAGACAGCGCAGGCATATAAGAATGTGTTATCCGGGCAGACTCCGGGAGATGTTGTAAAGATTACCATAAAACGCCAGGGGGCAGCAGGCTATGTAGAAATCGAATGTTCTGCAACCGTTGGTGTACTAAAATAGAAAGAGGAAAATTATGCATTATATTGAAACATTACGCGAAGGCGAAAGAGTAAATGAAATCTATCTTTGTAAAAATAAGCAGTCAGCGCTGACGAAGGCAGGTAAGCCTTATGAAGCATTGATTTTACAGGATAAAACAGGCACACTGGATGCAAAAATCTGGGAGCCGGGCTCTGTGGGAATTGATGATTTTGACCGCTTTGATTACATCAATGTAGTGGGAGATATCACAAGTTTTCAGGGCGCATTACAGTTAAATGTAAAGAGGGTCCGGAAAGCAGCCGAGGGAGAGTATGAACCAAAGGAATATCTTCCGGTCAGCGAATATAATGTAGATGAAATGTATGAGCAGTTACTTGGATATATTAAGCAGATGAAGAATCCATATCTTAAGAAACTGGCAGGCAGTTTTTTTATCGAGGATGCAGATTTTGCAAAACGTTTTAAATTCCATTCTGCAGCAAAAAGCGTACATCACGGTTTTGTGGGCGGACTTTTAGAGCATACTTTAAGCGTAACGAAGCTTTCTGCTTATTTTGCTGACAACTATAAGATTCTCAATAAAGATTTACTGGTTTGTGCCGCCATGTTTCACGATATCGGAAAGTTAGAAGAGCTTTCTACTTTCCCGGAAAATGATTACACCGACGAGGGACAGCTTTTAGGACATATCATGATTGGTGCCATGGAAATTGCAGAGCGCATTAAGACCATCGATGGTTTCCCGGTGAAACTGGCACATGAGATGGAACACTGTATTCTGGCACATCATGGAGAGTTAGAGTATGGTTCCCCGAAGAAGCCGGCATTACCGGAAGCTGTAGCATTAAGCTATGCAGATAATATTGATGCAAAGATGGAGACCATGCGTGAGCTTTTGGCAAACGTACCGGAAGGAGATACTCAGTGGCAGGGATTCAACCGTCTGTTTGAATCGAACATCCGCAGATCGAGTATATAAGAAATATGAAAAAAGATGACATTGTTACACTGACCATTGACGATATCGGAACTAACGGCGAAGGTATCGGAAGAACGGAAGGCATCACACTTTTTATCAAGGATGCTCTGCCGGGAGACATGGTTCGTGCCAAAATCATGAAGATGAAAAAAACTTATGGCTATGCCCGCCTGATGGAAATTCTTAAGGAATCCACCATGCGGACAACCCCGCCATGCCCGGAGCATAAGCGGTGTGGTGGCTGCCAGATCCAGGCACTTTCTTATGGGAGCCAGCTTAAGTTTAAGGAAAATAAAGTACGCAACAACTTAAAGCATATCGGCGGATTTGAAAATCCAAAGGTCTTACCAACACTTGGCATGCAGGAGCCTTACCGCTACCGGAACAAAGCACAGTTTCCGGTGGGTTATGATAAAGAAGGCAACCTGGTGGCAGGCTTTTTTGCGTCCAGAACCCACAACATTATTCCGGTGCAGGACTGCCTTTTGGGAAAGGAAGGCAACGGAAGAATCCTGTCCCTTATTTTAGACACCATGAAATCCTATGGCGTCAGTGCCTATGATGAGAAAACCGGAAAAGGCTGCGTCCGCCACATCTTAATCCGTTACGGCGAGAAAACCGGAGAGTGGATGGTCTGCTTTGTCATCAACGGAAAGAAGCTGCCGCATGCAGAAAGTTTTATTGAAGTATTAAAAGATTTGCCGGGAATGACAAGTATTACTGTAAATATCAATGAATCCCGGGGCAACGTGATTTTAGGAGAAGAAACTTATACCCTATATGGACAGGGTTACATTACAGATTATATCGGAACGATTTCTTTTCAGATTTCTCCGCAGTCTTTCTATCAGGTAAATCCGGCGCAGACAGAGGTGCTTTATAACAAAGCTTTGGAATATGCCAATCTCACCGGCGAAGAGACGGTCTGGGATTTATATTGCGGTATCGGAACCATTTCCTTATTTCTGGCACAGAAAGCGAAGAAGGTTTACGGTGTGGAAATTGTACCGCAGGCAATCGCAGATGCCAAAGAGAATGCTCTTCGAAACCACATCTCCAATGCAGAATTTTTTGTTGGAAAAGCAGAGGAAGTCTATCCGGCATACTGTGCCGCCCATGGCGAAGGAGCCCGTGCAGAAGTTATCGTAGTGGATCCGCCACGCAAAGGCTGCGAGGAATCCCTCCTTGCCATGATGTGTGAGATGGCACCACAGCGTATCGTCTATGTAAGCTGTGATTCCGCAACCCTGGCCCGGGATTTGAAATATCTTTGCAGCCATGGATATGACCTCGTGGAGGTGCAGCCGGTAGATCAGTTCGGCCATACGGTACATATAGAGACAATAGTTGCACTACATCGGACAGATTTGTAAGAATCCTTGATTTTAGGCACTTTGAGAGGTTTTTCAGGTTTGACCAGAGTGACCGAAAAACATACAGAAAGGCAATTTCTGATGGAGTAAATGTGTCTGTGGTATTGGACTGCGGCTTCGGAAACACATCAAAGGAAAAGTAATATTTTTATCATTCAACTAAATAACAGAAGCGTGAAAGACCGTTCATTTTCAAGAAAAATTGAAAGTGAGTGGTCTTTCTTTATACCTTTAAAACGGATTTTTATTAAGACGTTTTAAAGGGCTGATTCGATGTGTTCGAGAAGACTTATCCAACAATGCCAACAATGTCACCACTTGCAAAAAAATACCTAAGTCTTCAGAATATTTATGATGAATTACAAAAGCAAAATGAAGCAATATTTGCGCAGGAGCATAAACGCAGCGAGCTGGAGATAGAATTGTCAGAATGTAATGGTGCATTTAAGGCACGAAAGCGTGGAGGGTTGCAGAATCAAATATATGAACTGAACAAACAGATTGATAATATGAAACGCTATTTGTCATCTATTGTGCAACGACATGGTTATGATAATGTAAGGGATTTTTATAGTACTTATTATGCGGCTAAAGGTGAATATGCTGATTATGTGAAAGATGTTGAGGAATGGAATGTTAATCACGTTAAAAAGAATGAGAATATTCCGACTGAAGAGAATAGGACAGATAGATATCAGATTGGCGAGGAATGGAATTTTATTATAAGTAAAGACAAAGAAGACACAATCAGAACAGAATACAGGTAGCTAAAGTCAGAGCATGGTTAAGCGTATTCTATATAATGATGGAGAAAATATGTTGGCTGTTACAGACGATGAACTTATTATCATAGATGATTATGCGATAAAAGGACTAATTCGAGAAAACCAGGAAATAAAGGCTTTTGTGGAATAGTCCTTTTTGTTTAACCATAAAATGGACGGATAGAGATGAAAGATGGCGTCTTCTAAAATCTCATAACTGAAAATCTGATGTCAGGTACTGTGTCAGCTTCAGATTGACCATATGACATATTGGTTATGATGAATGGAGGCAAACTATGACAAAAAGAAAAGAATACAGACCTATGACAGTCGGGCTTGAGATGGCTTCTGATAGAAAATCTTGAAAATCTTGAAATTTCCAAGAAAATCTTGAAAAAAAAGACCGCCGTGATATAATAAGGCTATATATATGTTATAAGAAAACAGCCCGTTTTGAGAGGTTAAAAACGACTATGGCAATGAGCTACGATAAATTATGGAAACTGCTTATTGATAAAAAAATGAACAGGACAGATCTACATGAGCAAGCGCATGTGTCAACAAATGCAATAGCTACCATGGGAAAAGGTGGCGATGTGTCGACAAAGGTTCTTGATAAGATTTGTAAGACGCTTGATTGTCAGATTCACGATATTGTTGATTACGTACCGGATGATGACGACGTACAAGAAAAATAACTGCAAGGAGCATTTTTGTGTGGTGTAAGAACTGTAATATAGAGACAAATGAAGAAAAGTGCCCAATCTGCGGTGAGAAGACAGTCGAAGATTATCCTACTGAAGTTTACTGGTGCGATAATTGCAGAGTCCCGGTAATGCAGGAAGTGAATCAAGCGGACAAAGGAATCTGCCAAAGATGTGGCAAGCCGATGAAATATCTTGCTGCAGATATTAGACCCGTATTCCCCGAAGAAAGGTTACTGATTGAGATTTTGCTGAAGAAGAAACCTCATCAGTGGATAAATGAATCTGTATGGGCATCCAACAACAGATACTATATAAATGGCAAGTCTGTTGCTTTGCCTAACAAGTTATTTCAGAAAGCAAATGCTGACGAATATATAGAGAAGCTTGAAAGAAATAAGGACAATAATTCCTATGAAGCTTTTGATCGCTACATAGATGCTTTTGTCGAGGCGAATAGGACAAGGTTGAACTATCTGATTGACGAATCGCATACATTTGTCAGGAAAACGGCGGCTAAGTTTCCGGAGGAGAATATAGTCCTATCGTTCTCGGGTGGAAAAGACTCCACTGTAACTGCAGATGTGGCAATAAAAGCATTGAGTGATCCATCACTGGTGCACATTTTTGGAAATACTACGCTTGAGTTTCCACTCACAATTGAGTATGCCAAGCGCTATAGAAAGAATAATCCGCAGTCTATTTTTAAGATTGCTGAAAATCATGAGCAGGTATTCAGAGATGTGTGTGAGGATATAGGACCACCAGCTAGAATGATGAGATGGTGTTGCTCTATGTTTAAGACAGGACCGATTACCAGAGTAATTAATTCCTTATATAGGGATCAACGCATTCTGACCTTCTATGGAATTAGAAAATCGGAGTCTGTAAGTAGAAGTAAGTATAACAGGGTTGAGGATGATGCTGAGTCAGTAAAAATTCAGCAGCAGACAGTAGCGTCTCCAATATTCTTCTGGAAGGATATGGATATATGGCTATATATCTTGGCTGAAAAGATTGATTTCAATGATGCTTACCGTTTGGGTTATGACAGAGTTGGATGTTGGTGTTGTCCTAACAATAACCAGAGAGCACAGTTTCTTTCAAGAATTTATATGCCAGAGCAAGCAAAGGCATGGAGGAATTTTCTCATAGATTTTGCAAGAAAGATAGGAAAGCCTGATGCAGAAGAGTACGTGGATTCTGGCGCATGGAAGGCAAGACAAGGTGGTAATGGTCTTGCGGCAGCGGGTGATGTGAAAATTCGCTTTACGAACTGCACAACTGAAGATCATGCAAAGATTTATCGCTTGGTACGTCCGATGGATGATGAGTTTTTAAATATGCTCACACCATTTGGAAGAGTGGCTCCCGAGCTGGGTCAGAAGCTATTGCATGAGGTGCTGGTACTCGATATAAGGACGAATGTTCCTATTCTGTCAGTGCAGCCTTTTGAACAGGGCGGATATGAGTTTGCTGTAAAAATCAGAACCATGAATGTTAAGAATCATGACGATTTACAGCATATGGTTGGATATCAAGTTAGGAAGTTTAATGCATGTAGAAAATGCTTGAAATGTGAATCCCTTTGCAAAGCAGGGGCGATTTCGATTTCAGCAGACGGATATTATATTGATCCGGAAAAATGTGTTCATTGCAAAATGTGCGTGACTGCCAAATATCTCAGAGGTGGCTGCATGATGGACAAATATTTACGGACAAAGGATTAGGAGGAACAGAGGGATGGCTACGAAGTTTCGAGCCCATGAAACATTCTTTATTAGAAAGGGATGGCTTAGTAAAGGCATGCGCTATGTATCGCAGAAGCCAGATGTTTTTACTGACAAAGATGATAATCCGATGGATGTTCTTGGAATCGGTGCCAATATGGTCAAATCCCTTAGATATTGGCTTCAGGCAGTGGGCCTGACGAAAGAACCGAAGACTGGTAAGAAGAATCAATCCCTGACTGATTTTGGAAAGCTGGTACATGAGAATGATCCTTATACAGAGGAATTAGGGACACTTTATCTTCTCCACTATAAGCTTGTAACTGATGAAGAGATGGCTCCATCCTGGTATTACTTCTTCAATAGATTTGTTATGAAAGAATTCAACAAGGATGATTTTGTTGCTCAGATACAGAATGAATTGAAGATGGATGGTACAACGGTAGCTATCAGATCATTGACCGATGACTTTGCCTGCATTGTTAATACATATGTGCCAAGGTATAAGTCTGATCCCAATAAGGTTTCTCCAGAGAATAATATTAATTGTCCATTCGGAGAGCTTGGCCTTATTGATATTCTGAGTAAAGAGCGAGGCAATTATACATACAAGAAGTCCATACCAATGGCAAGAAGCTTTAATCCGTGGGTAATTATGGCAGTTATTGCAGAACAGTCAAATGGTAGAGAAGAGATTGCATTAAATGAGCTTCTATCCGCTGAGAAGAATATTGGTAAGGTATTTAACCTTGATTCGATTTGTATGCTTTCCTTGCTCCATAAAGTGGAGAAGCTTGGAGAGATTAAGATTATCCGTACAGCAGGATTGGATGTTGTTCGGGTATTACATAAACGTAGCTTTATTGACTGCGTTAAAAAATATTATGCCGATATAGAGGAAACAAATTCATGAGCAAAATGATTTCTGTTGCGTCAGGCTTTCAGTATTCAGTAAATATAGGATACGACCTGAATAATGATGACAAATTAAAGAATTTCATACCGACAAAATCGGCATTGATGTTGTTAAAGGACATACTTAGCAGTACAGCTCTTGATGCAACGGAAAGAGCGCGAGTTCTTGTAGGAGCATATGGAAAAGGTAAGTCTCACATTATACTTACCATTCTTTCGGTGCTTATGCAAAGAGACCGCTCTTTGTTTACACATTTGATGCCGAAAATCAATGAGGATCCAGAGCTGAAGCAGCTGGTTGATAATTACTATTCAGATAAGAAAAATAGGATTCTGCCGGTTATCATTAATGGAACAAGTGGCAGCTTACCACAGGCTTTTCTTCTTGCATTGCAGAGAACGCTTGATGAGAATGGTCTAGATATCATGCCAGAGACCAATTACAGGGCTGCTATTAATGCCATACAGAAGTGGAAAGCTGATTATCCGAAGACTTACGATAAATTCAAGAAAGAAATAAGTCTTCCAGTGGATGCTTTTATTTCTGAACTAAACGATTACAATGCTGCAATCTACAGCGAGTTTGAAGAGGTTTATCCTAAACTTACATCGGGAAGTATATTTAATCCGTTTGTGGGATTTGATGTTGTGGAGTTGTATGAGAGTGTTGTAAAGAGCCTCAAGCAGCGTGGATATCTGGGAATATATGTTGTCTATGATGAATTCAGCAAGTTCCTAGAGTCTAACATCACAGCAGCCTCTGTTAGTGACACAAAGATGTTGCAGGATTTCGCTGAGAAATGTAATCGAAGTAGTGAGAATGAGTTGCATTTATTGTTGATTTCTCACAAAGAGATATCTAACTATATTGATCAGTTGCCAAAGGCAAAGGTTGATGGTTGGCGTGGCGTTTCTGAAAGATTCCGTCACATTCATTTGAACAATAACTTTGCTCAGACATATGAGATTATATCTACTGTTATCATTAAGGACAGAGATAAATGGGAAGATTTCCAAGATAATAATAAAGCTAGATTTGATCAGTTAATGTCAAGATATGCTGAGCATGCAATATTCAGTGACACAGATCAGAAGGAATTGGAGACAACAATATATGAATGCTACCCGCTACATCCGGTTTCAACATTCATTCTCCCAAGACTTTCTGAACGTGTAGCACAGAATGAACGTACATTATTTACCTTCCTGTCTGCTGATGGAACATCGACTCTACCAGCATTCTTGAGGGGATTAAAGGATAAGGACTTCAGAGTCATTACACCCGATCTTATTTTTGATTACTTTGATCCGGTTCTACAGAAGGAACCTTTTGCAGGAGAACTTCATAAGAACTATGTTTTGACAAAGACTATTCTTGGTCAGATTGAAGATCAGATTCTTGAAAGCAAGATAGTAAAGACGATTTCTTTGATATATCTGTTGGGACAGTTTGATAAGCTGAAGCCTATTAAAGAGGAGATTGTCGGAATCTACAGCATGGAATACAAGCCTGCTGAGATTGAAGCTGCAATTGAGCATCTTATCAAGGATGAGTATGTGATTTATTTGAAGCGAAGTAATGACTATCTGAAATTGAAGCAGACATCTGGTGTGGACGTAGAACAGAAGATATCAGATACTATCGCAGCTTTGACTCCTTCATTCTCCTTGAAGAGCGCATTGAATGCTTTAAATATTGATAACTACCTCTATCCATCAAAATATAATGATGAGAAAGAGATGATTCGCTACTTTGAGTTTGAGTTCATTGAAGAGCAGGAACTTGAAGGTGATATTGACTGGGTGAAAAAGGCTGGGGATATCAATGCAGATGGTGTGGTATATGCTATTATCTGTGAGAACCCTGAGTCTATTAAGGAAATAAAGAATAAAATCTTAAAGACTAGCCGGGGATGCGATAGATTTATTTTCATAATGCCGAAGAAATCTACTGCTATTAGAAAAATCCTGCAGGAGTTTGAAGCAGCAAGCGCATTGAGGGATAAGGCAAAAGAGGATACAGTTCTTTTTGAAGAGTATGAAGTAATATATGAGGATTTAAGAGATGTAATCAGTGAATTTATCAGTGGTTACACCCATCCTGAAGATTACAAGTCTGTATATATTTACAACGGCGAAGAGAAGAGCATATTACGTAAGGCTGCTTTGACAGGGCTTGCATCGGACATTTGCTTTAGTACTTTCTTTGAGACACCAGTTATTAACAATGAGGCAATCAATAAGGATGAGATTACCTCAATCGCAAATAATAGCAGAAATAAGATCCTTTCAGGCCTTCTCAGAAATGTTTTGGAGTCAAATCTTGGGCTTACCGGAACTGGACAGGAAGTTTCTATTATGAGAAGCACACTTGTAAGAAAAGAGGTTCTTCTCGATGATCAGGAGGGTACCAGAATCAACCTGGCTCCATCGGATAAGCTGATGAAGGGCGTGCTTGACGCAATTGTTTCCTTTGTCATGGATGCCAAAAAGAAGGGTACAGCATCCTTTGATCAACTTTATAATGTGCTTACAGCTCCGGAATATCATATAGGTATTAGGAGTGGAGTTATTCCAATATATATTGCAGCTGTCTTTCATGAATTTAGTGAGGACATTATTCTGCAGAATGATTTGGGACAGTTGCCATTATCTGCTGATACCTTGCAGATGATTAACGCGTGTCCTGAAGATTACACACTGGTATTCCTAGAATGGAATCCTGAAAAACAGGAATTTGTAAGTAAGCTTTCTGAGATTTTCAGCAATTATGTTATTGAGGCAGAAAAGAATCTTAGTGCTTATGATTTTGTAGCATCTGCAATGAAGCGCTGGTACCTGTCACTGCCAAGATATGCTAAGGAGTCAAAAGGAATTGGCGACAAGGAATCAAGCAAGAGATACCTTAAGATGGTTAAGCTGCTTAAACTGAATCTTAACGGTCATGAGTTGTTGTTTGAGAAACTTCCTGAAGCCTTTGGATATAGAGATTTCAACGAAGGGCTTGCAGAGAATATTGAGAATGCTAAAAACTACTATGATGGTAAAATAGCTGAGCTCAAGGTTGAGCTGATAAAGCAGACCAAAGAAATCTTCTCAATCGCTGCAAACAGAGCCAAGTTGAAAAGGACATCATTATCATCTGTAATAAAGGATTGGTGTGAAACACTGGATCTGCATGTATTTGAGCAGCTTTTTGAAAATGGAACAAACAAATGCCTGGGACTTTTTAAGGAAGTAACAAATGATGAAGAGACATTTGTTGCCAGATTAGCAAAGGCTGCAACGGGTCTCAGAGTTGAAGACTGGGATGATGATACTTTAGAACGTTTCAAAGAGAATCTTGCAATGTACAAAAAGACTGCTGAGGAATTCCAAAGCAGTGAGTCTGAATGTGAAGACAGTGCTGAAAGTACTTATGAAATCAAATTCCGCAGTGATGATGGTTCATCAGAAGTAAAACGATTTGATAGAGTTGAAACAAGTAAGAGAGGAAAGCTTCTGTATAATTCGATTCTGTTTGAGATAGATTCAATGGGATATTCTATTTCAGAACAGGAGAAGAGGCAGATTCTCATGGATATATTAAAGAAAATGTGCTAAGGGAGGTGTTACAAGTGGCATATTTTGATAATGCTTCAACTACATACCCAAAGCCGTATTGCGTCTATGACTTCATGGATAGCTTTTATCGTTCCAGCGGAGCGAATGCTGGACGTGGAAACTATAAGCTTGCGCAGAGTGCAGGAGCTTTAATTGGAGATACACGAAAGAAGATTCAGGAGCTCTTGCATTGTCAGGCAAAGCAGGTTGTATTTGAACCAACGGCAACAATCGCATTGAATATTATTATTCAGGGCATTATTGAAAAAGGAGCTGTTAATATTTATATCAGCCCCTTTGAGCATAATGCAGTTACCAGAACACTTCATCATTTTGAAGAGCAGGAGAAAATCAAGATCACACAGCTGACTGTTTCAAAGGGTATGGTGTATGACCTGGAAAAAATCAGATATCAGTTTGATACTGTTAAACCTGATTTTGTTATTGTTAGTCATGCTAGCAATGTGTTTGGACTTATTGCACCGGTAGAGGATATTTTCGCACTGGCTAAGAAGTATGAAGCCATAACCCTTGTGGATATGGCACAGACTGCTGGGTTGGTAGATTTGAACGTAGGCCTTACCACTATAGATTTTGCTGTATTTGCAGGACATAAAACATTGTATGGCCCAACTGGAATATCTGGATTTGTGATGAATCCAGCGGTGAAATTTCCGGCAGTAATATTTGGCGGTACCGGATATGAATCTGCAAATCAGGATATGCCGGAAGATTTACCACAGAAATATGAGATGGGGACACAGGACATTGCTGGTATAGCCGGATTAAATGCAGCTCTTGGATGGTCAGCACAAGTTACTATTGATGCCATAAGAAAAAAAGAAGCTGAGAATCGAAAGAAGCTGATAGACCTTTTAAGCAGATACTCCTATATTAAAATAATTGGAAATTATGACTCATGTAATTATGTGGGAATAGTTTCTTGCATCATAGAAGGAATAAGCAGCGACAGTGCAGGACCAGTGTTTGACAGGTGTGGAATTGCTGTTAGAACAGGGCTACAGTGTGCACCGCTGGCACATCAGTTCATGGGAACATTTCCAGCGGGAACGATCAGATTCAGTGTTAATTATTTTACGACAGATAAAGATTTTGCAGAGTTAGAACAAGCTTTGGATTATATAGATTCAGAGTTGTAGGAGGAGTGTTGTGAGCTTAAAGGACAAGATAATAAAAAGCGAATACCGGTCCTTGATTGATAATGTGGTGCAGGATTTTTATATTCCGCTGCTTCATGAGTCAACATCATATAAGCGTGCAGTGGGATTCTTTTCGTCTTCAGCCCTTGTCGAAATATCAAAGGGAATAGCTGATATGGCTAAAGATGGTGGAAAGATTGAAATAGTTGCCTCACCGTATTTGTCTGATGACGATATTCAGGCTATCAAGGAAGGATATGAGAATAGACAGAAGATAATAGAGGGGGCGCTCATACGTCAGTTGTCTGATGAACATGAGGATTACTATTCTATGGAGCGCTTGAATCTTCTGGCACATCTTATATCAGATGGAATCCTTGATATTCGCATTGCCTATACTGATAAGGACAATGAAATTGGAATGTACCATGAGAAGATGGGAATTCTGGAAGATAAAGACGGAAATCATGTTGCTTTTTCTGGATCCATGAATGAGTCTATGACAGCGATGTCCATCAATTATGAGACTATAGATGTATTCTGTGATTGGAGAGAGGCTGAAGCTGATAGAGTTAAGTTAAAGGAAAATGCCTTTTATTCCATGTGGAATAATGTTGAGCCAAGCCTTAAGGTTTTGGAATTTCCAAATATTTCCGATGTTCTTATTGAGAAATACAGGAATAAGGATCCAAATTTTGATATTGATCATGAGCAGTTCAAAAGAAGAATCCTTGCTTATGGAAGTATATTGCAAGGGATGAGTAATTCTTCTGGAGCTCAGGTAGGAGCAAGAATACCAGCAGATGTTGAGCTACATGAATATCAGAAGGAAGCCATTGCTGCTTGGGTAGGTGAAAACTATCGAGGAATTTTTGATATGGCAACAGGTACAGGCAAAACCTATACCGGTCTTGGTGCCATTTCAAAACTTTCAGAAGATCTTAATGATGATCTTGCTGTAATCATCGTAGCTCCATACAAGCATCTGGTAGAGCAGTGGGTTGAGGATATTGTCAAATTCAACATGAAGCCTATTATTGCTTATGGTGATCCAGCCCACAAGGATTGGAGAAAGAAATTCTCCAAGGCAATAACGGATCAGAAAATCAGAAGAGATAAAAGATTCCTCTGTGTGGTGACAACGAATGTTACATTTGCAAGTCCAGACTTTCAGGAGAGAATAGATAAAATTAAGAGTCCGATTTTACTGGTGGTGGACGAGGCTCATAATTTTGGAGCAAGAAGCTATGCCAAGCATTTGGATGACAGATTTGCTTACAGGCTGGCATTATCAGCAACACTTGAAAGACACAGAGATGACGAAGGAACAGCACTTTTATATAGCTTCTTTGGAAAGAAATGTATTGAATATCCTCTGGAAAGAGCTATTGATGAAGATAAACTGACTCCTTATAAATATTATCCGATTCTTGTTTACCTGAGTGAGCTTGAGTTGGAATCTTATGAACAGCTTTCTTATGAAATGTCCAAGTGTATGATTAAGGACAAGCATGGAAAGTATAAATTAAGCAAGCGTGGAGAAATCCTTGCCCTAAAGAGATCCAGGGTTGTTGCAGGAGCAATGCAAAAACTGGAGGCTTTGAAGCGAGAAATCACTCCTTACAAAGATGATAATAATATTCTGGTGTACTGTGGAGCTACGAGGGTGATAGACGATAGTGATACTTCATCAGATGACGAAAGTGATATCAGGCAGATAGAAGCAGTTACCAAGATTCTTGGAAATGAACTTAATATGAACGTGGCGCGTTTTACTTCAGAAGAAAATATGGAGGAGCGTGCTTTAATTAAAGAGCATTTCCAGGACGGCGGCAAGCTGCAGGCTATAGTAGCGATAAAGTGTCTGGATGAAGGTGTTAATATACCAGGCATACGAACGGCCTTTATACTGGCAAGTACAACGAATCCTAAGGAATACATACAGCGTAGAGGTAGAGTGCTCCGTAAAGCAGCTAATAAGCCATTTGCGGAAATATACGATTTTGTTACTCTTCCTAGACCGCTTGACTCAGTGTCAGGGTTGACGATTGAGCAAGCGAATAGGGATAAGACATTGGTGAAAAATGAGCTTGCCCGGATTAAGGAATTTGGTAGGCTGGCATTAAATTCGATGCTGGCAAACAACCTGATCTGGGACATCCAGGAGGCTTATCATCTTAACGAAACAGATCTTGAAAAGGAGGGTGAAGATTTTGAGTGATAACGGCGAAATCCAGGTTGATAGCAAGGCCATTGAGCGACTGAAGCGGTCAATCATCATTAAGGAAAACATGAATCTGAAAACGAGAACAATGAATGATTCTCAGATGGTGGCATGGATTAAGAAGAAGATTGAGGAGGAAGTGCAATGTTACTTAAATCAATAAAACTTGAGAACTTCCGCCAATTTCGCAATGAGTCCATTGATTTTGCTCAGGGAGAAGGCGGCAAAAACGTAACCATCATCATTGGTGAAAACGGAACGGGTAAAACTACGTTTGCTCAGGCATTTTTCTGGTGCCTGTATGGAGAAACAGAGTTCTCTGACAAGATTATTCTGAATAAGATGGTAGCCACCGAAATGACTCCCGGCTCAGAAGAGAAGGTTCGTGTAACTTTGGCTCTTAGACATGGTGAGGTTGACTATACCCTCATAAGAGAGCAGGCATATCACAAGGACTATGCAAACAATGTTAAGGGTGATAATACCGTATTTGACATTGCAATAAAGGATACCAGCGGTAATACTTCTTATGTTAAAAAGTCTCAGTGCGAAGCCGAGGTTAAGAGCATTCTGCCTAAGGAACTGTCCAGATACTTCTTCTTTGATGGAGAGCGTATTGAGAAGATGAGTAAAGATATTTCTACAGGTAAGAAGGCAACTGACTTTGCAGAGGCTGTAAAGGGTCTTTTGGGTCTCAATGCGATGATAAGTGCTATTGGTCACTTTAATCCGAGAAGCAGTCTTAGCGTTATTGGTAGCTATGAGAAGAGCTTTGACTCAAAGAGCAACACTAAGATACAGGAATACACTGCAAAAATAGATAAGTGCAATGCAAGACTTGCAGAAATTGATGCAGCCTTAGAGGAACTTGATACACAGAAAGCGGCAGCTGAAACTAGAAAATCTGAAAAAGTTATAGAGTTGAAGCAGTATTCCGAAGGTAAAAAACTGCAAAAAGAAAAAGAAGATTTACAGAAGCAGATTGAAAATACTACTCGTATGAGAGCCACAGTCTATAAGACGATGTGTAAGGATTTCAATGCTTCAATGAGTCCATTCTTTTCAATTTCTTTGATTAAGAGAGCATTGGAAGTTCTGTCAAGACATGATTATTCTGGCAAGGACATTCCTTTTATCCGTGATAAAACTATTGAGTATCTGCTGAAGCAGAAGGTATGCCTTTGCGGTACCCACCTGGATGAAGGATCTGTGCCTTATGAGAAAGTGAAATCACTACTGGATGTTATCCCTCCGAAATCACTCAGTACATATGTGACGGATTTCAAGAAGGAGTCAAAACGTAGAGCAGGAGCTCTTCAGGATTTGGTTGAACAGATGCAGGAGAATCTTGCGACTGCCAGTCAGCAGAGTGATGATATTATGGATAAGACTGATGAACTTCACAAGATTGAGGCCAAGCTTAGTGGTAAAGATGTCAGCGAAAAGGTCCGTGCAATAAATAATGAGATTCAGATCTGTGTTAAAACTATCAATAAGTGTAATAACGATAGAGACAAGCTGAATATAGAACGTGGCGGTCTTGAGAAGGAGCGCGAGCGTGCAGATACAGAGAGACAGAATCTGACTTTGCTTGATGAAAAGAACAGAAAGACTCAGATGTATCTGACTTATGCCAGAAAGATTTATGAAGAGCTGGAAAATGTGTATCGTACAAGTGAAGAAGAGATCCGTAATCGCTTGCAGGATACGATTAATGATATTTTCAAGCAGATTTATGAAGGTGGCTTATCATTAACAATAGATTCAAAATATCATATTACCGTTCAGGCCAATGATTATGAGGGTGATGTAGAAACTTCTACAGCGCAGAGCATTTCCGTTATCTTTGCTTTCATTACTGGTATCATAAAAATGGCCAGAGAAAATAGAAATGCTAGTGATGATGATGCTAAGCTGCTTTCATCTGAGCCATATCCACTTGTAATGGATGCACCGCTGTCTGCCTTTGATAAGAGAAGAATCAAGACAGTATGTGAGGCTTTGCCAGAGACTGCTGAGCAGGTAATTATCTTTATCAAGGATACAGATGGTGAACTGGCTGAGGATTACATGGGTAACAGGATCGGCAGCAGACACCAGTTTGACAAGAAAAATGAGTTTGAGACCAATTTGGTATAAGGAGGAGCGCCATGTTTGATAAACAATATAGGTTTAAAGGTAGGCATGCTCTTCGTGTGGATCAGCTCACAGGAGTATTCGATGAATTAAGCAAAGCAAAGCTGATAGACCGTAACGTAGATGTCTATACGAATGCACCGTTGATCGGATTCCTATATGGAAGAACTGCTGACCTTGATGATCTTAAAAATCCAGAGACCGGTCAGATATATAATCAGAATGTCATGGGTGATCGCGTAATTTATTCTGGTGATGAATTACAGTATAACTTCTGGCTGATTATGCTACTTGATGCAAATTATGAGCCCGATGAAGAAAAGCGAATCGATAAAGCTTTCAGACATTATGGTCAGGATCCGGCTGATGAAGAGCGTTTTGATAGCTACGTAAGAGGTGGCATTGATGTTCTTTATGAAAAGCTGGTAGAAGGAGATAGCACTCCTGAGGCATTTGCAAACAGACTTTATGAATTTATCGATGAGTTTAATGATCGCTTCAACAGCGAAATCAGCAGTAACGATATTCTGCAGTTATGTGTTAATAAGTCATAAGTAATAGCGAGATGAGTTAATGAGCAATAACGATATAGACAGGGTCTTTATAGAGTTAAAAGCTCTGTCACAGAAGAAAGGTTATTTGCTCTTTGATGATGGAAGAATGGTCTTACCTAAAGGTTTTGTTGTGTATAAAGGTTCAGAGTAAAATGAGGTTGTCACTTTCTCTTGTACAATTGCAATAGGTAACAAGCGCCGTGATCTAATGCAATCTGGCAAAATGAAAGATGGGGTTTTGACTGAAGATGTTCAGTTTGGGAGCCTTTTAACGGCTGCAAAAGTATTGATAGGAAATTCGGTGAATGGGAATATTGTATGGGTAGATTCTAACGGATATATCTTGAAACAATTTCTTGCTGAAAAATGAAAAGAGAACTAATGGAGAATAAGAATGGTATTGAAAGTGCTCTTGCAAATTTAATACAGTTATCATCTGAAAAGGGATTCCTGGTATTTGATGATATTTATGATGAGGCTGATAAATGGTTTCTATCTATCCGAGATGTGGACTACCTTTCAAGCTCTATTGTTACCCGTGGAATCATTGTATATGATGAGGCACCGGTTACTGATGCAGCCGGTTCTTCCGAGGATGAATACGATGATTATGCGCAAAGAGACTATGAGGCTGTATTCAATAGAGTTATTGAGCTTGATTCGGATTTAAAGGATTTTATCAACGCTGTCCGGGCTATCGTTCCACCTCAAGCGCGTGAGATGGATCAACTGAAATATCAGGTTCAGGAGGAAAATTTATACGCTCGTGAGCGAGTAATACAGATGTATTTAAGATTTGCTGTGCGTATTGCTCTGCAGAGAGCTGAAACCTATGATTGTGAAATTTCTGACACTATACAGGAAGCTTTAATAGGTTTAGTAACGGCTGTAGACAAATATGATCCTGACTCAAGTGGGCCTTTTGGATCATATGCTTCACTGTGGATACTACAAAATATTGGTCGAGCACAGGCAACTCAAAGGCCTGCTGTATATTATCCTGTTCATAAAAAGGAAGGCTATTTTACAATGTATCCGATTTTGAAGGAAAATGGATACTTGAATTTTGATATATGGACTGATCCTGAGGTGAGAAGGATAATTCAAGATCGGCTTGGCTGTGGTATTGATCAGGCAGAGGACATAATCAGGCAGTCTATGCCAATCGAATCACTTGACGAAATCTACGAAATGTTTTTGAAAAACATTGATGTAGATGAAATACAGGACGATGTTTTTGAAAACATTATAGAAAACGAAATACAGCCGAATGTCTTTCAAAACATTAATCCGGATGCATTCTATTGGAATGATGGCATTTATGAAGAGATCGAGCAGCGGGCATTAAGAGAAATTCTTGAAAAACTAATGGGAGAATTATCAGAAAGGGAGCAGGCGGTTCTCATAGCAAGATATGGTTTTGAAGATGGTGTTGAAAAAACACTAGAAGAAGTAGGGCAGACGTTTGGCGTCACCCGGGAGAGAATCCGTCAGATAGAATCAAAGGCTTTAAGAAAACTTTCACATCCTACAAGAATCCGAGAATTGAAAGATTTTCTTTAGTTGGTAGTTACGCACTGCCAAACTGGTAACAAAATATTGTAGTATAAAGAAAAGCGGCAGGAGATGCTGCTTTTTAGAGTTGCTGTTTTTGTTGGATGATGTCTTTGAAATGAAAAAGGCTTTTACCTTGATATAGATTTCAAAGCACCTACAGATACACCATATTCCAGGGCTAACTCAGCGATTTTACCCTTTTGTCTGAGATGACCATTTTCTTCATAATGCAAATTATTGACACAAGTAGTAAACTTAAGGTACCTTCGTGGAAAATAAAAAAGTGGAGCCCACGCATGGAACTCCACCGGCTACGGGCATCGCAAGTTTCCGTAGCACAACCACTACAAATTATATACCATTGATATCTGGCGATGTCAAACAGTATTTTTTTTAGTGGCATTAATAGTTTATGCGTTTCTGTGTGTGATATTCTTATTTTGTTCATTCTTGGCATTCAGCCATTTTTCTTTATATTCCAGTGCTTTCTCAGGCTTGTGCCATCTGGCATATAGATTATTCAGATATCCGTATACAGATTTCAGATAGTTATTCTTAGAAACATAATTATCAAATGCTGAAACAGCAGTATCAGATGAAGCTAAATCAGAATCACTGGTATCCATAGCAGTATTGATAATACTCTCTGCTGCCAGTAGATTCTTTTCGGCTTCTACTGGTTTACCTTCCTTTAATGCAATTATTCCGGAAGCAAGTCGGCAGCAGCCATAATCTAAAGTGTTGTAGCCTTCGTTATCTGTTACAAGAGCATCATATTGATTAAGGACAAGCCGTGCAAGCTCTAAATCACCAGCAAGTATCAGCATATTTACAAGATTAAGCATCTGTTGGAGCATATCATGCGTTTCAATTATGCCGGTGTCAGCATATGAAATCCTTATCTCAAATGCCTTGTGTAAGGCTTCGGTTGCTTTATCAGTTTTTTTAAGTGCAAGATATACATTGGACAGATTGTTATAAAGATTTGAGAGTAGATTGATATAGCGCTTCTGATTCATGGTGTTCATAGTGTCATCTTCATTTTCAAGCAGGTTAAGAATAACATTGCCAAATTTGAAGGCGATGATTTTATGTTTGAATTGAATGATGAAGAAGTGGAAAATCTTTCAAGGTGCAAAAATTTCACCTTGAATATGGGAAGAGGTTCAAATATAAAATACAAACCTTATGTGTTTACAGAGCAGGGAGTATATATGCTTATGACAGTTTTGCACGGCGAGCTTGCAATTAAACAAAGCCGTGCACTTGTGAAGACTTTCAAGAAAATGAAAGATTACATTTTAGAAAATCGAGATCTTATAGGTCAGCGGGAAATTCTTCAGTTAAGCATGGAAACTGCTAACAACAGAATAGAAATTAGCAAAATCAACTCAGATATGATATCTCTTGAAAAGCAGATTTCAGATGTTGCAGAAGGACTGAGGGATGTTGTGACAAAATCTGAGTTGGCTGATATGATGAACAGCTTTGTTTCAGATGATGATGAAAAGTGGCTCATGTTTAATGCAAAATTTAGTAGTGCAGATGAGGTGTATGAGTCCATTTATAAGCAGGCAAAGTCGTCAATATATGTCGTTGACAATTATATTGGATTAAGAACGCTGGTACATCTTAAAAATTCTCCTGCAGGAGTAAATATTACTTTATTCAGCGATAATGTTGGGAATAATAAACTTCATAATATAGAATTTACGGATTTTTGCAAAGAATATCCATCCGTAAAAATATCAATGAAAAAGACAGGCGGTATATTTCATGATCGATTTATAGTGTTGGATTATGGAACTGCTGATGAAAGGGTTTTCTTATGTGGTGCTTCGTCAAAGGATGCAGGGGCTAGAATAACCAGTATTGTTGAAGACTATGGAGTATCTAAATATACTCCGGTGATTGCAACGCTGTTGAAAAATCCAACTTTAATTTTACCACAGTAGAGGGAGTGAATGTATTGGAAAGGAAGTGTGGGAAGCAGGTAATCGGAAGAAAGCAATAAGGACTTGTCAAAAAAATTTTTAAAAAAATAAAACCTGCCATAATATTATTCCGTCATATAAGTGAAAACAATAATAAAAACCGGTGGAACATCGGAGAAAAGAGGAAAATATTATGGCAAAAGAAAAAAGAAATCTTTATGAAGAAGTAGAATTTGGTAACGATTATGGTTATGCAATGCAGGTAAAACGGGAAGCGGAGACACAGTTATATGAGATTCAGAAAATCTGGGGACTGGCAATTGCCGGAACGGTCTGTGGAGGTATCGGAATGGTGCTGGCATTCCATCCGATTTTTATTATGATAGGATTTGTTATGGGCTGTGTTTGTTACAGCAAAGTGGGTGGTTTTGGAATAGCGGCAAAATGGGCATGGAACATTGCAAAATTTGGCTGGTTTGTAGTCCCGTATTTTCCGATTGATTTATTAGTCGGTGCCATCGCATTGTGTTTAGGTTTCCTTTCCTTATTTTTCCTGCCTTTTTTCGTGGTTAATCATATCAGAAAACAGGCACAGCAGAACCAGCAGCTGGCAGAGGCATTCCTGCATACATGCCAACAGAATGATGGTGCAGCTGCATAGTTGTTCGTCAAAATACATATAAAAATTACAGATTATCAAAATATTTTGCTATTTCATCCAAAAAAATTCTATTCTTTCCAGATTGGTTTGTGATTATAATGAATTTAGTCGATGAGACAGGTTCGGAGAAACCAAAATCAACAAATTGCAAACCAGGAGGAAAAAAGAATGAGAAGGAAAAAATTATTAACTGTATTGGTAGCAGCAACACTTGCATTATCCATGGTTGGATGTGGCTCTTCCGGAGGAAGCGGCTCTGGTGACTCAGGAAGCACCAGCAGCGTAGCAAACAAGGATAAACCACTTTGCTGGTTTAACCGTCAGCCATCCAACAGTTCCACAGGAGAACTTGACATGGATGCATTAAATTACAACAAAGATACCTATTATGTAGGCTTTGATGCAAATCAGGGTGCTGAACTGCAGGGACAGATGGTTCTTGATTATATCAAAGAAAATGCAGCGACCATTGACCGTAACGGAGACGGAGTAATTGGTTATGTACTTGCAATCGGAGACATCGGACATAACGACTCTATTGCACGTACCCGTGGTGTCCGTTCTGCACTTGGAACCGGAGTAGATGCAAATGGAGCAATTGATTCAACACCGGCTGGTACAAACGTAGACGGTTCTGCAAAAGTTGTTCAGGATGCAACACTGGATGTAGATGGAAAGACTTATACAATTCGTGAACTTGCTTCACAGGAGATGAAGAACTCTGCTGGTGCAACATGGGATGCAGCTACAGCAGGAAATGCAATCGGAACATGGACCGCATCTTTTGGTGACCAGATTGACGTAGTTGTTTCTAATAATGATGGTATGGGAATGTCAATGTTTAATGCATGGGCAAAAGATAACAAAGTACCAACCTTCGGATACGATGCAAATAGTGATGCTGTTGCAGCTATCGCAGAAGGATATGGCGGAACAATTTCACAGCATGCAGATGTTCAGGCTTACCTGACATTAAGAGTGCTTCGTAATGCTTTAGATGGAGTAGACATTGATACCGGTATCGGTACTCCGGATGATGCAGGAAACTGCTTAACAGAAGGAGAAGATTACAGATATAGTGAAGAAGAAAGATCTTACTATGCATTAAATATAGCTGTTACAGCTGATAATTATCAGGATTTCACAGACTCAACCAAGGTTTATAGCAAAGTATCCAACCAGCTGGATGCAGGCAAGAGTCCAAGCAAGAAGGTATGGCTTGATATTTACAATGCTTCCGATAACTTCCTTAGCTCAACTTATCAGCCACTTCTTCAGAACTATGACAAACTTTTGAACCTTGAAGTAGATTATATCGGTGGTGATGGACAGACAGAGTCTAACATTACAAACCGTCTCGGCAACCCGGGTGAGTATGATGCATTTGCAATCAACATGGTTAAAACAGACAATGCATCATCTTATACATCACTTCTTTCAAAATAAGGTTATTGCCCGGAAGAAAACAGCATAGATACAGAAGGGCATCAGATAAAAATGGTGTCCTTCTTTTCAAAGAAAAGGAAGTAGAATTATGGCAGAGGATAAGAATAAATATGTCTTATCGATTAACGGCATGAGCAAATCGTTCGGAAGAAATAAGGTTCTGGATCATATCAATCTGAATGTCAGACCTGGAACAATCATGGGACTTATGGGTGAAAATGGTGCCGGTAAATCGACAATGATGAAATGTCTCTTCGGAACTTATCAAAAGGACGAAGGAACAATAATATTAGATGGAAAAGAAGTTAATTTTTCTGGCCCAAAGGATGCACTTGAAAATGGTGTCGCAATGGTTCATCAGGAATTAAATCAGTGTCTGGAGCGCAGTGTCATTGACAATATGTTCTTAGGACGCTATCCGAAGAATTCATTGGGAATGATTGACGAAGGAAGAATGAGAAAAGAAACTTCCGATTTATTCCGTAAACTTGGTATTACTGTTAATCTGACACAGCCAATGAAAAAAATGTCTGTATCACAGCGCCAGATGTGTGAAATTGCAAAAGCAATTTCTTATCATTCCAAAGTAATCGTATTAGACGAGCCGACTTCATCACTGACAGCACCGGAGGTTGCAAAACTTTTCAAGATGATGCGGCAGTTAAAAGAACAGGGAATTTCATTGATTTATATTTCACATAAAATGGATGAAATTTTTGAAATTTGTGATGAAATATCAGTTCTTCGGGATGGCAGCCTTGTTATGACAAAGGCAAGTAAAGATACCAATATGAATGAACTGATTTCTGCAATGGTTGGCCGTTCTTTGGATAACCGTTTTCCACCGGTAGATAACCAGCCTGGTGAAACGGTTCTTTCTATACAGAATCTTTCAACTAAGTATGCACCAAAATTACAGAATATTTCTTTTGATATTAAAGAAGGAGAAATTTTTGGACTGTATGGTCTGGTTGGAGCCGGTCGTACGGAACTATTGGAAACTATTTTTGGTATGCGTACCAGAGCGGCAGGAAATGTAATTTATAATGGAAAAGTAATGAATTTTACATCCCCGAAAGATGCAATGGATCATGGATTTGCTTTAATTACAGAAGAACGAAAAGCAAATGGACTTTTCCTGAAAGCAGATATTACATTTAATACTACAATCGCCAATATGAATCATTATAAAAATGGATTCGCACTTTCCAATGATGATATGGTTCGTGCGACGGCAGAAGAAATTAAAGTCATGCATACAAAATGTATGGGACCAGATGATATGATTTCCAGTTTGTCCGGAGGAAATCAGCAGAAGGCAATATTTGGTAAATGGCTGGAGCGCTCACCAAATATATTTATGATGGACGATCCTACAAGAGGAATTGATGTAGGTGCCAAATACGAAATATATGAATTAATTATCAATATGGCAAAACAGGGAAAAACAATCATTGTTGTATCCTCTGAGATGCCGGAAATCCTTGGAATCACAAACCGGATTGGTGTTATGTCAAATGGACATCTTGCCGGAATTGTTAATACTAAGGAAACAAATCAGGAAGAGTTATTAAGACTCAGTGCGAAATATTTATAATCAGGAAGGAGCATTGGATATGGCAGACAGTAGTATTATTCTTTCATCCGCTGCAGAGGCAGAGCTTTTGAAGCCGATTGATGAATATGTAGGAAAAATACAGGCACAGATTGATGAACTTCGTAAGGATGGTTCAGATAAGGTGCGCAGCTTAAAAAATCACATTGCAATCGTAAAGGAAAATAAGAATTTAACAAAAGAAGAAAAGAGCAGAATGATTGCAAAGGACAAGGAAGCCTTAGAAAAGGCAAAAGCGGTGGAGTCTTCGAATAAAGACAAAGTATCAAAGCTTATCGCAGATGCAGAAGGTTATCTTGCAAAACATTATAAAAATGATTACTATCAGAAAGTTGCTGATAGCTGCAAAGCTGAGAAAGAAGCTGAAAATGCAGAATACAAAAATATATGTGCTTCCATCAAAGCAGAGCATGAGCAGAATATGAGCAGACTCAGCGATGCAGATGAGAAAAAAGACGAGAAGTATGTTTATAAGAATAAATTATTTGATGCCCAGATGGCACATGAGTCCAGACTTCAGGAGATTAAGGACAGAAGGCATGATGCATATGCACATAAGTATCATCTGATTGACTTACTCCGTATGTCAAGATATACATTTGCACAGAAGAGAGCACAGAAATTTGAAAATTACAAATATACCTTTAATACCACACAGTTCCTTTATAAAAATGGATTGTATATTGTCATTATTTTAATCTTCATTGCTTTATGTATTATTACACCGGTTGTAAAGAATACACAGTTACTGACAACGACAAACATCTTAAATATTCTGCAGCAGGCTTCACCAAGAATGTTCTTGGCATTAGGTGTTGCAGGACTGATTCTTTTAACAGGTACTGACCTTTCTGTTGGACGTATGGTTGGTATGGGTATGGTAACAGCAACCATCATCATGCATAATGGAATTAATACAGGTGGTGTATTTGGCCATATCTTTGACTTTACCGGTATCCCGGTTGCTGCAAGAGCAATTCTTGCATTGGCAGTCTGTATTGTACTTACAACAGCATTTTCTATGCTGGCAGGCTTCTTTATGGCGAAGTTCAAGATGCATCCGTTTATTTCAACCATGGCAAACATGCTGATTATTTTCGGACTTGTAACATATGCAACAAAAGGTGTTTCCTTCGGAGCTATTGATTCTGCAATCCCGGCTATGTTTATTCCGCAGATTGGAAAATTCCCGACAATTATCCTTTGGGCTGTTGTTGCAATTATCGTAGTATGGTTCATCTGGAATAAAACAACATTTGGTAAGAATCTGTATGCGGTTGGTGGAAATCCTGAAGCAGCAGCAGTTTCCGGTATATCTGTATTTAAAGTAACATTAGGAGCATTTATTCTGGCAGGTATCCTGTATGGATTTGGTTCCTGGCTGGAATGTAACAGAATGGTTGGTTCCGGTAGTGCAGCATATGGACAAGGATGGGATATGGATGCTATTGCAGCCTGCGTAGTTGGTGGTGTATCCTTTACCGGTGGTATTGGTAAGATTTCCGGAGTTGTAACTGGTGTACTTATCTTTACATCCCTTACATATTCCCTTACTATTCTGGGTATTGATACAAATCTTCAGTTTATTTTCGAAGGAATCATCATTTTGGCAGCAGTAACACTTGACTGTCTGAAATATGTACAGAAAAAATAAGTAATTCGTAATCAGAATCATTCACATATAATCACCATAGGCCGCCCGCTCATCGTCAGAGATGAATGGACGGCCTAAACAATATCAGGTATTCAGAAAAAGACATTTGTCTGATATAATAAGAGCAGGAGAAGAAAGAGCTGAACATGCTGAAAGAGGAACGTCATATGGAAAAGTATAAAGTGATTTTAGTTGATGATGAAATAGAAGCAATCCAGGCAATGGAACATAAGATGGACTGGGATGGACTGGGCTTTGAGGTGTCAGGCAGTGCAACCAATGGAGTGAAAGCCCTGGAACTGGTAGAAAATATACAGCCGGATGTTGTGATAACCGATATAAAAATGCCTTATATGAATGGCCTGGAACTGGCGCAGAAGTTAAATAATGATTATCCAAATATACATATTATTATTTTTACAGGATTTGATGAATTTGAATATGCCAAAGAGGCAGTACATCTGGAAATTGAAGAATATATGTTAAAGCCGGTAAATGCAGTTGAATTATCTGACTGCATGGAAAGACTGAAAGAGACTTTAAACCGGGAAAGAGAAGAAAAATTAAATGTTAAAAAACTGCAAAATTATTTCCAGGATGCACTTCCGGTGCTAAGGACGAATTTTTTTGTTTCGTTAATTGAAGGCAGGGTAAATGAGACAGAATATGAGAAATTTTTATCTGCTTATCAGATTCCACTGGAGGGACCCTATTATTGCAGCGTGGTATTTCATACTTCAGAGCACCATGTGCCGGAAGGAATGAATCCATTGTTGTTATCCATGTCTGTCGAGCATGAAATAAAGGAAAGGATTGCATCAGAACTCAACTGTCAGGAATTTATGTATCTTGGGAATACAGTTTTGATAGTATCGCTTGATTCAGAAGATAAGGCAACAGAACTGACAGATTTTTGCGATAGATTCTGCAGATGGGCGAACCGTGTGATTGGTGCAGTTGTAACGGCTGGTGTTGGAAGATATTGCGATAGTCTTTTGAATATCAGTAATTCTTATGAAGGTGCAAGAAAAGCAGTATCCTACCGGGTTCTTTATGGAACTGCAAGGGCTATAAATATTGCGGAAGTAGTTCCACGGGAGCAGACGGTAGCCGTACAGTCAGAAGATACAAAAATGCATGAGTTGTTTAAAACGATTTATCTTGGAAATGTAAAAGACATTGAGTCAGCAGTAGAGAGGGAAGTGGAAAAACTTCATAAAAGTGCTGCCACAGTAAATCAGTATCATTTATCAGTTATGGAGATGGTAGGTGCTTTTTACCGGTTCTGTGCCAATAATTTTATGGACTTTAATGATTTCTTTGAAGAAAAAGAAAATCTCTATGAAAAGGTGCCGGAACTGGATAAAGCAACTCTGATGAAGTGGATGAAAAAAGCAGCAGTGGCAATTAGTGAAAAGTTGAAAAGTGCAAGAAATAATACTTCAAGGCGGCTGATTACAGATGCAAAGAATGTTGTGGCAGAGCGTTATATGGAACCTGATTTTTCTCTGGATACGGTATGCTCAGTGCTTGGTGTATCCAATTCGTATTTTTCAACGATATTTAAAAAAGAAACCGGGAAATCCTTTATTACATATCTGACGGATTACCGGATGGATGTCGCAGTCAGGCTTATTGTAGAAACCAATGATAAAAGTTATGAAATTGGAGAAAAAGTAGGATATCTGGACGCAAATTACTTCAGTTATGTGTTTAAAAAGAAATTTGGAGTATCTCCGTCAAAATACAGAAAATCACCAGAATAGGAATATGGAGAGCTATGAATCAGAAAAAAAACAGAAAGAAAAAGCACGAAAAAAGGAATATAATTCAAAATATGATGCAGAATATTTCAGCCTGGATGGATATACAGTCACTGCTTATGACAGTTCTTTCTGCCATGACCATTGTTACAACAATAGTTATGGGATTACTGATTTATAGCCGTTTTAAAATGTCAGTAAAAGAAACAGCAATTTCCAATGCAGAAAGCCGGATAGAGAGTACAGTGGATCAGGTAAATAATGAATTGCGGAATATGAGACAGATTTGTAATGCTGTTAATTATAATATCGTACAGGAATATGATATTTCTGACCAGGAATTCAGCAGGCAGTTCAGTCTGTTGTATGAAGTAAATAATGATAAGCTGCAGAGTATGGCCCTTTATGACAGTGATGGGAAAATTATTGCAGCAGAACCAGTGGCTACCAGAGAAAAGAATCAGAAAGTAACAGAGCAGGACTGGTATAAAAGTGCTACAGATGAGATAGAAAATATACATATATCAACACCCCATATTCAGGATTTGTTTGGGAATGAGACATATCAATATAACTGGGTGGTGTCTTTAAGCAGCCTGGTGGATATGAATCATGGTGACACTCCGGACAGTGGAGTATTGCTGGTTGATATGAAGTATTCCATGATAGAAGAGGTTTTAGATAACCTGAATGAAGCAGCGGGAGAGACGTATTATTATTTATGTACAGATGATGGAGAAATTCTTTATCACCCAAGAAAAGCAGAAATAGACAGGGGATTTTTTACAGAAGATAGCAGTACAGCTGCTGGTTATGCAGATGGTACATATGAGATTTCTGTGAATGGGGTAAAAAGTAATATAGTAGTGAACAGTCTATCTTATACCGGATGGAAACTGGTAGGAGTTGTACCGGAGGGGGTGCAGACGGCAAGCATTAATAAGTTCCGGTATTATATAATTGCCACGGCAATTATTCTTCTGATGATGCTTTTTGTTGTGAATAAAATTATGGCAAAAAAGATTTCAAAACCGATTTTGAAATTGGATGAATCCGTAAAGTCTTATGAAACAGGAGAAAAGACTGAAATATATATAGGGGGTGCTTCGGAGATAAGGCATCTGGCATATTCTGTCCAGAATTCATATAAGCAGATAGAACAATTGATGGAAGAAATTATCCGGCAGCAGAATAAGCGGAGAAAAAGTGAAATGGATGCACTGCAAAGCCAGATTAATCCACATTTTCTTTATAATACACTGGAATCCATCACCTGGATGGTAGAGGCAAATAAGAATGAAGAAGCTGTTTTTATGATTTCGGAACTGGCAAAACTGCTTCGCATCAGTCTTTCAAAAGGAAAAACAGTGATAAGGATTTCGGAAGAATTACAACATAGCAAAAGTTATATGAATATACAGCAGATTCGTTATAAAGACCGTTTTCAGGTGGAATTTCTGATTGATAAAAACGTAGAGGAATGCTGTACTGTAAAACTGGTAGTACAGCCATTGCTTGAAAATGCGATTTATTATGGAGTAGGAAATATGGATGAAGATGAGGGCGGCAAAATTATTGTCCGCGGTGAGCAGAAAGGGAACGATATTTTCCTGTCAGTAGAGGACAATGGAATGGGCATGAGCCGGGAAGTGGTTGATAATCTTCTGACAAATAGTGAAAAAGTTCCAAAGCATGGTTCGGGAGTTGGGCTTATCAATGTGCATACCAGAATACAACTGATGTTTGGAAAAGAATATGGATTAAAAATTTACAGTGAGCCGGATGAAGGAACAAAGGCTGTAATACATATCCCAGCAATTCCTTATTCAGAGGAAAAACGTGGAGAACTTGAAAATCAGAACAGAAAAAGAGAGAGGGTAGAAGATGAAAAAAAATAAGATTACCTTTATCCTCACAGAACTGATGCTTATTGTACTGGCTGCATTTTTTATAATCAGGATTTTTTCAGATAATGAGTCTATGAAAAGAGTTGCGGTTATTGTGGAAGATTCCGGAGATAAGAGATGGGATGCATTGCTGAATGGGTTAAAACAGTCTGCGGAAAATAATAATCTGCATCTGATCATTTGTAATACAGATTTAATTGAAAGCATGGAGGATGAAGAAGAACTGATTAATGAACAACTGCAGAATAATGTAGATGCATTTGTAATCTGTCCGGCTCCGGGAAAAGAAACAAAGACTATGCTAAACCGGCTGCAGGGAGAGAGACCGTTTATACTGATTAATGAGGATACCTACGCAGAAGAGCCATCTGGTTATGCAACGGTAAAACCGGATAATTATAAGATTGGTCAGATGCTTGCGGAGCGGTTAATACAGGATGATGAAGAACAACTGGAGAATAAAAAAATCGGTGTCATTCTTGGAAAGGCAGAGACAGAGGAAAATGTGAACAGAATTGCAGGGTTGAAAGATGGACTGGAGGGAAGTGGTTGTGAAATTTCCTGGGAGTACAATTATGCCAGGGGAAACCAGAACACCAGTGAGATTATTGCATCTAAGAAACAGGTGGATTATCTGGTAATTCTGGACAATTGGGCATTAGAAGAAGTGGGTGAGGCTGCAGAAGAAAATAAGTATCACGGTGCAAAGATTTATGGAGTTGGAAGCAGTGAAAAAGCAATTGTGTTATTAGATAATCAGAATATAGAATGTCTTGTCGTACCGGATGATTATGAGACGGGGTATAAGAGTATGAATGAGATTGCAAAAAAGCTAAGGCATTCCTTTTACAAAATGAACAGTTGTAAAACAGAAGTCAGAATAATCAATAAAGAAGATTTGTATTCAAAAGATCTGGAAAGGTTTTTGTATTCATATGAGTAGAACAAGAAGAAGGACAATGGCGGTTACGGTAACACTGATAATACTGATACTGGTGCTGCCCGGATGCAATCAGAAGACAAAGCGGATAGAAAATACACTGAGGGTGAGTGTAGTTACCTATACGCATGATGACCCGTTTATTAACGCCACGGTGGATGAACTGAAGGAAGAGTTAAAGAAGCGGGAAACAGAAGAACGGAAGATTATAACATCTGTCAGAAGTGCAGATAATGATCAGAAAGCCCAGAATGAAATTGTCGAAGAAATGATAGATGCCGGGTGTGATATTTTATGTGTAAATCTGGTTGATCGAACGGATCCGACAACCATTATCAGACTGGCAAGACAGCATGATATTCCTGTCATTTTCTTTAACAGAGAACCGGTTCCGGAGGATTTGTCGCAGTGGAATCAACTATACTATGTAGGATGTGAGGCAAAACAGTCTGGCGAGATGCAGGGAGAAATTGCAGCAGATTATATAAAGAATCATCCTGAGGTTGACAGGAATCAGGATGGGAGAATTCAGTATATTTTACTGGAGGGAGAGGCTGGACATCAGGATGCCATCAGTCGTACAGATAGTTCGGTAAAGACACTGATAGAACAGGGAATCAATCTGGAAAAACTGAGCTACCTGTTTGCAGACTGGAACAGGGGACAGGCGGAAAATAGAATGAATCAGATTATCAGTCAGTATGGGACCGAAGTGGAGATGGTTATTTCCAACAATGATGAAATGGCATTAGGGGCAATTGAAGCTTATAAAGATGCCGGTTATAATCGGCAGGAGTGGCCGATTATATTTGGCATTGACGGATTGGAAGATGCATTAGAGGCAATACAGAATGGAACCATGCAGGGAACCGTATATAATGACAAGGAAGACCAGGCTGAAGAAATGGCAAGGCTTGCAGTGGACATTTACGATGGAAAAAATCAGGAAGTACAAAGCCTGCAGGAAGAAAAATATTATGTATCCCAGTATCGTAAAGTTGACATCAGTAATGTTGAAGATTTTATAAAATAGTGACGAAGAGGAAATATTATGCAGGAAGATTCAAAGTGGCTGAATGATTTTTATCAGGAAGTTAATGCTGGAAAAAGAATGGAACTATGGCAGAAGCATGGGTGCACGGAACAGACAGAAGGAGACACTTTCCGGGAGCAGCTTTTATATGCACGATATGGAAAGAAGAAAAAGAAAGAGGATACCTTTATTGGTTATCTGATGCAGATGAAATATCTTTCGGAAAGTACCGGAGTAGATTTTTCGGGACAGCGGAAGAAACAGGCAGTAGAAATCATAAATGGGTTATATCTTCTGGATGTAGAAAATCGAAACCGGGTGGAACAGGAGATACTTCAGGCAGAACTAAAAAATACGTTTCTTACATTTATGGATGTGAGTAAAAAGGGAAGAGGATTCACCTCTTTCGTATTTGGAATGGGACAGTTGTCAGAGGAAGGAATTGCTAAAAAAATTGCAGAGCAGATAAGTGCAATTGCATTTACAATGCCACATAAATTTCATATGGACAGAGAATTTGCTGTTTTGCAGAAAGCTGCGTTGGAAGCATTCCGCCAGCAATACCCTGAGCGGGAGCATTTTCTGATGAAGTAGCTGCGAACTTCTATCGGACAATAGCTGCAAAGATTATTTTTTTGCACAAAAATTGTCGAAAATTGACAAAAATCGTAAGAATAAATCCTGTGAGAAAGTGTGAATATTTGACAATTTTGCTGAGAAATAATATTATTAACGAATAGACAAATATGGGATATTATTTGTTGAAATTGAAAAAGGTAATGTATGAGTATAAGTATAAGTAAAGGGTGGTGCTTGAAATGAGTCTGGTTTTTACCAATGACAGCTGTATTGGGTGTAACAAATGTATTCGCGTGTGTCCTTGCCCGGGGGCATGTGTGGCAGTAACAGAAGAAGATGGAACAGAGCGGATTCAGGTAGATCCGGCAAAGTGTATTGGTTGTGGCGCATGTATGGATGCCTGCAAGCATGGTGCAAGAGAGTTTGAAGATGATACGGAGCAATTCTTTGCAGACCTTGCAAAAGGTGAGAAAATATCCATACTATTAGCTCCGGCGTTCAAGGCAAATTATCCTGGAGATTATGAGAGGGTATTGGGAGGATTAAAGAATCTTGGAGTGAACCGTATAATCAGTGTATCTTTCGGTGCAGACATTACAACCTGGGGATATCTTAATTATGTAAAGAAATACAACTTTACCGGTGGAATTTCCCAGCCATGTCCGGCAATTGTGGGATACATTGAACACTACTTACCGGAGCTTCTTCCAAAGTTATTCCCGGTACACAGTCCGATGATGTGCAGCGCAATTTATGCAAAACAGGAGATGGGAATTACGGATAAACTGGCATTTATCAGTCCATGTGTTGCAAAATGGTCAGAGATTCATGACCCGGATACAGAAGGCTATGTATCGTATAATGTGACATTTGATCATTTGATGAAATATGTAAGAGAACATAATATATCAGGCACATTTGCCAGTGATGAAATTGAATATGGACTTGGTTCCATCTATCCGATGCCGGGTGGCTTAAAGGAAAATGTATACTGGTTCTTAGGGGACGATGTATATATACGCCAGATAGAAGGAGAGAAGCACACATATTGTTATTTAGAGGAGCATAAGGAAGAAATTGCAAAGGGCATGAATAAGGAATTATTCATTGACGCATTAAACTGTGGCATGGGTTGTATTTATGGAACCGGTGTCGAAGAGGAAATTGCAAGAACAGATACAGCTTTATATAATATCCATCAGATACAGGAGAACTGTAAGAAGAATACGAAGAACAGTGCCTGGTCAAGAAAACTGACTCCGGCACAGCGGCTTGCAAAATTAAATAAGCAGTTCTCAAAATTAAAACTGGAGAATTATCTTAGAAAATATACAGACCACTCCGAAGAGTGTAATTATAAACTTCCGTCTACAGAGGAACTGAATCAGATTTATGATGAGATGGGCAAGAAGACGAAGGAAGCAAGATGCATTGACTGCGAATGCTGTGGCTATGAAAGCTGTGAAAAGATGGCATTTGCTATTTATAATGGCTTCAATAAGAAGGAAAATTGTATTCATTTTGTAAAGGATATCGTAGAGGAAGAGAAGAAGAGAGCATTAGAACTTGCTGATGAAATCAAGGCAGAAAAAGATGCAATGGAGAAACAGCAGGAAAATATTAAAACAACGGTGGAGACAGTCAATGACTTGTTTGTATCACTCTATGATTCTGTGGATGATATGGTGAATGGAAACGAAAGCAATGCGACGGAATGCAGTGCAGTATCCGAGGAAATTGGTAATGTGTCTGAATTCTGTGAGAAGCTGACTGGCAGAATGCAGGAGATTGATATGCTGTTGGAATCTATGGCAGAGAATAATCAGGAAGTAGTCTCCATTGCTGCACAGACGAACCTTCTGGCATTGAATGCCAATATCGAAGCAGCCCGTGCCGGAGAAGCAGGAAGAGGTTTTGCAGTAGTTGCAGATGAGATAAATAAACTGGCTATGAATTCCAAGGATACGGCATCCCGGAGTACAGAGAGCCAGGCAAAGGTAAAAGAATCCATTGTGGAGATTATCAAAGATGCGGATGAGCTGGCAAATGTTGTAAATGATACCGGCAACCGGATTCAGAATCTTGCCGCTGCAACAGAGGAGATTGCAGCATCGTCCAATGTGATTTTAAGTGCCGCAAATAGTGTAAAGAGCACACTGGAACAATTATAAAAATGGTTTACAGAATCGTAGATGAAAATCATCCGGTTGCATTCTAGCTTTCATTGGAGTATGATTGCGTTGGTATGGAACAGGTCAGTTCCTACGAATATAGATGCACAGGAGGAGAAAGACATCATGAAAATGAAAACCAGACAAATTACAGTTACTGCAATTATGCTTGCAATCTGTATTGCAAGTCAGTTCTTTAAGAACTTAAGTGTATACATAACAGGTCCGATTATCAATGCAGCATTAATTTTAACCGTATTATATGCGGGACTGGCATGCGGAATTATTTTAAGTATCATTACACCGGTTACGGCATTCTTTATTACCGGAAGCCCGGTAATGGCAGCCATTCCGGCGATGTTCCCATGCATTATGGCAGGAAATGTCATCCTGGTGCTTTGTGTAGCGTTGCTTAAGGGTAAGTTTGGTAGTAAAGCAGGATTCCCGGTTTCTATTGTAATCGGCTCTATCTTAAAAGGATTATTTATGGGAGTTGTAATTTCCCTGATTATTTTACCCAATATGCTTCCGGAGAAAATGGCACCAATGTTAAGGGTATTGCAGCTTCAGTTCTCACTGACTCAGGTAGTTACCGCACTGATTGGTGGAGTGTATGCATTTATTATTGCGGCAGCATTAAGAAAGACTTCATTAGGCAAGCAGGATTAGTAGCTTGAAATGCTGCAAAAAAGCTGGGTGAGATAAATTTCTCATATTTTGAAACGGATGTAGACTGCACAGAATCTATCGTTTTCTTTATAGTGTTTTTATAATACGAAGAAAGGAAGGATAGATTTATGAAATTGAAACGTGCTTTAAAATGTATTGGTGCAGTGGCACTGGCAGCATCCCTGATGATGGTTCCGTCCATGATTCCGGTGCAGGCATCAAATGGACCATGCATGGAAGGAGAGTTTGCATTTGCCAATATTCAATTGAATGATACGGTTGTATTTTCCACCAATGAGAAAAATACAGTGGACGGAGCGTCTTATGACCAGACAAGCAATACGCTGACCTTAACCAATTATGACCATCCGGATGTTGCACTTTATACCAACATGATGGGAGACGATTTTAAATTGAATCTGGTAGGCAGTAATAAGCTGCAGAATCTTGGAATCTGGCATGGCGGCTGGGGCGGCTCCCTGACAATCTGCGGTTCCGGAAGCCTTACCGTCAATGAAAACAGAAAGAACCCGGATGGTATTGAATTATTTGCAGAAGGCGGCAAGTCGCTGCTGACGGTTTCCGGGGACAGTACAGTAACGGTATATCGCGGAACTGACGGATGTCCGTTTGGTTCATCCTGGAATTATACGTCATCACCGATTGTGGCAAAGGGACAGGTTAATGACATGAAGATTCAGGCAGAGCATCCTTTTGAAATGATTCAGGTATATGGTGGTTATTTTGGAACTGATATCAGTCCGGTTCAGAGTGATGTGTATACAAAAACCGGAGAAGAAGGCCGGTTTGTTATAACAGAAGTAACCGATATGTCCGGAAATAAGACCTACCGGATTGAAAAATTGCTGGAATGCACTACGCTGGATGCAGAGGTAGCAATAACTGTAGAAGATAAGCTTACGGATATTTCGGCATATACAGCAAATGGAGAGATAGCAGCTTATTATTCCACTACGATGGCAAGTGGAGGAAGTGATGCCTGTCTGGTAAAGAAACAGGATACGGGAGACACCTTTATTTATAGAAGAACCTATTATGAGGCTGGTAATTCTTACCGGATTCTTTGTCCGATTCTTATGAGTTATACGGATTATAATACACAGGAAACCAGATATCTTATGGACGCAGCACATCCGGTTATGAAAGAACTTGTAGAAAACATGGCGCTTGCGGAAGATACCTTACCGGCTGGTTATGAATTTGAAGGAAAAGAAGTAGAGAATGTTTACAATGTATATTCCGGGGCGGATGTGATTTCCTTTACACCGAAGCAGGTTGTAGTGAATGGCGTAGTGGATGTAACAGATGGAGATACCGCTATTTCCGACAATGGATTCCGGCAGATATTGGCAGAGAATCAGACAAAGGACATTGTTATCAAATCCAATGATGAGCTTTCCTTTACCTTTGGAAAAGGAACCATGTCAGCCGTTGATCATGTTTCCAGCTATGATTTTGGAGTAAAGATTGTAAAAGATTACAGTGAGCTGGGCACACTTCCAAGTGCAGTAAATAAGAATATTTTCATTGAACAGATTAAGTATAATTATTCCGGTCAGCTTCCGGCAGAAGCACAGATTCGTATTTTTGTGGGAACCCGGTATGCCGGAAAGACCTTATATTACAGCCGGTTATTTGACAATGGAACGATTTTAAATATTGATGCGGGAGTAGTAGATTCAGAAGGATATCTGACCGTAAAACAGAATCATTGCTCTACTTATCTTATTACCACAGAAAAGCTGGCAGATACGGCAGCCACAGGAAATGGTGGTACAACATCCGGAAATGGCGGGACAACTTCCGGAAGTGACAGTACAGCTTCCGGTGGTGCGGCTGGGACAGCAGCAAATGCATCAACAACAGCAAATAGCCAGCCAACCGTAAAGACATCCGGTAAACCAAAGACAGGTGATAATTCTGCAATTGCAGTTTGTATGACATTAATTGCAGCAGGTTGTGGAGGAATGTTTGTTTTCAGAAGAAAGAAAGCAACTGAAAATGAATAATCAGAAATAAAAAAGAATAATCAGAATGGAATAAACAGAACAGAATAATTAGAACAACCAGAACAGAAAGGACAGGCACGGATAAAGAGCCTGTCCTTTCTGCTGCCAAAAGAATTGTACAATCATCTTATTTGCCGTATAATAAAAAATAATATAGTAGAAAGAAGCGATAATATGCGCATACAACTTGCAGCTACCATTCGTAAATATGATAAGAAAAATTTTCCAAAGGATATTCTGGCCGGTATTATTATTATGGCAGTTTCCATTCCGATAGCTATGGGCTATGCACAGATTGCAGGACTTCCGGCAGTCTATGGTCTATATGGTTCCATTTTCCCAATTCTGATATTTGCACTGTGTTCGACTTCACCACAGTTTATTTTTGGCGTAGATGCGGCACCGGCAGCCTTAATCGGTTCGGCACTGGTGGGACTTGGTATTGAGAGTGGAAGCAGTGAAGCAATTGCAGCAGTGCCGGTACTTACTTTCTTTGTGGCAGTCTGGTTATTGGCGTTTTATTTTATGAAAGCGGGAAAACTGGTGAACTATATTTCGGCACCGGTTATGGGTGGATTTATTACCGGAATCTGCACCACGATTATTCTGATGCAGGTACCAAAGTTAATGGGCGGTACCGCCGGCGTTGGAGAACTCATTGAGCTGGTGGAGCATATCGGGCAGACGAAGGTGAATCTGCCATCCCTGATTTTAGGCGGCATTTCCCTTCTGATACTTCTTGTATCAAAGAAAGTAATGCCGAAATTTCCAATGGCAGTGCTTTTAATGGCAGCAGGAGCAGTAATGACAAAATTTTTTCCGGTGAGGGAATGGGGAATCCAGACGCTGTCTGCAGTAGAACCGGGACTTCCACAGTTTGTGATTCCGGATATCCGCATGCTTCCGATGAAAGAGGTGGTAACTATCAGCCTTTCGGTGGCAGTGGTCATTATGGCAGAAACGCTTCTGGCAGAAAATAATTTCGCACAGAAGAATGGATATCGAATGAATGATAATCAGGAAATTTTTGCATTCTCCATGGGAAATTTCCTGGCAGCATTTACAGGCTGCTGTCCTATTAATGGCTCTGTTTCAAGAACTGCAATGGGAGAACAGTATCAGAGTAAGACACAGCTGACCGGAATCATAGCCGGTTTATCCATGCTGGTATTGCTGCTTTGCGGAACCGGATTTATCGGCTATCTTCCGATTCCGATGCTGACGGCAATTGTAATTTCTGCATTACTTGGGGCAACGGAATTTGAGCTTGCAGCAAGATTGTTGAAGGTCAGCCGTACAGAATTCTTCATTTTCTTAGGAGCATTCTTTGGCGTGCTGATGCTTGGAACCATCAATGGTGTTTTGATTGGCATTATACTTTCCTTTACTGAGATGATTATCCGTACTGCCAAGCCATCAAGATGTTTTCTTGGAATCCAGCCGGGACATCGCCATTTCCGGGATTTAAAAGAAAGTCATCAGATACATGCGATAGAAGGCGTTCTGATATACCGGTTCAGCAGTAATCTCTTTTTTGCTAATGTGCAGATGTTAAAGCGGGACATTGAAGACAATATAAAAGAGGATACGAAGGCAGTCATTTTAGATGCCAGTGCTATCGGCTCCATGGACATTACAGCGGCGGATCAGTTGGAAATGCTGTATCAGGGTCTTAAGAAACGTGGTATCTGTTTTTATATTACAGAACATATTGCAGATTTGAATGAACAGATGCGAAAGCTTGGTCTGGGACACATCATAGAAGAGGGCAGCGCAAGAAGAACAATACATATTGCTTTAAAGGATATGGGTTATGAACGTCCTTATCCGCTGGAGGGCGGTGTAGACAATAGACAGCGCAGTGCCTCAAGAAAGCGGGCGGATAACCGGGTGCAGGAATTTGTCTGGGCATTTGGTTCGGAAACTGAAGATGCTATAGAGCGGCAGATTGTGGCACAGATAGAACAGCTGAAAAAGACAGGAGATGTGGAAAAGCTGTTACATGGAAGCTGGTCCCATATGGAAGAACTGGACGAAGATGAGTGGCTGGAGCATTTAGAGGAACATTTGAAAGAGATTGTTAATATTTCCGGTAAAGATGAAAGAACGCTGGCTATGCGGTTAGAGGAACATCGACGGGAAGTACATGAGCGTATTGCAAAGGAACATCCGGAACTGGCAGAGCGCTTTAAAGAACGCCGGCATGCGTTAGACGAACATCTGAAGGAACGGAGACCGGAGGTTTATGCGCTGGTAGAGGACTTAAGGGAAAAACGGACTTCAGGAAAGATTTAATTAGGCAGAGACATCTTGTTTTTTCGACAAAATTTGCAGGAACCAGTCTGATAAGCTGAAACAGATTGGAAGGTATTATGCGGGATGAAAAAGGAAAAGCAGGAAAAAAAGGTTTTTACGGTATTAATTGTATGTATTGTGGTTATGGCTTTGATATTTGGATGGATGTCAAAAGACCTTGGGGGTTCAAACCAATACATTGATAAGAATAGCAAACAGAGTTTATCTGAACTGATGGAACAGATGGAGCGTGCTTACCGGAACCGTTTGGAGATTACTTATGAACAGATAGATTCTATTGAAAAATATATGTTCGGGGATGGGGAAAGGGAAGCAGAACTGAAAGATTACCAGAACTATTTTGACTCTATGGAAAGTAATATGGTGCGGGATATTGTCTTTGTCAATGATGAAGGTGAATATCTGTGCATGCGTGGACTGAATGGCAGGATACAGATGCAGGATGGATTGTCGGAATTATTTGGTGAGAATAAAGGAATTGCCCAGTACTGCACCTGGAAGGATGGAGAGGAAATCTTTATAATTGCAAAATCAGTAGATTCTTTTTTGGTCAATGGGGAAGAATATGAAGCAATTGCATTTCTCTTCCGACCACAGATTATTAACGATCTTTTTGTAACGTCTGCTTATAACGGACAGGCTAATATCTATGTCATGGATGAAAACGGAGAAGTGGCATACGCAAGCATTAATAATGAGCCGGGTGAAGTAACCATAAATTATAATCTGTTTGATAGTTACCATGAACAAAAGATTATGAATAAGAAAGATTATGAAAAAGTGAAGTCGGACTATGCAGAACGCAGCTCCGGGTGTATAACCCTGGAACGTGAAAATGAGTCCGACTATTTTTCGTATCGTGCATTAAAAGGAACACAGTATATGATAGCCTGTGAAGTGGACAGTACGATTGTGCAGAATGTACTGGCAGATTATCAGATTATGATGCTGCATATCTGGCTGACAGTGACCTGCATTATCATTGCAATGTTAGCAGCACTGGGTATCAGTATTCTATGGATTTATAATGAAAAGAATAAGGTAGCTTACGCGAGACGAAATGCAATGCAGCAGGCAGAAGCAGCAGAGAAGCTGGAAGAAGTCAATACTGCATTGGAAGAGACGGTGCAGTTTGCAAATACGGCAAAAGCAGAGGCAGAGCGTGCCAATGAAGCGAAAAGTGTATTTTTATCCAATATGAGCCATGATATGCGGACTCCTTTAAATGCGGTTATGGGACTGGCTACACTGATTTCAAGAGATGCTGAAAATCCGGATTGTGTCCGGGAATATGCAAGAAAACTGACTTATTCAGGGGAACATCTGCTTGGACTCATTAATGATGTCCTTGATATGTCGAAGATTGAGGCCGGTAAAACGGTCCTTAATATTACGAACACGAATATTGCTGAACTGGTGGAAGAACTGGATATGATCATCCGTTCACAGACCAGAGAGAAGAGGCAGGAATTCATGATTCATGTACATCGGATAGAAACAGAAGAAGTGGAAGCAGATAAATTACGTCTGAAGCAGATACTGCTGAACATTTTATCCAATGCAGTAAAATATACCCCAAAGGGCGGTAAGATAGTATTTGATATTACAGAAGTACCAAAGAAAAAGGGAAACTTTGCACAGTATCAGTTCCGGATCAGTGATAATGGACAGGGGATGGGTGAAGAGTATCTTAAGAATCTTTTTGACCCATTCAGCCGGGAAGTGCAAAGCACTGTTAATCCGGTTTCCGGAACGGGTCTTGGAATGCCAATTGCCAAGAGTCTGGTGGAGTTAATGGGTGGAAGCATTCATGTGGAGAGTAAGCTTGGAAAAGGAACTACTTTTGAGGTGATTTTGAATTTCCGGAAAATAAAGTACCAGGAGAAGGTTAACTGGTGGAAACTGCAGAAGATAAGCCAGGTACTGGTGGTTGATGATGAGAGTGAATCAGGAAGATATATTATGGATACGCTGCATCCGTTTGGGATTGATGTGCAGACAGCAGATTCCGGCGAAATGGCGGTTCATATGGCAGAACAGATGGTAGAAACTGGAAAAACAAAGAGTTGGGATGTTGTAATTATAGACTGGAAGATGCCGGGAATGGATGGTGTTACTACAGCAGAAAAATTGCATCGGATTCTGGGAGAGAAAACAGTATTACTGCTTTTTGCCTATGATTGTAAGGAGATAGAAGAAGCAGCGGGTTATGCTGGAATTCAAAGTATTTTAAGCAAGCCGTTTTTTGTGACAAATTTTAAACGGTGCATCGAACAGGCAAGAAAAGAGCAGCAATTGCAGGGAAAAGGACAAGCAACAGAAAAAGAGAAAATGACATTAAAAGGAATGCGTTTTCTGATAGTAGATGATAATGATTTAAATGCAGAAATATTGGAAGAACTGTTAAAAATGGAAGGTGCAGACTGTGACCGGGCAGTAAATGGCAAGGAAGCCGTAGAAATGTTTGCAAGAGCGGAGGAAGGACGATATAATATTATTTTAATGGATATTAAGATGCCTGTTATGAATGGCTATGATGCAACGAAAGAAATCCGGAGACTTAAGAAGAAGGAAGCAGCGAAAATACCGATTTTTGCCATGACTGCCAATGCCTTTGCGGAAGATATCCGGACCTGTATGGAAGCAGGGATGGATGCACACATTGCCAAACCGGTGGATCTGGATTTATTAGAAGAAAACATCCGGATTTATATGCAGGCAAAAGCATAACAAAAGAAGAAGGGAACAGAAGAATGGGTATTTTTAAGAAACGTCTGACTGTAAATGAAGCAATCAATGCAGCGCATACTTCGGAAAATGCAATTATAATTGACTGCCGGGCAAAGGAAGATTACCAGAAAGGACATGTGGCAGGAACAAAGAATATTCCGCTGGACAAGATAACGGAAGACCGTATTTTGCGGAGATTTCCGGATAAGGAAAAATCTTTTTATATTATAGGAAGTTACAGCTACCGGTCCGAAAAGGCGGTAAAAGCATTTAAGAAATTAGGCTATAAGAATGCCATTTTCGGCGGTTATATGGAGGAACACCACGGAATTCTGGTGAAGTAAGCTTAATGATTAAAATTGTATAAAGTCTATAAAGAATAAGAAAAATGCAGAAAATGTTTGTGAAAAAACAGGAAATTTCTGCATTTTTTTAATGCCAAAATATACAAATTGACGCAAGTGTACAAATTGCATAAAAAAACAACCAAAAAACTGGCAAAAATTGCAGAAGAATATGGAATATTTACACGAAAAAACGGCAAATGGTCAGACCTATTTTTGCAGAAAGAAAACGGTTGCGTTTGCATTTTTTTCTTGTTAGAATTTTAACGATTTAAAAATGCCTTAGAGCAGCAGAAGGAAGTGAGACAGATGGATGCTCTGGTAAATAGCCTGATGGAAGAATTGAACTGTGAAACGGTATTTACAATTCCGATTTTCGGAGGCATTCCCATTTATGAATCCGTAGTAGTAACCTGGATTATCATGGCAGTAGTTATTGTGCTGTGCATACTCCTGACCAGGAACTTAAGTGTGGAACATCCGGGACGCAGACAGATTATTCTGGAAACGGCTGTAAACGGGTTGAATAACTTCTTCCGGGATACCATAGGTGAGAATGGAAAGCAGTATATTCCTTATCTTATGACGGTGGCAATCTATATCGGAATTGCCAACTTAATCGGTCTGCTGGGATTTAAACCACCGACTAAGGATATGAATGTTACTGCAGCATTGTCCCTGATGAGTATCATATTGATTGAGATGGCGGGTATCCGCAGGAAAGGAACGAAGGGCTGGCTTAAGAGTTTTGCAGAGCCGATGCCGGTAGTACTTCCAATCAATATTCTGGAGGTCTTTATCAAACCATTGTCGCTGTGTATGCGACTTTTTGGAAATGTATTAGGTTCATTTGTCATTATGGAATTGCTGAAAATGGTAGTACCGGCAATTCTGCCAGCAGTATTTAGCTGTTATTTTGACATTTTTGACGGATTGATTCAGGCATATGTATTCGTATTTCTGACCGCATTGTTCGTCAAAGAAGCAACCGAATAGGGAAGAAAAAAACAAAAAGAGAAACAAAAAAGTAGAAAAGAAAAGGAGTGCATATTATGTCATCAACATTATTAGTAGCAATCGGAGCAGGTATCGCAGTATTAACAGGTATTGGAGCAGGACTTGGAATTGGAAAAGCAACATCATCCGCAGTAGATGCAATTGCAAGACAGCCGGAAGCAGAGAGCAAAATCAGCAAATCACTTCTTCTTGGATGTGCATTGGCAGAGGCAACTGCTATTTACGGATTCGTTATCGCATTGTTAATCATCCTCTTCTTAAAATAATAAAGAAAGATTATAGAAAGGCAGGTACGGGAAATGCTTAGCATTAATTTTTGGAATATTTTATGGACCGTTGTAAATCTGCTGGTATTATATGTAGTCTTTCGTAAATTTCTTTATCAGAGAGTCATGAATGTGATTGAGGCAAGAGAAGAAATGGTAAAGAAGCAGTTCGACGATGCAAAGAAAAGCGAAGAAGATGCCAGAAAATTAAAGGCAGATTATGAAGAACGCTTATCGGATGCAAGAACGGAGGCAGACCAGATTATTATTGATGCCAGAGCAAGAGCAGAAGAAGAGCATGCACGCTCGGTAGAGAAGACCCGGGAAGAGACTGAGCATATGTTAGAAAAAGCCAAGGAAGATATTGCAAACGAGCAGGAAAAGGCACAGCAGGCAGCTCAGGCTGAGATTGCCAAACTGGCAGTCATCGCTGCACGGAAAATTATGAAAACAGGTGATGCTCATGACACAGGAAGCAATAAATAACGCAAAGGTATTGTATCGGCTGGGTGCCACAAGACAGGAGGCAGATGAACTCCGGGAGCTTTATGAGCTTACACCGGAACTGCTTAAGGTTCTCACAAGTCCGGTGATTTCCATACATAAGAAGGATGCCGTGATAGAGAAAATTTATCAGGATGCCGGATTATCCAAGGTGCTTGTGAACTATACCAAGATGATGTGCAGACTGGGTTATATCGGAGAAATAGAGGATATCCTGGATGCATTTTATCTCTATTGGGACAGACAGAATCATATCCTGCGTGCAGAACTGACCTGTGCAGGCACACCACAGCCGGAAGAAGAAGCAGAGGCAAGAAAGATTCTTGCAGAGAAATATCCCGACTGTGAGATTGTTCTGACAGAAAAGGAAGATGAGAATCTCTTAGGCGGATACATCATTAAGGTTCATCATAAAGAATATGACAGAAGCTATGAAGGCCGCTTACGTCAGTTGGAAAGAAAATTAACAGGGAGGTGAAGCCTGTGGGCGCAATTAGTGCTGCAGACATAATCTCGATTATCCAGAGCGAGATAGAAGAATTTGACTGGGATGAATCCAGTCGTGAGACCGGTTCCGTAATCTGGGTTGGTGATGGAATTGCAACCATTTACGGAATTGACCATGCAATGTATGGTGAAATTGTTGTATTTGATAACGGTGTCAAAGGAATGGTACAGGATATCAGACAGAATGAAATCGGTGTTATTTTATTCGGCCGTGATACCGGAATCAAAGAAGGAACCAAAGTGGTTCGTACCAGGAAAAAAGCCGGAATCCCGGTAGGGGAAGGCTTTGTTGGAAGAATTATCAATGCATTAGGTGAGCCGATTGATGGAAAGGGCGAGATTAAGGAAGATGATTATCGTCCAATCGAAGAGGAAGCACCGGGCATTGTAGAACGTAAATCAGTAAATACACCAATGGAAACAGGAATCTTGTCCATTGACTCCATGTTCCCAATTGGTAGAGGACAGCGAGAGTTAATTATCGGAGACCGTCAGACCGGAAAGACCTCCATTGCAACAGATACCATCATTAACCAGAAAGGCAAAGGAGTAATCTGTATCTATGTTGCCATCGGACAGAAGGCGTCCAGTGTAGCAAAAATCGTATCTACACTGACCAAGCATGATGCAATGGATTATTCCATTGTGGTTTCCTCAACTGCAAGTGATCCTGCATCCATGCAGTACATCGCACCATATGCAGGAACTGCAATGGCAGAATACTTTATGCATCAGGGAAAAGATGTGTTAATCGTATATGATGATTTATCCAAACATGCGGTAGCATATCGTGCAATCTCTCTGCTGTTAGAGCGTTCTCCGGGACGTGAAGCTTATCCTGGTGATGTATTCTACTTACATTCCAGATTGTTAGAGCGTTCCAGCCGTTTAAGTGAAGAATTGGGCGGAGGTTCCATTACCGCACTGCCAATCATTGAGACACAGGCAGGAGATGTATCCGCATATATTCCGACCAACGTCATTTCCATTACAGACGGACAGATTTTCTTAGAGAGTAACCTTTTCTTCTCAGGTATGCGTCCGGCAGTCAACGTTGGTTTGTCCGTATCCCGTGTCGGTGGTGCTGCACAGACCAAGGCAATGAAGAAGGCATCCGGAAGTATCCGTATCGACCTGGCACAGTATCGTGAGATGGAAGTATTTACCCAGTTTGCATCGGACCTTGATGATATGACCAAGGCACAGTTACAGCATGGAAAAGCATTGATGGAGCTTTTAAAACAGCCACTCTGCCATCCGCTTTCCCTGCATGAGCAGGTAGAGACACTGTGTATGGCAAACCATGGTGTATTTGATAAAGTAGAAACAAAGAATGTAAAACAGTATCAGAATGAGATTCTTGAATATATGGATTTGAAGCATCCGGAAATCGGCAGGGAAATCGAAGAAACCAGAGTGCTTTCCGATGAACTGACCGATAAGATTGTTGCGGCTGCAAAAGAATTCGAAGACAGTAGAAATCAATAGGAATGAGCAGGTGTTGTTATGGCAAATGCAAAGGAAATTCAGGATCGGATGAAGAGTATCAATGATACATTGAAGATTACCAATGCAATGTATATGATTTCTTCTTCGAAGCTGAAGAAATCAAAGAAAATGCTTTCTGACACAGAACCTTATTTCTTTACCCTGCAGTCGGAAATGAGCAGAATCTTAAGACATCTTCCGGATATTGAGGACATTTATTTTAAGACCAACGAAGAGAAAAAGCCGGAAGAACGGATGGTAGGTTATATTGTTATTACGGCAGATAAGGGTCTGGCAGGCTCCTATAACCATAATGTATTAAAGCTTGCAGAGGAGCATTTGAAAGCACATAAAAATAACAAACTGTTTGTATTAGGTGAGTTAGGCCGTCACTATTTTGAACAGCGTGGAATTGAGATTGATAAGCAGTTCCACTATACCGTACAGAATCCGACACTGAACCGTGCAAGAAATATTGCAGAGGAACTTCTGGAACTGTACCGGAAAGAAGAGTTAGACGAAGTCTATATCATCTATACCAGCATGGTCAATGCGATTCAGGAGGAGACACAGATCAGACAGCTGCTCCCACTGAAGAAAGCAAGTTTTAACGTGAAACTGCCTGCAGATATTCCGATGGAGGAACTGGCATTGAAACCATCTCCGGAGGCGGTGATGGATCGAATTGTACCGGATTATGTAGTTGGTTTCATCTATGGAGCGTTAGTTGAGTCTTATTCCTGCGAGCAGAACGCAAGAATGATGGCAATGGAGGCAGCAACCAAAAGTGCCAAAGACATGCTCCATGAGCTGGATATCTTATATAATCGTGCAAGACAGGCAGCAATTACCCAGGAAATAACCGAGGTCATTGCAGGAGCGAAAGCTCAGAAACGGAAAAAGAGGCAGTGATAAGGAGGCTTTTTCATGAAGACAGGAAAAATCATACAGGTGTTAGGCCCGGTAGTGGATGTCTCATTTGAAGACGAAGAATTGCCGGCAATCAAAGACGCCCTTGAAGTGAAAAACGGCGATAAGAAGTGCATCATGGAAGTGGCACAGCATATCGGAAATCATACGGTACGTTGTATTATGTTAGCTTCCAGTGAGGGACTTTGCCGTGATATGGAAGTAACCGCTACAGGAAGCGGAATTAAAACTCCGGTCGGTGAGCAGACACTGGGAAGACTGTTCAACGTATTAGGAGAAGCAATCGATGGTGGCGAGCCACTGAAGGATGCACCGGAATGGGTCATTCATCGTGAACCACCGGCATTTGAAGACCAGAATCCGGCAGAAGAAATCTTAGAGACCGGAATTAAAGTTATCGACCTTTTAGCTCCATATGCAAAAGGTGGTAAGATTGGATTGTTTGGTGGAGCCGGAGTAGGTAAAACCGTATTAATTCAGGAGTTAATCAGCAATATTGCAACAGAGCATGGTGGATATTCTATTTTCACCGGTGTTGGAGAGCGTTCCCGTGAGGGTAATGACCTCTGGACAGAAATGAAGGAATCCGGTGTATTAGAGAAGACGGCCTTAGTGTTCGGTCAGATGAACGAGCCGCCTGGAGCACGTATGCGTGTGGCTGAGACCGGACTTACCATGGCAGAATATTTCCGTGATGAGAAACACCAGAATGTGCTTCTTTTCATTGACAATATTTTCCGTTTCACACAGGCAGGTTCTGAGGTATCTGCATTGTTAGGACGTATGCCTTCCGCAGTAGGATATCAGCCGACACTGGCAACTGAAATGGGTGAATTGCAGGAGCGTATTGCATCTACAAAGAACGGTTCTGTTACATCCGTTCAGGCAGTCTATGTACCGGCAGACGATTTAACTGACCCGGCACCGGCTACTACTTTCGCACATCTGGATGCGACCACCGTACTTTCCAGAAAGATTGTAGAGCAGGGTATTTATCCGGCAGTAGACCCGCTGGAATCTACATCCCGTATCTTAGAGGCAGACATCGTTGGAGAAGAACATTATCAGGTAGCCCGGAAAGTACAGGAGATTCTGCAGAAATACAAAGAGTTACAGGATATCATCGCAATTCTTGGTATGGAAGAGCTGGCAGATGAGGACAAGTTACTGGTATATCGTGCAAGAAAGATTCAGAAGTTCTTATCACAGCCGTTCCATGTAGCAGAGAACTTTACCGGCGTAAAGGGTGTTTACGTTCCGTTATCTGAAACCATTCGAGGATTCAAGGCAATCATCGATGGTGATATGGATCAGTATCCGGAAAATGCATTCTTCAACGTAGGAACAGTAGAAGACGTTATCCGTAAAGCAGAAGAGATGGAACACCAGAATGCATAGGAGCTATCATCTTTAGAATAGAGGTACAGGTATGGCAGGAAATACATTTTATTTAAAAATAATTGCAGCAAACCGGGTATTCTATGCCGGCAGATGCCGTTCTCTGATTGTTCCGGAATATGACGGACAGAAAGAGATTTTAGCACACCATGAAGATATGGTCATTGCCATTGATGAGGGTGAAATGCGTTTTCAGCCGGAAGCTACTGCAAATTGGGAATATGCAGTAGTTGGCATGGGTTTTGTGGAAATCGTCAACAACCGTGTGACGCTTCTGGTAGAAACTGCAGAGCATCCGGAAGAGATTGACGTTGCCCGTGCCAGAGAAGCAAAAGAACGTGCCGAGGAGCAGATGCGGCAGAAGCAGAGCATTCAGGAATACTATCATTCCAGAGCATCCTTATCCCGTGCCCTGACCCGACTGAAGGCAACCAGCAAGTACCAGTAAGCAACAGGAAAGTCGAGATATGCTGTGATAGTGTTATAAATGAAGATATAATATAGATAGAACCGGAAATAGAAATAGAACTAGAAATAAGATTATAGCAGGAAACCCGCAGATTATCTGTTTGAAAACAGGTGGTCTGCGGGTTTCTTGAGCTGCCGGTGGCAGGTTCTATAGGTATCAAATATTTATGTAATATAAAAGTTATTTCATGAGTGCAGTAACGTCCTCTAAAGGAAGATTACAAAGTTCCGCTATTTCCTTCGCATCAAACTTTCCTGTTTTTAATAGACGAAGGGCGGTATCGGTAGAAGCCTGCTTTAATCCTTGCTCAATCCCCTGGGCAACACCCTGCTTTAATCCCTGTTCAACACCGGCGTCAAATTCAGCTTTTCTCAGTTTTTTCTCTTCTTCAACTTTATCATATTCAAAAATACTCATAGCAATTACCTCCGCCTGATTCTTCCTAAGAAAATCTGCCAGAATATTTTCCTGAATGCATTCGGTGACAGCCTTTTGCACGGCATCATCCAAAGGCATCTGTTCTGTAAAGGAACGAACCTTTGTAACATAAATGGCATTTTCCAGGGTTACAATTTCAAGTGCACAAGAATCCGTGTAATGACTGTTATTAACTGCATTATAAAGGGATAATAGTGCTTCCTTATCCGAAAACAGCATCCGGAAAACAGTGTCCTTAAATTTGCGGTTCGCCACCGGTGTGCGTTTCGTTGTTTCATTTGCTTCATGTGCTTTTCCTGTCATAAGCAAGTCCTCCTTGTGTGTGGCAGGAGGATAAGCAGCAATAGAAAATAAATATCATATCCAGTGGCAAAAGATTACCTGCTATCGAATAATGGTAGTTATTTCCATACTGTATCGCTCCTGCTTTTTAGTTAAATAGTGAATCAAAAGCATAGATAGATACAGAAATGCTGGGTTCTATGCAGAACCGGATTTGAACTATAGAAAGTGCCATATAGATTGTATAATATATGCTTTTTCACATTTTAACATAGGAAGAGGGCAGGAGCAAGACAGAAAAATTATTCCGCGTCCATTTCCGCCTTAATTTCATCTTCGGTTGCCGCCATTGCCTGTAAAGTCATGGTAAGCAGTTTCTCTAAATCCCAGCCAAGCTGAGCGGCACCGCGCTCGATGACCTCGCGGGAACATCCGGCAGCAAAGCCTTTGCTTTTATATTTCTTCTTTAGGGATTTTAATTCCATATCTTTCGTGCTTTTGGACGGACGCATCAGTGCGGCTGCCCAGATAAGACCGGTTAATTCGTCTGCAGCAAATAAGACCTTTTCCATTTCGTGAAGCGGTTCCACATCAATGGTTGTGCCACATTCTACGGTAATGCCGTAGCCGTGGGAACAGACCGCATGAATAATGTCATCCGAAACGCCGCCATCCTTTAACAATTCCGGAGCCTTAAGACAATGCTCGGCAGGATATAATTCGAAGTCGATATCGTGAAGCAGTCCCACGATACCCCAGTATTCAGCATCCTCGCCATAGCCTAATTCATTGGCATACCATTTCATAACAGCTTCAACCGTAAGCGCATGCTGAATATGAAAAGGGTCTTTGTTATATTTTTTCAGTAATGCCAAAGCATCATTTCTTGCAATGTGTTCCATTTTTTTCGACCTTCTTTCTTTTGTCAGTTCAGTAAAAATATACACCGGATAAAATAAATGTGCAAATCAAATTTGTGTGGAAAAAGGGCATTTTTTTGCATATAGCATCATTATCGAAAGAACTGCTACAGGGATTGTTAAGAGGAAAGCTTGGTTTCAACGGAATGATTACTACAGATGTCACCAATATGGTAGGCTTTGGCTGTGCCGGAAGACGTAAAGAGCTGCTTCCGAAATCCATCAATGCAGGCTGTGACATGCTTTTATTTACGAAGAATCTGAAAGAGGATTACGAGACTGTTTTAGAGGCAGTTAAGAGTGGCATAATTTCAGAAGAACGTCTGAATGAGGCGGTTACTTATATTTTGGCAACAAAAGCATCTTTGAAGCTGCATGAGAAACAGAAATCGCATACTCTGATTCCGGATGAGTCCGCCCTTGATATTTTGCGTTGTAAGAAGCATATTGACATGGCATATCAGGTATCCGATAAAGCAATTACACTGGTAAAGGATGAGCAGAATCTTCTGCCACTTTCTAAGGATAAATATAAGAAGGTACTGACCATCGTATTAGGAGATGCTATCAGTGCCAGCGGAAAACCGACAGTGGGAGACCACCAATCGGATATAATGCACCTTGAAGAGAACCAAAAAGAAATCCTTTTACTGGTACAAAAAAGTAATCGAAAGTAACGGAGAAATTCTAAGATAAACGGCTGTTATTATCTTAAAAAATATTGCATATTTATGAAAAAATAGGAAAAAAAGTAAAAAAAACCCCTTGTTCTATCGGAAAACCTGTTTTATAATAGAGGGAAAAATGAACAGGCAATACGGAGGAAGAAGTAGAAATGAGCAAGAAACTGATTATCGTAACATCACCGCCAGCTTGCGGGAAAACATATATTTCAAAAGAACTGGCAAAGAGATTAAATCATATTGTATATCTGGATAAGGATACTTTAATTACATTATCTAAACAGATTTTTGTAGTGGCTGGACAGCCATATAATAGAAGCAGTGATTTCTTTGAGAAGAACATTCGTGATTATGAATATGAATGTGTCGTAAATCTGGCACTGGAGGCATTGGAGTATGAAGATCTGGTTCTTATCAATGCACCATTTACAAGAGAAATCCGTGATATGGAATATATCAAAGGTCTGAAAGCCCAGCTGGCAAAGAAAGATGCTACATTAGTAACAATCTGGGTACAGACAGATCCGGAAATCGTCCATGAGAGAATGATTACCAGAGCATCTGACCGTGATGATTGGAAGTTAGAGCACTGGGATGAATATATTGCATCCTGTAACTTTGAGATTCCGGAAGATCTGCATGATCCGAATGTAAAAGATGATTTACTGATTTTCAATAACAACAATGATGAAGAGTTTGAAAAGTCCATGAAAGAGATTACTGGAATCTTAAATGAGACTATCAATCAGGACTAATTACATAGTTTAAAAGTGGAACCCCGGGCAAAATGCTTCTTATGGGAAGAGAAGTATTTTGCCCGGGGATTTTTTACTTTACAGGAAATTGCTTTCCTGTAAAGTAAAAAATGCTCCGCGAGGATGCGCACTGCGGCGTATAAGGTAGATGTCGCAAGCGACCGCCGCAGGCGCGATAATGTGCCAAGGCACATTCTTTTTTTATAACAGAATGTGGAGAACTTTTTGTATTTGTGCTATGATGTGGATATGTGGAGCATATATGGAATGGATATCCGGCTGTTAAAAGAGCATCCGGAATATAAAGAACAAATAAAATTGCTTCCCACACGTTGGGAGAAGGTAAATAAAATAAAAAAAGAAGAGGACAGACTGCGGAGTATTGCTGCAGGCATCCTGCTTTCCTATGGGTTACGGGAAAATGGCATAGATTTAGATGCCTGTCAGCTTATAATGGGAACCCATGGCAAGCCGCAGGTGGCAGGCTGTGAGGGACTGCATTTTAATCTGTCTCACACAGGAAACTATGCAGTGGCGGTATTTTCTGATGCACCGGTTGGAATTGACATCGAACACCGGAGAGCATTAAAGCAGACGCTTTTAGACAAGTGCTTCACAAAGGACGAGCAGGCATGGATACAAAGCCAGCCGGATAAAGAAATGGCATTTGTACGTCTCTGGACAGCCAAGGAAAGCTATGTAAAATGGAGTGGCGAAGGAATTACCTTTCCCTTAAACTGCATTGCAGTTCACCGGAGGGAGAATGGCATCGCATCTTATCCGAAGAAAGATGGCATAGCATTTTACCGGGAAGGCATCCTGCAGCCGGTAAGCTTCGCAGAGTATGATGAGATACCGGATTACCACATCTGCGTGTGCACGGAGTCTGAGAAAGAAAATGTGGCAGAAATTATATGGCTACAAGAGGACAGCTTCTCATGAGCAATGTCAGCGCATGATTTACATTTGCTGTCTGCTAATTATGGGGCGGGGGAAGTGACAGAAAGGCAGAAGAAGGATGAAAAAATATAACACTGTTATCTTTGACTTGGATGGAACCTTATTAAACACATTAAAGGATTTGACTGATGCAACCAATTATGCATTGGAAAAATATGGACAGCCACAGCACAGTATAGAGGATGTCCGGAAATTTGTCGGAAATGGCATCCGCAAGCTGATTGAGCGTGCGTTAGAGGGCGGAGAGGAAAATCCGGAATTTGAGCATGTATTTGCAGCTTTTAAAGAATATTATGGTGAGCATTGTAATGATACAACCTGTCTTTATCCGGGCGTGGAAGAAATAATTACTTCCTTAAAGGGACAGGGCTATCGCCTTGCAATTGTTTCAAATAAAGCGGATTTTGCAGTAAAGGAATTACAGCAGATTTATTTTAAAGGAAAGATTGAAGTTGCCATTGGAGAAAAAGATGGCATTCGTAAGAAACCCGCACCTGACACTGTTATGCAGGCGTTAAAGGAGCTTGGAAGCAGCAGGGAAGAAGCGGTCTATGTAGGCGATTCTGATGTGGACATTGCAACAGCAGCAAATTCCGGTATGCCATGTATCAGTGTGACCTGGGGATTCCGGGATGTTCCGTTTTTAAAGGAGCATGGAGCAACACATCTGGCAGCTAGTGCTGAAGAATTGTATGCAATTTTAGAGGAATTCAATGCGTAAAAAGGAGAATGGTAAATGGAAATTATCCGACAGATGCAGGAGCGGAAGGACTTGACGGAACGGGAAAGAAATATTCGTGATTATCTGATGGAACATCCGGAGGCTGTCATTTCCATGACAGCAAAGCAGTTAGGGGAAGTTTCTTATAGCAGTACTGCTGCTGTAAGCCGCTTTTGCCGGAAAATCGGCTGTCAGGATTATGGAGAATTCCGGCTGCGTTTCCTAAGTGAATTGCAGAGTACGGAGGGTGGACAGGAGACGACCACAGAGCATTTTGTAATACAGCAGCAGGAAAATGCCATGACCATTATGAATAAGATTGCGGACATTGACACCCTTGCCGTTGAAAAGACAAAGCGTCTTCTTACGATTGATCAGCTGGCGCGGGTGGGAAAAATGGTGCATGAGGCCAAGTACATTGATTTCTATGCCTTTGATATGAATATACATCTGGCACGCTACGGCTGCAGTCAGTTTTTCCATTGCGATAAGGTGGCAAATACTTATGCGGAAGATAATATACAAAGGATGATGGCATTGCAGAATAATGAAAATCATCTGTCCATCATGATTAGTCATACCGGAAATAATAAGAAGCTGGTGGAACTGGTAAGGGATTTACATCGGGCAAAAGCAAAAACCATTCTGATTACATCCCAGGGCAAAAGCAGGATGAAAACATATGTGGATGAGGTTCTGCTGACACCAAGAACACTGACAGAGTGTGGAAGTATCCGGATGGAAGGACTGTGGACAGTGGCATTTTCCGCAGCAACAAAATACCTTCTGGATGTTATGTTTGCAATGGAATTTTCTGCCGGTTATGATGAAAATATAAAACTGAGCAAGCAATATTATGAGATTGGTGTAAAGAACCTGTGTGATACAGAAAAATCATAGCAATAAAATGAAACAAAATTTCAAGATTTTATTCATAAGAGCCGATTCTTTTGAAACGATCATTCAAAATCCGTCACACTTGTTGCAGAGAACAGAAAACATGTTATCCTTGGACTGTAAGGAAGACATCGCCATATGTCCCTTGCATTTATAGCATGTTGGAGCCCGGAAAATAAATTCCGGGCTCCGTTAAAAAAGGAGTGACGCATATGAAATTAAAGAAGAAAATGAAACGAATGTTAGAAGCAAATCTGATGAATGTAATACTTGCAACAGAGCAACAGGGATTAAAGAAACTGATGATTCATTTCTTAGAGACTTTATAACTAGAATTTTGATAACTGCAATATTACATTTATAAAATAAAAATATTATCAGGAGGGAGACGCATATGAGTATAACAGTAAATCTTTATTACACCGGTGAAAATGGAAATGCATTAAAGTTTGCCCGGGAGATGGAAAGCAGCGGAACGGCAGATGCAATCCGCCGGGAAGAGGGCAATTTAAGGTATGAATATTTTATACCGATGCAGGATGAGAAAACGGTGCTTTTAATAGACAGTTGGGAGAATCAGCAGGCATTAGATGTGCATCATGCTTCTCCGATGATGCAGACCATTGCGGCATTGAGGGATAAATACGACCTTCACATGAGAGTAGAACGTTACGTATCGGACGATGAAACCACGCAGGATGATAAATTCATTCGAAAATAAGCAGTATATCTATGATGGCAATGATCGGAATATTCTTGCCAGATATTGTAAAGGAAAATTTGTGGCAAAACCATTTGCATAGCAGACATTGCATAGAATACGAAAGAAGACACGAGGTATGTTCAGACAAACAACAGTTGGTTAAAACATACTTCGTGTCTTTTACGTTGCTAAGAAGCTATAAAGCACTGTCTATGACAGAACCTGTATGTAGAAAGTTTATCCGTGCAGTCCGGTATACAACTGATAATATTTACCCTTCTGGGCAAGTAGTTCGTCGTGGCTGCCCCGTTCAATAATGCGGCCCTGCTCTAATACCATGATACAGTCACTGTTCTTAACAGTGGAGAGACGGTGGGCAATGACAAAGGTTGTTCTGCCTGCCATCAGTTTATCCATACCATCCTGAACGATACGTTCGGTTCTGGTATCGATGGAGCTGGTTGCTTCGTCAAGAATCAGTACCGGAGGATTGGCAACAGCTGCACGGGCGATGGCAAGTAACTGACGCTGTCCCTGGCTTAAGTTGGCACCATCACCGGTCAGCATGGTATTGTAACCATCCGGAAGATGGCGGATAAAGGAATCAGCATTGGCAAGCTTTGCAGCAGCGATAACTTCATCGTCGGTAGCATCCAGTTTACCGTAGCGGATATTTTCCATTACGCTGGCGGTAAAGAGGTGAGTATCCTGTAATACGATGCCAAGAGAGTGTCTTAAGTCAGCTTTCTTAATCTTGTTGATATTGATACCGTCATAACGGATTTTACCATCCTGGATATCATAGAAACGGTTAATCAGGTTCGTAATGGTGGTCTTACCAGCACCGGTAGAACCGACAAAAGCAATTTTCTGACCGGGAGTAGCAAATAATTTTACATTGTGTAAGACAATCTTATCATCATTATATCCAAAGTCTACATCATCGAAGACCACATCTCCCTTTAACTCTACATAGTCAATGGAGCCGTCTGCCTGATGCTGGTGTTTCCAGGCCCAGCGTCCGCTTCGGGTATTGGAGGTCTCTACAAGCTTTTCTCCGTCTTTTTCTACATTGACAAGAGTAACATAACCTTCATCTGTTTCCGGTGTTTCATCCAAAAGGGTGAAGATTCGCTCGGAACCTGCCATAGCCATAACAATACTGTTTAACTGCTGGCTGACCTGGTTGATTGGCATATTAAAGCTTTTGTTAAAGGTTAAGAAACTTGCCAGTCCGCCCAGTGTAAATCCGCCGATGCCATTTAAGGCGAGGACACCACCAACCATGGCACAGAGTACATAACTGATGTTACCAATCTGGGCATTTGCCGGCATTAAGATATTGGCAAATTTGTTGGCATTGTCAGCACTGTGGAAAAGCTGGTCATTTAATTTGTTAAAAGCTTCGATACTTTCTTCTTCGTGGCAGAAGACTTTAATTACCTTCTGACCATCCATCATTTCTTCGATAAAACCATTGGTTGCACCAAGGTCACGCTGCTGAGCAATAAAGTATTTACCACTTTTCCCGGCAAGATTTTTCGTGACAAGGAGCATGACACCAACCATTACAAGAGTAAGAACAGTCAGTGGGATATTCAGGATAATCATGTAAATCAGTACACTGACAATGGTAATGACACTGTTGATTAACTGCGGAATACTCTGGCTGATCATCTGACGAAGGGTATCAATGTCATTGGTGTATACAGACATGATATCGCCGTGGGCATGCGTGTCAAAGTATTTAATTGGCAGTGTTTCCATATGGGTAAACAAATCGATTCGCAAATCATTTAAAGTACCCTGCGTAACATATATCATAATCTTAGAATAAGCAAAGGTACTTAAAACTCCCACACCGTAAAAGCATGCAACACGAAGGATGGCAGCAGCCAGCGGTGCAAAGTTCTTATCCGGTGAATTCAGAATCGGGATAATATAGCTGTCAATCAGGGTTTTCATAAACATGGTTCCCTGGGTGTTGGCAAGAACACTTAGTACAATAAAGACAAGTACCAGGAAGCAGGCAATTCCGTATTTCCGGAAAATGTAAGCCATCAGACGGCAGAATAATTTGCCCGGATTCTTTACTTTTCTTTTTTCAGCCATTACTGAGCACCTCCATTCTCATCAAAGTCACCACCGCCGCCGGTCTGGGATTCATAGACATCACGGTAGATGGCATTATTTGCTAATAATTCTTCGTGGGTTCCAAAGCCGTTAATCTTACCTTCATCTAAGACAATAATGCGGTCAGCACTCTGGACACTGGAGATTCGCTGGGCAATAATCAGCTTGGTTGTACCCGGAATCTCTTCGGCAAAGGCTTTGCGGATTTTCGCATCGGTTGCGGTATCTACGGCACTGGTGCTGTCATCCAGAATCAGAATTTTCGGTTTCTTTAAGAGGGCACGGGCAATACAAAGACGCTGCTTCTGACCACCGGATACGTTGGTTCCCCCCTGTTCGATGTATGTATTGTATTTATCCGGAAAAGTGTTGATAAAATCATCGGCACATGCTAATTTGCAGGCACGGATACATTCTTCTTCCGTAGCATTTTTATCGCCCCAGCGCAGGTTATCAAGAATTGTACCGGAGAAAAGTACGTTTTTCTGCAGTACAACAGCAACCTGATTACGCAGGGTATCAAGGTCATACTTTCTTACATCAATGCCGCCAACGGAGACAGAGCCTTCATTTACATCATACAGACGGCTGATTAAGTTCACCAGACTGGACTTGGAACTTCCGGTTCCGCCTAAGATACCAATGGTTTCACCGGAATGAATAGACAGATTGATATCGGAAAGAACCGGCTCAGCCGCATCTTCTTTATAGCTGAAGGTAACATGGTCGAAGGTAATACTTCCGTCTTTTACTTCCATAACCGGATGCTTTGGGTTATTTAAGTTACTCTTTTCGTTTAATACTTCAGAAACACGGCGGGCGCTGGCAACACTCATGGTAATCATGACAAATACCATGGAGAGCATCATCAGGCTCATCAGAATATTCATACAGTAGGTTAAGAGACTCATCAGCTCACCGGTAGTGAGGCTGCTGTTTACAATCATCTTTGCACCAAGCCAGCTGATTAAAAGGATACAGGTATATACCGTAAACTGCATGGCAGGAGCGTTGAAAACAACAACATTTTCAGCCTTTACCAGGAGCTTGTAAATATTTCCACTGGCTTTCTTAAAAGTAGAAGCTTCATGGTCTTCACGGACATAAGCTTTTACGACACGGATAGCGGAAACATTTTCCTGGACTCTTGCATTTAAGTCATCATATTTTGGAAAAGCTTCATTAAAATATCTGGTAGCAAACCGGATGATGATAGCAAGCACACCACCTAAGAGGATAACGGCAATCAGATAAACGCTGGCAAGCTTCGGACTGATAAAGAAGGACATTGCCATGGCACAAATCAGACTGGCCGGTGCTCTCGTACACATGCGGAGGATCATCTGGTAAGCATTCTGCAGGTTGGTGACGTCAGTAGTCATACGGGTAACAAGACCTGCAGTGCTGTATTTATCAATGTTAGCAAAGGAAAAGGTCTGAATATTTTCAAACATGGATTTCCTTAAGTTGCGGGCAAATCCGGTGGATGCCCGGGCACCATATTTTCCACCCATAATTCCGGCAAACAGGGAGAAGCATGCAGCAACGACCATCCAGGCACCGACTACGTAGATGTGATGGATGTCACCCTTGTTGACACCATTATCAATGATGGAAGCCATCAGAAAAGGAATTAAAGTTTCCATCAGAACCTCAAGAATCATAAAGATAGGAGTTAAGATGGAATCACGTTTAAATTCTTTAATCTGGGCAGCTAAAGTCTTTAACATAAATTTCACTTCCTTTTTTCTAAATTGTATGCTATAACATAAATGTTAGCATACTAACAGATATTGTTATATAACAATATTTTTTATATGTCAATGAATTTTTCGGGAAAGAAAAGAAGGATTATGAAATGTGCAAAGAGAGAAAACTTGGAAACGATATCCGGGTCATACACAATATGATAGGGATGTACTGCGACCGGTATGGTGCGGATCACCGAGATGGTGTGGCACCGATGCAGGGGCGGACACTGGGCTTTTTATATTGTAATAAAGATAAGGTCATTTGCCAGAAGGACATCGAGCAGGAATTCTTAATTTCCAGGGCAACGGCAAGCAAAATGTTACAGTCCATGGAGAAAAAGGAGCTGATTACCAGAAAAGAACTAAAAGAGGACGCACGATTAAAGCAGATTCTTCTGACGAAAAAAGGGGAACAGCAGCATTTGAAAATGATGAACTTCTTTTCTGGAGTGGAGAAGCTCCTGGTGGATGGAATGACAAAAGAGGAAGCGGATGAGCTATACTCTCTTTTAAAGCGGGTGCGCCATAATCTTGAGAAGAATCTGTAAAGCTTAGGAAAAGACATAAGGAAAAGAGAAGGTTCTACTTCCTATATATATGACTTTTTGCTATAATAGATGCAAACGAAGAAAAGGGAGGAGCAGGAGATGATTATTTTCTGGTTAGCACTTTTTGTAATATTACTGATTATAGAGATTATTACGGTAGGACTGACAACCATCTGGTTTGCAGGAGGAAGCATGGCAGCCCTGATTGTGGCAGCAGTAGGAGGTCCAGTCTGGCTGCAGGTAATTTTATTCCTTGTGGTATCTTTTGTATTGTTATTCTTTACAAGACCATGGGCAGTAAAATATTTAAACCCGCATAAGACCCGGACGAATTACGAGGATGCCATCGGAAAGACCGTACGTGTAACCATGAAGATTGACAATATCGAGGAGACAGGAACAGCTGTATTAAACGGACAGGAATGGACGGCAAGAAGCAATGACGATGCAGTTACCATAGAAGCAGATACTACTGCAGAAGTTGTGGCAATAAGTGGTGTCAAACTGATTGTAAAACCACAGTAGAGTAAGAAAAGATAAGGCAGGCGATTGCATATGAAACTTGGAATGGTATTTGAAGGCGGAGCCAGCAGGACAATTTTTTCCTGTGGAGTGGCAGACGCATTTCTTGAAGAAAATATAATGCCTGATTATTTTATCGGCGTATCGGCAGGAATAGCCTTTGGCTTATCCTATTTGTCAAAGCAGCACGGCAGAAACTTAGAGCTTGCAAGAAAATATATGTCAGATGGCAATTATCAGGGATTTAAGTTCTTATTTGATAAGAACCGCAAGACCTTTTATAATCTGGATTACGTCTTTGATGAAGTGCCAAATAAATTACTGCCCTTTGATTATGATGCATTTGCAGCATTTCCGGGACAGGTGGAAGCAGCAGTGACCAACATTCATTCCGGTAAAGCAGAGTATCTTGAAGTGCCAAGAGACAGCTCCAGCATGTCAGTTATCGAAGCAAGCTGTGCACTTCCGGTATTTTTCAAGCCGGTGCAGGTAGGCAGACGCTATTATCTGGATGGCGGCGTGGCAGATTCCGTTCCATTTGAGAGGGCATTAGAGCAGGGCTGCGATAAAGTAATTGTCGTACTGACAAGAGAGCGTGGCTATGAGAAGCATACGGATGGAGGAACGAAGATTTCTTCTGCATTATATCGGCGTTATCCAAATATCGTAAAGGATTTGAAGGAGCGTCCGGCAAAATATAATGAGTCCATGCAAAAATTATTCCGGTTGGAAAAAGAAGGACGCGTTTTTGTAATTGCACCGGATACGACCCATGGGGTAGGCAGAACCGAAAGTGACCCGAAGCGGTTAGAAGAATTATACGAAGAAGGTTATCTTGAGGGAAAAGAACAGATGGTAGCATTAAAGAATTATTTGAAGAAGTAAGAAGCAGGAATGATGAGTGAACAGATAGAGCAGGAAAAGACAATTCATTATAATGATGCAAAGATCTGGCAGATTGCATTTTTTTCCATGAATAATACAGCAGCAAATCTGTATCTGGCTTTGATGGGCTATATCTCATACTATGCCAATTCCATGGCTGGCTTTTCTGTTGTGTTGATTTCTTCACTGGTAACAGCAATGAATATTTTTGATGGTGTAACTGACCCTGTGGTTGGTTTTCTGTTGGATAAGAGTAAAGGACGGTTTGGAAAATTCCGTCCTTTTATGGTGGCTGGAAATATACTGATGGCAGTCAGTGCTGTTCTCCTGTTTGCGACAACACATCTGATTCCAAAGTGGGTACGGATTCCGTATTTTATTATTATCTATGCAATTTTTATTATCGGATATACCTTTCAGACTGTGGTTGCCAAATCGGGGCAGACGATTATTACCAATAATCCGAAGAAACGCCCGCTGTCCACTTATTTCGATTCCATTTTCATCATGGCGGCATACGGCGGCAGTGCCTTGTTTGTAGCCAATTATCTGGTGCCGAAATACGGTGGATTTACCAACGAAGAGCTGTATGTGGAGTATGTATTCTGGGTTGTGGTATTGTCGGCACTGGCAACACTTTTGGCGGTAATCGGAATCTGGAAGAAAGACCAGCCGGGACGCTATGAACATCAGCAGACACAGAAGATTAAGGTGTGGGATTTTTTCTTGATTTTAAAACAGAACAAGCCAATCCGTATGCTGATTATGGCAGCCTGCACCAACCGGTTTGCGGCAACGGTATACAGCCATACAACAGTAGGCGTTATGCTTTATGGCATCATGATGGAAAATTATGGAATCGCCGGATGGATTGGTGTGGTGGCAGCATTGCCAACGCTTTTGGTAGTGACCGTTGGCATCCGGGCAGCACAACGGATGGGACAGAAGAAGGCACTGGTATTATTTACGGGACTTGGCATTTTCTTCCAGTTACTATTGATTGTGATATTGATGCAGGATAATATCAATACGGTTACTTTTAATCTCAAACATTTTAATGCCATTTCCTTCTGGTTTATGTTATTCTTTGTATTGTTAAATGGCTGTAAGTCCATTACAAATAATATGGTGGTGCCGATGATTGCAGACTGCTCCGATTATGAGCAGTACCGCAGCGGTAAATTTGTACCGGGACTGATGGGAGCACTGTTTTCCTTTGTAGATAAAATCTTTGCAGCACTGGGAACGGCATTTGTAGGACTGGTAATGTTACTGATTGGATATAATAAAACATTTCCGCAGATTGGTGATGCCTTGACACCGGTATTGCGTTATACAACCATATTCCTATTTTGCGGAACACCGATTATCGGCTGGGTAAGTTCTTTGATTGCGTTGAAATTTTACCGGCTGGACAAGAAGAAAATGAATGAAATTGCGGCAGCATTGCAGGAGGAAGAGACAGAATGAAAATCGTTTTTTTAGATGCAAAATCAATTGGAGAGGATATTGATTTATCCGCATATGATGCATTGGGAGAAGTTATAAAATATGATTTCTCGACAGCAGAGGAAGCGGCAGTACGAAGCGTGGATGCAGATGTGCTGGTACTAAATAAAGTAGAAGTTAACGAAAAGACCATTGGAAATGCAAGCCACTTAAAGCTTGTGTGTGTGACGGCAACCGGAACGAATAATCTCGATAAGGCATACCTTGAAAAACGTGGTATTGCATGGCGCAATGTAGCGGGATATTCCACGGAATCGGTGGCACAGCATACCTTTGCCATGCTGTTTTATTTACTGGAAAAACTGCCTTATTATGACCGCTATGTAAAAGATGAAAAATATATCGGAGATAAAATGTTTACCCACTTTGATAAACATTTCGGAGAGCTGGCAAAAATGACCTGGGGCATTATCGGACTTGGAAATATCGGAAGAAGAGTTGCAGATATTGCAAAAGCCTTTGGCTGTCGTGTCATTTACTATTCCACTTCCGGACGAAACAGCCAGCCGGGCTATGAGCGTGTCAGCTTCGAAGAACTGTTAAAGGAATCGGATATTGTATCCGTTCATGCACCGTTGGATGAAAACACGTTGGATATGATGAATAAAGAAGCTTTTCATCAGATGAAGAAAACGGCTATTTTCTTAAACCTTGGAAGAGGACCGATTGTGGTAGAAGAGGATTTGGCAGAAGCCTTGGAACAGGGTGAGGTTGCGGCAGCAGGACTGGATGTCCTCCGGGTAGAACCGATGAGTCCGGAAAATCCGCTGCGCAGAATCAAAGACAGTGAGAAATTACTGATTACGCCGCATATTGCATGGGCGAGTGTGGAAGCCCGCACCCGCCTCATGGAGATTATCTGTGGTCAGATTCAGGAATTTTTCTCTAATGGAAGTCCGGAATCATAAGAGTTGTTTCCTAGCTCTAAGGAAAGTGCATCTAACTGTTCCCGGTAAACCGGCGTTCCGATTGGAAGCGTAAACAGTCTTGCAGTTTTATTTAAGATGGACTGATACCGGGTTCCCGCAGTATCCAAAAGGTCAAAGAAGGACTCATGGGAGACATCTTCTTTGTTCCATGGATTCCGCCAACGGAAATGACGAAGATTCAGCGGGTCTACCGTAAAAGTAAAGTAGTCACTTGGAATCAACGGAGAAATACATGCATAACCTAAAGTCTTTGCCTCGATTTTACGGGCAAGGACTTTTTTCTTGCCCTGCGGGTCACGAATCCATGCGGTATTAAGCTGCACAGCTTTTAAGGCAGCCTGCATGGAGCGGTAAGTAAAGCGGTACTCTTTATATGTGGAGCTGTAAGTCTTTAATAATAAAGAAGCAATGATGTGCCGTTCCTTCCGGCTGATGTGCAGGGTGGCACTCTGGTTGAATTCAGATGGCGCACAGTTCTTATAATAGGTAAGAAGCTCTGCATCAATATCTGTTTCCAGATATACATGATGACCAAAATAACCCTTATCATAAGTGCCATAGTGTGACTTGGCAAAGATATATGGATGACAGGTAGTATCTAAGACATAATGTCCAAGAAAGCCGCAGATATAGGAAATGGCAATCTGCTGCTCCGTCTCTTCCAAGAACATGTCCTTACTTTTTAAAAGCTGGGTAAGAAAAACACCGGTATTTTTGTGATGTGCCAACTGCCCGATATTTCCGGAAGAGCGAAGGTAGGACGGCAGGTAATAAAAGAAAATATCCGGTCCCTGTAAGCCCATACAGAATGCATGCGGAAATTTACGGATGCAGGAAACAAGATTCGGTTCCTCTAATTCACGAAAAGAATTCAGTCCAAATAAATAGTGGGTGGTAAATCCTGGCATAACAACAATCCTTTCAACTAATTATATTTTAAGTGATTGCAGCAAATTTTAAAGGGGTGAGTTTTTTGCTATTTAAAAGTATCTTTTTCGGCTATAAAATACCGCAGTTCTAAAGTGCATGTTTTTCTTCCTGTGATAAAAACCGTCTTTCCAATGTTTGACAAAAGTACTGCACGGTTCGCCGAAATGCGGATGCATGATAAGGGCTGTTAGGGGCACCCGGAATTTCGTCTGGCATCCGGCAACGCTGGCACAGGACGTGCCAGCGAGGCGCATCTGAACATGGATGTGAATTTGCGCCGGTTGCCAGAACGAATGAAATGTAAATCGAAATTCCCAGTGCCCCTTGCAGGCTTTATGTCGCATCCGCATCCGGCGGACAGTGCGGTACTTCCGTCAAAGCAGGCGGAAAGACAGTTTACAATCAAGAAAAACATGCACTAAGAACTGCAGGCATTTCATATCAAAGAAAAAGATATCTTTTGAATATCAAAAACTCACCATTTAGAATTTCTTTCGTTGCAATCGCTTATATATAGATAATTAAAGTATAGCACTTTTTGCCAGGAAATATAATACAGAAGTTTGACAAAAAATGGATATTTGATATAATCCTGTGTGTGACGAATAATCCATGGAGATACGTGGTAAAATAGACAGGCAGCAGAGGAAAAAGAGAACTGGGAGTGAGGTTTTATTAATAAGCGGACAAAGCAAATACTGAAACTGGTTTTTGTAATTGCCATCGTAGCAATTATCATTTATACGTTCCGGGATTCAGCCGGACCAATTTTAAAGGAGCTTTCTACAACTGCACCTTGGGTGGTCATTACCATCTGCGGTGCCGGTGTTATGTATAATGTGGTAGAAGGATGGATTAATTATTCCTTCGCAAAGCAGTATAATCCACAGTTTACATACCGGATGGGTGTAGAGAGCGCCTTTTATTGCTCATTTTACCGTGTGGCAACCTTAGGCAGTGGTGCCGGTGTGGCAGCGGTATATTATTTCAATGAAAAAGGAATTCCGGTTTTTCAGGGAACCGGAATGTATATGGTAGAATATGCGATTCATAAAGTAACGATTGCAATCTTTTCCATTATTTTCTTCCTGTTAAATTTCGGATTTATGAAGGAACATTATTCCGAATATTTTAATCTTCTGATTGCAGGATATGTGTTGACGGCAGTGATAGCAACTGCATTACTTTTATTCTGCTGTTCAAAGAAGTTCCATGGAATTTTACTTTTCCTGGTGGACAAGCTGAACCGCAAAGGAAAATTCGATGCGCAGGCAGCCATGTTACGGGAACAGTGTGGCATCTTAGAGGATGCAGCAGGCATGCTTCTGACCAAGGGAAAACTAATCGCATCCATTGTAGCTAAGAATCTGTTGAAATTTGCATTCTGCTATGGCATACCATTCGTGATTTTATATCGGGAATATGGATTGACACTATTACAGTCCTGGGCAGTTACTTCCCTTGCTTTTATGCTGGCAGCAGTCATTCCGTCTCCGGCAGGAATCGGTTCCTCAGAGTTTGTATTTACCGCATTGTTTACAGTATTGGTAGGAACCGGAGAAGCCGGTTCTGCGGCATTGTTATACCGTTTTGCAACATTCGTACTTCCATTTGTTATCGGTGGTGTGGTGGTATTACTGCATAAGCGTATTGACCGACGGATTGCAAAACGCAAGGCAGATAAGGCACAGCAGTAAGGGAAAGAGAAGGAATTAAGATGAAAGAAAGAAAAGGAATCAGTGGCAGCACACTGAAAATCATTGCGATTATAACGATGTTAATTGACCATATCGGAGCCGGAGTTCTTGGCAGACTGCTGGTAGTCCGTGGTATGAATGAGGCGGCAGATCTGAATGCATGGATTGATGCCAACAGTACCCTGGTAATTACGTATCAGATGATGCGTTTTGTCGGAAGACTGGCATTTCCGATTTTCTGTTTTCTTTTAATCGAAGGCTTTGAACATACCCATGATGTGAAGAAATATGCACTTCGTCTGCTTTCCTTCTGCCTGGTATCTGAAATTCCATTTGACTTATTATTCAATGGAAAAATATTGGAATCCGGTTACCAGAATGTATTTTTTACACTGTTTATCGGACTGATGGTTATGTGGGGATTCCAGGCAGTGGAGAATCAGGAACGGTTTGCGAAGTTTAAGAAAGTTATTTTTGATGCGGGAATTCTTGCAGCAGGAATCCTTGCGGCAGAATTTTTAAATACCGACTATGCCGGAATTGGCGTTGCCTGCATCGTATTACTCTATGTATTCCGTAAGAAAAAATCCTACCAGCTGCTTGCAGGATGTATCGGATTTTCCTGGGAGCTTACTGCGCCGCTGGCATTCATTCCGATTGCATTTTATAATGGAAAACGTGGACTTTCTTTGAAATACTTTTTCTACATTTTCTATCCGGCGCACCTTCTGATTTTGTATATCATCTGCTGGGCAATGGGAATGGGACCGATTGCAGTCGCTTAGATTTCTTTAAGATTTTGTGAAGAGGCTTGCAAACAAAAAAGACCTGCGTTATAGTAGCGGATGGACAGAAGTTCTGTCACAGAAGAAGACGGCAGGATTGTAAGAAATGAATAAGAATAAAGCAGAAAGAAATGAAATAGAACAGAATAAGACCGTACAGGATAAAAAGGAGCAGAATAAAAAACATTCAGTTAGACTTATCGGACTGGATTATAAGAAAACAAATATAAGAGCCGGACTCATTGCTTTTGCAGTGATGTTGGGCTTTTGTCTCTATGGTGGGGTAAATGTGCCAGTGGCAGTTGCCGCAGGGTTGATTTATTTTGGAATCAAAAATCTTAGGATTACATTGCCGGAGAAAGCCAATCCACTCTGGGCTGCTCTTGAAATTTTCCTAAGTGCCATCATGACGGAGCATATGGTGCAGTATCTTTTGCTGGATGCAGAACTGCGGGAGAAAATCAGTGTGAATCACACCAGATGGAATGTGCTCTGCTGCATGGTCTTTTATTTTGCCCTGTTAGTGATTACAGCAAAGCCGAAGATTGCCTGCATGATAGGACATATTTTCCTTTTAAGCCTTGCAGGAATCAATTACTTTGTCTATCAGTTCCGTGGAAATGAATTTTCTTTCGGAGATTTGAAAGCGGCATCCACCGGACTTTCCGTGGCAGCAAATTATAAATTTGTATTGGAAGACCGGGCGGTCTATGTCATACTTTTTAGCATGATATATGTTGCCTTTATAAGAAAGCTGAATTTTGAATTTAAAAAGAAATGGATGCTCCGGATCAGTGCCTTTGCGGCAGCACTGGTGATGGGAATTTATGTGGGAATTGCCGCAGAAGATACGGTAATGGAATCCTGGGAACAGAAAGGAACTTACCGCAACGGCTATATCTTAAATTTTGTACTCAGCATCCGGGATTCCTTTGTGGCGGAGCCGGATGGATACTCAAAAGATGTGGTGGAAGAAATCTCCAAAGAATATCCGGCACTGGAGAATAAAGACTCGGAAGATGACCCGACCATTATTGTTATTATGAATGAGTCCTTTGCGGATTTAAGTGTGATTTCCCATTATGGATTTGAGACAACGGAAGAGGTAACACCATTTTTCGATTCCATGGACACCAATGTCATTAAGGGATATGCACTGTCTTCTGTCTTTGGTGCAAAGACACCGGATTCCGAGTGGGAATTTCTGACGGGAAATTCCATGGCATTCCTGCCAAGCGGCTCCGTGCCTTATCAGCAGTATATGTCAAAGAAACCGTATTCCCTGGTAAGTACCTTAAAGGAGCGGGGATATTCCTGCATTTCCATGCATCCTTACTATGCGTCCGGATGGAGCAGAAGCAAGGTTTATCCGTTGCTGGGCTTCGATGAGAGTCTCTTTATCGATGATTTTGACCAGACCAATATCATGCGGGAATATATTACGGACCAGGAATTATACAATAAAATTATTGACCAGTATGAGGCAAAGACTTCCGATGAAAAATTATTTATCTTAGGTGTTACCATGCAGAATCACGGTGGCTATACCGATTATTATGATAATTTCCAGAACACCATAAATCTTAAGAATCATTATTTCAGTGATGTGAACCAGTATTTAAGCCTGATTCATGAGAGTGACAAGGCACTGGAAAATCTGATTACTTATTTTGAAAATGTGGATGACAAGGTCGAAATCGTATTTTTCGGAGACCATCAGCCGAGCCTGAATAATAATTTCTATCTGTCCATGAATGGCAAGGGATTATCCGGTCTTACCTTGGATGAACTGCAGGAATTATTTACAGTACCATTTTTTGTATGGACGAATTATGACAGTGAAAGTAAAGATGTGGAACTGACCAGCCTGAATTACTTATCTACAATGACACTGCAGCAGGCGGGTATTGAACTGCCGGCATATAACCAGTTCTTAGCAGACTTGCAGGAAGAGATACCGGCAATGAATTCCAGAGCATTTTATTCCAAAAGTCAGGACGAATTTCTGCATTATTCCGAGGCACAGGGAGAAGATGCAGACCTTCTGAATCAGTATAATATCCTGCAATACAACAACATGTTTGAAAAAGAAAAAGACAAGGATAAAAATCTTTTTCCGTATTATGAAACACCGGATTAAAGAGTGAAAAACATAGAGAAAGTGAAGTGTATGGGAAAAACGGAAAGGCAGGGGGAAGATGTACCGGATTTATCTTGTGGAAGATGATGTAATTATAGCCAGAAGTATTAAAAAACATTTAGAAAACTGGGAATATGAAGTGCAGTGCACAAAAGATTTTTCAGCAGTTACAAAAGAATTTGCGGAGTTTGCACCGCAGCTTGTGCTGATGGACATCGGACTTCCTTTTTACAATGGATATTACTGGTGTAGTGAAATCCGCAAAATTTCCAAGGTGCCGATTATCTTCCTCTCTTCAGCTGCGGACAATATGAATATTGTCATGGCTGTGAATATGGGAGCGGATGATTTTATTGCAAAGCCTTTTGACTTAAGTGTCCTTACGGTAAAAGTACAGGCAATGCTGCGGCGCACCTATGATTTTACGGAGACCGGAGAAATGCTGACCTATCACGGAGTGATGCTTCAGGTGGCGGAAGCAGTCCTTACCTATCAGGATAAGAAAGTGGAACTTACCAGGAATGAACTGCGGATTCTAAAGACACTGATGGAAAATAAGGAAAAGGTAGTCTCAAGAGATACGCTGATGACAAAGCTCTGGGAAAGTGACTGCTTTGTGGATGAGAATACACTTTCCGTAAATGTAAACCGCCTTAGAAGGAAACTTGCGGATGCAGGTCTGGAGGATTTTATTCTTACGAAGAAGGGAATCGGGTATCGGCTGAAATGAGATTTGTCAAAAATTATCTGAAGGAAAATCTGAAATGGCTGTTGTTAGTGCTTGCCTGCTTTGGAATCCTGTGCTTTGTAATCGGATTTGAGCAGGTGCCGCTGGCACAATGGGGATATGCCGCATTTTTGTGCTTCTTTTTGTATTTACTGGTAGTAATCATAGATTTTACAAGGCGTTATCTGCATCATAAGAAGCTGGAAAAGCAGACTTCTGAAATTGCAGTGACAATGGATAAGCTGTCATTGCCGCAGGGACAGATGGAAACGGATTACCAGAAAATGCTTCGTTCGTTATATATCACACTGCAGCAGCAGATTAATGAGCTGGAAAACGGGCAGGTGGAGCAGGCAGAATATTTTACCATGTGGGTGCACCAGATTAAGACGCCGATTGCGGCACTGCGCCTGCTGCTGGCAGAGGAAGAAGATGAGCGGAGTCAGGAAATGTGGGAAGAGCTTTTCTCCATTGAGCAGTATGTGGAAATGGCATTGCAGTTTTCCAGACTGTCTGCGAAAAGTACGGATTTTGTGATTGGTGAAGTTTCGTTGGATAAAGTAGTGCGGGAGGCAATCCACAAGTATGCCAGACTGTTTGTGCGAAAGAAAATTAAAATGGAATTAAGTTCCATTGACACGCAGGTACTGACCGATGAAAAATGGCTGGAATTTGTAATCGAACAGATTTTATCCAATGCCATTAAGTATACTGCCGGTGGAACCATTTCTGTTTATTTAAAGGAAGAACCGGAGCAAGAGACAAAAGAGCTGGTTATCGAAGATACCGGAATCGGTATCGCACCGGAGGATTTGCCAAGGATTTTTGAAAAAGGCTATACCGGTTATAACGGTCATGCAGATAAGCGCTCCACAGGAATCGGACTGTATCTCTGCCGGAAAATTATGCGCAAGCTGTCCCATGAAATTACGATTGAGTCGGAGATTGGAGTGGGAACGAAGGTACATCTTGAAATGCGAAGTAGAGATAAGTGATATACAAAATTATGTCCTGAAAAATGTAAATATTAGCAAATTTATCACCTGAAAAATGTGGAATATAATTATGGTACAATAAAAAAGCTAGAAAATATAATTTCAATCTTACAAAAATGTAAGAGATAAAGGGAAAATGTAAGCAGAATCCATGGCTGACATTTTCCTTTTTTGCTATGATAATGGAAAAGATGACAGAGCAATAAAGTGAGGAGAAAACAATGGCAATCTTAGAAGTAAATAATCTGAAAAAAGTTTATACAACCCGCCTGGGTGGAAATCAGGTAGAGGCATTAAAGAATCTTTCCTTTTCAGTGGAAGAAGGAGAATATGTAGCAATCATGGGAGAATCCGGTTCCGGAAAGACTACGCTTTTAAACATTTTGGCAGCACTGGATAAGCCCACCGGTGGACAGGTCATATTAAATGGCAAGAACATTGTGGATATCCGGGAAAAAGAGATTTCCGCATTCCGGAGAGAAAATCTTGGATTTGTATTTCAGGACTTTAATCTTTTGGATAATTTTTCATTAAAAGATAATATCGTTCTTCCGCTGGTGTTATCCGGTGTGGATTATAAAGAGATGGAGCGGCGCATAACACCGATTGCGGCGCAGCTTGGAATTCTTGATATTCTTGGAAAATATCCTTATGAAGTATCTGGCGGACAGAAACAGCGTGCGGCGGTAGCAAGAGCCTTGATAATCAAGCCGGAGCTGGTACTGGCAGATGAGCCTACCGGAGCACTGGACTCCAAAGCGACGGAAGATTTATTGACATTATTTAATAAGATTAATGAGCGGGGACAGACAATTCTTATGGTAACCCATAGCACTAAGGCTGCAAGCCATGCGAGAAGAGTATTGTTTATTAAAGATGGGGAAGTATTCCACCAGATTTACCGTGGTAATTTAACCAGTGAGGAATTGTATGCAAAGATTTCCGATACACTGACGATGCTTACGACAGGTGGTGAGAAACATGAATAGGGGTTTATATGGAAAACTGGCAGTAAATAATATAAAGCACAACAGACAGTTTTACCTGCCGTATCTGTTGACCGGGATGCTGACGGTGGCATTCTTTTATACCATGCTGTACCTCAATCACAATCCGGGACTGGATGAACTGCCATTTGGTGCCATGGATGTAGAGCTTGTGTTGGGACTGGGTGCAGTTATCATTGGATTTTTCTCTGTGATATTCCTGTTTTACACCAACAGCTTTATTATGAAACGGAGAAAAAAGGAGCTTGGTATTTATAACATTCTTGGAATGGAGAAAAGGCATCTGACAAAAGTAATTTTTCTGGAGACGTTTTTTTCGGCAGTGGTTGCTATCGGTGGCGGACTTGTTGCAGGAATTGCTTTCAGTAAACTGATGTGTATGTTATTGTATGCTATGATTGGATACCATGCAGAAATTGTTTTTTATGTATCAGAAAGTGGCGTTGTAAGTACCATCCTTTTGTTTGCCGGTATTTTTATGCTGACCTTTATATATAATCTGTTTCAGATACAGCTTGCCAAACCGGTGGAACTGCTGCATGGAAGCAGCCAGGGCGAGCGGGAGCCGAAGACGAAAAAGCTGATAGCAATAGTTGGAATTGTAACACTTGCAGCAGGCTACTATATGGCAATTACAGTAGATAATCCGGTAACTGCAGTGCTTCTGTTCTTTGTAGCGGTAATACTTGTAATTATCGGAACCTATTTTATATTTATGGCAGGCAGCATTGCCGTGCTTAAGTTCTTAAGAAAGAGAAAAAGTTATTATTATAAAAAGAAACATTTTGTGGCAGTTTCTGGTCTTATTTACCGGATGAAACAGAATGCAGCAGGACTGGCAAGCATCTGTATTTTATCCACGATGGTACTGGTGGTAATTTCTTCAACGGTAAGTATGTATGCCGGACTGGATGATGAACTGGCAGCCCGTTATCAGGGAGATATCGGAGTATCCATTACCAGTGAAAATCCGATTACAGAAGGTGATGCGTTGCGGGAGTTAGTGAACCGCACCATCCGGCAGGAGAACCGCAGTATAAAAGAAGAACAGGGCATGATGACGCTGACATTTTCCTGCATATCAGAAGATGGAAATCTTGTAATTCGAAAACATGATGATGAGGGCGATTATGGTTCTGGTATTATTATGCTCCGCATGATTACAAGGGAAGATTATGAGGAAGCTTATAATGTAAGGGTTCCGGAGCTTTCGGATCACGAAGTGGTGTTGGCAACCAGTGATGACTATGATAAAGATACGATTACGGTTGGAGATTATACTTATCCTATTTTACAGAAACAGCATTTTTCTTCTGAAAATGGACATTGGATGGATAATCAGGTCTATTATATGGTAGTAAACAGCGTAGAAGATATGGCACCGTTGTATGAAGCACAGAAAGAGATTTATGGGAAAAATGCCAGCAGCTATTATTATTCTCTGTATATCGACATCGATGGAAACAGGGAAGAAAAAATTGCCTGTGGAAATGCAGTGTCTGCAGCAATTGGTGCATCCGGCATGGAAGAAGGGCACGACGGTAAATATTATATCATGATAGAAAAAAGGGCAGAAAATGAAGATTCCTTCCGGCAGATGTATGGCGGCTTTCTGTTCCTTGGTATTTTCCTTGGAATCCTGTTTTTGATGATTACCGTACTTATTATTTTTTATAAGCAGATTTCGGAAGGATATGAGGATAAAGAGCGCTTTGCCATTATGGAAAAAGTAGGAATGAGCAATGAAGAGGTAAAGAAAACAATCAGTGCACAGATCCGGATGGTATTTTTACTACCGATTGTTACCGCGGCGCTACATGTGCTGGCAGCGTTTCCAATGATCCGGATGATACTGGCAGTGATGAATCTGAATAATGGAAGACTGTTTGCGTATTGTCTCCTTGGTACGATTGCAGTATTTACAGTTATTTATCTGCTGGTATACAAGATGACCTCAAGAACCTATTATCGAATTGTCGGACGTCAGATTGGGTAGAGATTTTTATAATATCAAATAACCGTAAGAACCTGCTGTCGGCAGTTTCTTACGGTTGTCTGGCAAAGAAGAAGAAAGCTCTGCTGCATTATGGTGTCATAGGAGCTTTTTTCTCTGGTGTGTATTTAGCAATTGTTTTTAAAAGAAGTTCCGTATCCAGTGGTTTGGTAAGGTGTTCGTCCATACCGGCAGCATAAGTTTTCTGACGGTCTTCTGCAAAGGCGTTTGCAGTCATGGCAAGAATCGGAATTGTTTTTGCATCCGGACGGTCTAAGGAACGGATGGCACGGGTTGTCTGATAACCATCCATAACCGGCATCATGATATCCATTAAAATGATATCGTATTCATAAGGAGAAGCCTCCATAAAAAGCTGTAGTGCTTCCTCTCCATTGCAGGCTTTGGTAACCACTGCACCGGCATCAGTCAGAATAAATTCTGCAATTTCAAGGTTTAGCAAATTATCTTCAGCCAGCAGAATATGATAGCCGGAAAGAGAGATTTCTTCATCGGAAGTTTCTGCTTCGGAAGTGGAAGCGGCGTTATGGTCGATACAAAAAGGAATCGTAATCCGGTAAGTGGTGCCGACATCCTTCTCACTGGAAAAATCAATGGTTCCGCCCATTTTATCCAAAAGATTCTTTACAATTGCCATGCCAAGTCCGGTACCGTTGTAAGTAGAACGGGCATCATGGCTTTCCTGGGTAAAAGGTTCAAATAAATGCTCCTGAAATTCTTTGCTCATGCCGATTCCGGTATCAGAGCAGGTAAATTCAATCCAGGCAGTATCTTCCGTGAAACGTACTTCATGACAGCTTAGAATGACTTTTCCATTTTCCTTATTATATTTTACTGCATTGCTTACAATATTCATAAGAAGCCGTTGGATATGAATAGGACTTCCGATGAGACAGGGATGCTGGACAGAAGGAACTTCGGAAATAATTTCGATGCCACGTTCCGCAGCCTGCTTTTCTACAATGGTGGTGATATCATGGACCAGGTGCAGAACATGGAATGGGCGGGATTCTAAGACAATTTCGCCGGATTCCAGTTTTCCCATATCAAGAACTTCATTTACAAGTTCTAAGAGCAGACCAGAAGCCTCCCGGATTTTCCCGAGACATTCCTGCTGCTTGACAGGGTTATCTTTATAATGTCCGGCAATTTCCACCATACCACGGATTCCGTTAATCGGCGTCCGGATATCGTGACTCATCCGTTGCAAAAATTCAGTCTTGGCAAGGTTAGCACTTTCTGCTTTTTTGGCAGCCTCCTTTAGTGATTCCTGATAGAGCTTATCCCTCTTCAACTGGGCTTCCTGGTAGCTCTGGTCAGTCCTCCAGCGCAGCATCTGGAAAATCAGAAGAAGGCAGATATAACCAAACATATAATAAAATACTTTTCGCGGAGTCGTTTCAAAAACTGCATGCTCAGGCAGATAGACGTAGATATAATAATTCTGCCCCTGGTCTAACATACCAAAGACATGCTTTGGTGAGGAGACTGTATTATGAACATGAACCATCTGTCCACTCACCGCTTTTTTGTTTATATTCTGTAGTACTTCAATATTCTTAATATCTGTTCCTTCGAGTTTTTCTTCATTTGAGGCAATCACTTTATCACCACTGGTAATGACAATGGTGCTGCTACGGCTGATACTGTAGCCAGACAGCAAATTCTGAAAAGAGATGCTGTAACTTTCAATGTAATCAAGTGGTGTATGGTAATAAGTTACAATAATACCAGAGGTATCGGTACGTCCTACCGCTGCCAGATCGATATAAGAGCCATCTTCACAGTCGATTCTGGAAGAGTATGTTTTTTCCGGATGTATGGCAACATCCAGAAGAACTTCTTTTTCCAGCGTATCGGTTAGACCGGCACTGCCAATGGAATCAGTACAATATTCAGAGGTTACAGTTCCGGTTTCATCCAGAAAAATAATGCCGGTAATATAAAGGTCTTTTGTAAATTCTTCCATGGAAGCTTTTTCCATGGATGTTGTGCCATGCAGACGGTTATCCGTAGAAATATTGTGGGCAGCCTGCTGACAGCATTCAATAATACGCATCAGGCTCTTTGTTTCGGAGGCTAAATTTAAATTGCTGTAGGTGGAGCATTGTTTCTTCAAATAATTAACCGTATCTGCAAGGTGTTCTTCTGTGGATTCGATATCATCATTTGCGGAAGTAAAAAATACCAGAAGGAAGAACAGGATGCCAAGAAATATTGAAAAAGGCCAGAAAAAACGCAGTCTAAAGGGTTTGTTCTTATTTGACTTCATAATTTTCTACCTCCAGATAAGTACTTGGATGCGCTAAGTATTTTCCGATGATTTTCTCAGAGGTTCCATCCTTTTGCATTTCCTCTAAAGTATCAGACAGCTCTTCGTTAAGCCCACTGGTATCATCAAGAGAGAAAGCCACACCCAGTCCGACAGTAAGAAGCGGTTTATCCAGAATGCGGTATTCCACATGATAATCGGACATATATTGTAAAATAGAAGTTTCGTGGGCAGCAACTGCATCCACATAACCTTTGCTTAACATTGGGTAAATCAGCTCACGATTCTGCATGGAGAAAAGCCCGTTAATGTTTGGAATGTCGGGATCGGTCTGGTTGAGAAAAATATCTTCCGGTTTCGTGGTGGCCTGAACGGCAATGTTTTTACCGGCAAGATCCTGCAGGGTGTAAATATTGCTGTCTGGACTGACTGCAACCACCTGCTGGCTGATCATATAAGGTCCCGCCCATTTGTATTCATCCATTCGTCCGTCCATACTAAAACAGCCCCAGGCACAGTCGATACTGCCATCCTGCAGAAGCTCTTTTTTATTTTCCCAGTCGATGGTGACAAATTCAGCCTGATAGCCCATTCTGTGGAAGGCTTCCGTGGCAAGTTCCACATCAATGCCGGTTGGTTTGCCGTCTGTTCCGCTATAATTAAAAGGCGGATAATTGTCACTGCCAATTACAATAGTTGGCAGTGAAGGTTCCTGTTTTGTGGATAGAGTATTTTCTGCTTTTCTACAGCTGCATAATAAAATTGTAAAAATAAAGAGAACAGCCAATATCTGTTGTAGTTTTTTCGGACCATTCATATAATAGAGTCACCCCTGAAAAATTCTGTTTACTGTGTTACTATTATAAAGTAAGAAAGGCGCAGATACAACAGATTACAACAGATTGTAATAGAAAATCACTTGAATTTTCGACAAAAAAATTGTATATTTGATATAGAAATGTAAATTTTTATCTGAAAAGTTTAAACAAGTAGAAATGCTAAGGGATATGTTAGAGAAGAGGGGAATTAGGATGAAAGAAGTTACAAAACAGGCAGAGGAAACACAGATTAGCCATAAAACACTGAGACTGATGATCGGAACACTCTGTTCTGTCATCGGAACGCTGCTAGCCCTTTATGTGGGAGGCTGGCTTATGTTATGTAAACCAATACAGGGGGTGGTTTCTGCATACTTTGCAGGAAATCTTACAATTGGAATCATCGCACTGGCGGTATTCAAGTGTCTGTTGTCTGTAACAGTGGCAGGAGCCATCTGGTGTGGTGGATATATTGCTAAGTGCAAGTTTATTGGACATGAAGATTATTAATGAGCAGATTCGAAAAGGATAGGAATGAAAAGGCATGACGGATTAACGTCATGCCTTTTTGATGTTTAATTGAAATGCAAATTTATATCTGATTTATATATAAAAACCTTACGCTGTTCCCAAGAAAGATTCTCACCCTTTAATCAAGATAGAGTTATAAGTAAGTTTGAAATTTTATACTTATGTATGATATACAGTATTAATGTTGAAATATATCAACCTTGTAGGATATAATATAAATACACATAAATACACATGCTTTAACAGAGAAAGGGTGTAATAAAATGGCAGTTAGTTATAAAAAATTGTGGCATATTCTTTTGGACAGGGATATGAAGAAAAAGGATTTGGAAATGTTAGCCGGTATAAGTCATTATACGATGAGCAAAATGAGCCGGGATGAAAATGTAACAACAGAAGTACTTGGAAAAGTTTGTATGGCACTGGACTGTAAGGTGGAAGATATGGTGGAGTTTATTCCTGAAAAGTAATAATAAGTCCATTGTTTAGGACAAGAATTTGGATAAAATAATAAAAATATTTAAAAACAAGGAGAAGGCTATGAATAAGCAACAATTAGCAGCTAGAATTTGGGAATCCGCAAATAAGATGCGTTCTAAAATTGAGGCAAATGAGTACAAAGATTATATTCTGGGATTTATTTTCTATAAATTTTTGTCAGAAAAGGAAGTAAAATATCTTAAAGAAAATGATTGGACAGATGAATATTTGTCTGAATTGACGGAAGAAGATACAGAGACGGTTGAGAGCATACAGAAGAATCTGGGTTATTTCATTTCATATGAAAATTTGTTTTCAACATGGCTTGAAAAAAATAGGGATTTTAGTGTTCAGAATGTTAGAGATGCACTTTCTGCGTTTAGCCGTTTGATAAATCCAGCACACAAAAAAGTATTTGAAGGAGTATTTGATACACTTCAGACAGGACTGTCCAAGTTAGGTGATAGTGCAGCATCACAATCGAAATCTATTAGTGACCTTATTCAGTTGATTAGGGATATTCCAATGGATGGAAAACAAGGTTATGATGTTCTGGGATTTATTTATGAATATCTGATAGAAAAATTTGCAGCAAATGCAGGAAAAAAAGCGGGCGAATTTTATACACCACATGAAGTGTCATTGCTTATGTCTGAGATTGTGGCAAATCATTTGAAGGATAGGGATAAAATTGAAATATATGATCCGACGAGCGGTTCCGGTTCGTTACTAATCAACATTGGTAAGAGTGCATCTAAATATATTTCGGGAGAAAATAAAGTTAAATATTATGCTCAGGAATTGAAACAAAATACATATAATCTGACGCGAATGAATTTGGTTATGCGTGGCATTGAGGCAGACAATATTGTGACAAGGAATGGCGATACTTTGGAAGATGATTGGCCGTATTTTGATGAGAATGATCCGATTGGAAGTTATAATCCGCTTTATGTGGATGCTGTTGTATCAAATCCACCATATTCTCAGGCTTGGAATCCGGTTGATAAGGAAACAGATCCGAGATATGCCGGATATGGAATAGCACCAAAAGGAAAGGCTGACTATGCATTTTTATTGCATGACTTGTATCACATTAAACCAGATGGAATAATGACGATAGTACTTCCACATGGTGTATTGTTCCGTGGTGGCGAGGAAGGAGAAATCCGTAAAAATTTAATTGAAAAAAATAAAATAGATACGATTATAGGATTGCCAGCTAATATTTTCTATGGAACAGGTATTCCAACAATCATTATGGTATTAAAGCAAAAAAGAATAAATAATGATATCTTGATTATTGATGCATCAAAAGGATTTATGAAAGATGGGAAAAACAATAAACTTCGTGTATCTGATATAAAAAGAATAGTAGATGTAGTAACTGCCAGAGAAAGTGTATACAAATTCTCGCGTGTGGTAAGCAGGGATGAAATTAGAAAAAATGATTACAACCTTAATATTCCAAGATATGTTGATTCTTCAGAAGAAGCAGAGTCATGGGATATCTATGCATCTATGTTTGGTGGACTTCCAATTTCGGAAATAGATAAATTGGATAAATATTGGAAAGCATTTCCTTTGCTTAGGGAAGAGCTTTTTGAAAACAGCTCCAAAGGATATTGTCAGCTTGCGAGGAATGATATTAAAAAAAGTATAAAGGAACATTCAGATGTCAAAAACTTCGAAAAGAAATTTCAAAAAGCATTTCAGAGTTTTGATAAGTATTTATATGATAAATTAATTGTAAATATAAATGAAAGCAGTGTTTTGAAATCAGAGGAAATGCTTTCAGAAGAGATGTTCAAACGATTGGAAGATATTCCACTTATAGATAAATATGAAGCTTATCAATTACTGGATGATGATTGGACAGAAATTGCTGTAGATTTGGAAATTATCCAAACGGAAGGAACTGAAGCAATTAAAAAAGTTGATCCACTTATGGTAACAAAAAAGAAGGCTGGAAAGGAACAGGAAGTACAGGACGGATGGAAAGGACATATTATTCCTTTTGAATTGGTTCAAAATACAATACTATCGGAAGAAAAAGAAAGAATAAAAGCCCAAGAAAACAGATTGTCAGAAATAGCTTCTGAATATGAAGAAATCTTTGATTCTCTTACAGAAGAAGAAAAAGGATTTGATTTTGTAAGTGAAGATGGTTGGGTAATTTCTGAAGTTAAGAGAGCATTGAAATCCGATAGTATAGAATTGGAAACCAAGGAGAAGCTGGAGACTATTGCAAAAATTAATGATGAAGAAAAGTCATTGAAGGCAGAAATAAAAACGAAGAGTGCATCATTGGAAACAAAAACAAAGGATATCATTGAAAATCTTTCTGATGAACAGGCTAGTGAACTTCTTAAAGCTAAATGGATAATTCCACTTATTCAAAATATCATGCAGCTTCCAGATAGAATTATCAAAGAATTAGTAGCTAATATTGAATTATTAGAAAAGAAGTATGAGACTACATTTGAAGAAATTGAAAATGAAATTACAGAAACTGAAAAAGTGATTTCCGGGATGATTGATGAACTTGAAGGTAGTGAATCTGATATGCTTGGACTTAAGGAGTTAAAAAAATTGTTGGGAGGTGTACAAAATGACGAAAGAAAATGGTAAACCTCAAATTAGATTTGCAAAATTCAAGGATACTTGGGAACAGCGTAAGGTTTCTGAGATAGCTATAGAAAAATTATCGAATGGCATAATGAATAATCAGTCAGACGATGAAACAGGAGTGAAGCATATTAATGTAATTAATATGTATGACACTGACAAAATTCATCCAGAGAAATTGACATTCAGTAATTATGATGAAGAAGCTGTAAAAAAATGCAACGTAGAGTTTGGAGATATTTTTTTAACAAGAAGTTCCTTGAAACCTGAAGGTATTGCTGAAGCCAATGTATTGCTGGATTCTGGACATTTTGTATATGACGATCATCTTATAAGACTTAAGGTTAACAAAGAAAAATATGATCCATTTTTTGTTAAACTCAATTTATCTGGAAATGCTTTTAAAAGGCAATTTATTGTAAGGGCAAAGACAACGGCATTTACGACAATTGGACAGGAAGATATTTCAGAATGTTTAGGATTCTTTCCTAAAAAAGAAGAGCAGCAACAAATTGGTGAATACTTTATGACCCTCGACCATCTCATCACTCTTCATCAGCGTGAGCTGGAAAAATTGAAAATACTAAAAAAAGCGTGTCTTGAAAAGATGTTTGTATAGGAGAAGTGAGAATATGGAAAAAATAATTTTATATCATGGGACTTCAGATAAAAAAGTCGTACCACAATATGGATTGGGTGAAGAGAAACATGATTACGGAAAAGGTTTCTATCTTACTGAGAATGTTGAACTTGCAAAAGAGTGGGCTGTTTGTAAACCAGATGAAAAGAACGGATGGGTTCATAAGTACGAATTGGAAATTACTAATTTGAAAATATTAGATTTTCAACAACACAATGTTTTGGCCTGGTTAGCAGAATTAATGAAGCATCGAGATGCAGCAGACACCAAGCGTTATAGAATTTTAGCCCAAAAGTTTATTGAAAAGTACGGAATGGATACAAGTCAATATGATGTTATCAAAGGTTGGAGAGCTAATGCATCATATTTTTATGTGGCAAAAGAGTTTGTCCGCGATAATATTGATATAGAAATTCTCGAGGAGTTATTATCGTTGGGCGGTCTTGGTATTCAATATTGTATAAAATCAGAGTTAGCATATTCAAAGTTAGAAGAAGTAGACGCAGAATTGATGAGTGTTAATTATAATGAATTCAATGATAAATATAATCAAAGAGACGTAGTCGCAAGGAAAAATATGCGTGAGCTTGTTAACTCAGATGCAAATAAGGTAACCAATGTGTTTAGCACATTATTTGAGAGGTGATTGAATTGAGAGCATATTCAGATGCATATTTAAATGATGTAGTTGAAAATCAGGGGAAACTATTTGATTTTATTTCTCAAAAATATCCTCAAAAAGATACAGCGGATTTTATTCATGCTTATATGGTAAGTAAAACAAGAAAAAGTATTGATGAAGCTCAAGCTTATGTGAATACTATGAATGCCAATGAGCTGTGGGATTATTTTGAAAAAACAGATAAATATGAACTTAAGGATGGAAGGGCACTTGAAGGATTTCTACCAGATTGGATAGGGGAGTTTTATGCTTACTATCAATGGTATTATAATCTCCCGAGTAGTGAGGTTGTCAAAAAAGTTCCATTAAATTTTTTGATAAAGGCTTATAGTGGATTGCATGATTTAGAACTTGAATTGGCGGTAAAAAAAGTAGGTAAAGTAGCATGAGAGTTATTTGTTTTCATAATCCAGAGGAAGAAAATGGTTATTTAAGTAATTGGTATCCAAGCCGATTTATTGTCAATGATATCACCTTTTCTTCTATGGAACAATTTATGATGTATCAAAAGGCAATATGTTTCGAAGATAATGATATTGCTCAAAAAATTCTTAAGACAGAAAACGTTGCTTATATTAAAGAATTAGGACGACTTATTTCAAATTATAATGAAAATTATTGGAATGGTATACGGCAAATTATTGTATTCGAAGGATTGATGGCAAAATTTTCACAGAATGAATCTTTAAAGAGGCAATTGCAAGAGACAGAACATTCTATTTTAGCCGAATGTGCAGTAAAGGATAAAATTTGGGGGATTGGTCTTTCTATGGGTGATCCAGATAGATTGGAAATAAGTAAATGGAAGGGACAAAATTTGTTGGGTTATACATTAATGATGGTGCGAGATTGGCTATAAAATCCATTTTCTTGGGAACAGCGTAAGTTCAAAGATACATTTGATTATATGCAGAATAACGCTCTATCTAGGGCGGAATTAAGTAGTGCAGATGGCAAGGTTATGAATGTGCATTATGGAGATATTCTGATTAAATATGGAGAGGTTATAGATGTAAAAAAAGATGAACTGACTTACCTATTGGATGAATCACTTGTAAAGAAGTATCAGACTTCGTTGTTGCAGAATGGAGATATAATTATTGCAGATGCAGCAGAGGATGAAACTGTAGGAAAATGCAGTGAAATGGCGGGCTTGACAGATGAAATAGTATTGTCAGGACTGCATACTATTCCATGTAGACCGAAAGAAAATTTCGCAGAAGGCTATCTGGGATATTATATGAATTCGGGTTCATATCATGACCAGTTACTTCCGTTGATTCAGGGGACGAAGATTTCATCAATTTCGAAATCCGCAATACAAAATACATACATTATGTATCCTAAAGCTGAGTCAGAACAGGAGCAAATCGGAGCATATTTCAAGCAACTCGACCGCCTTATCACCCTTCATCAGCGTAAGTTAAGTAAAATAATTTGAACAAAGGAGGAAGAAAATGGTTTTTAATAAAGAATCAGATTTTGAAGAAGCCTTAATTAGAATATTATCTGAAAAAGGCTGGGAAAAAGAAGTACTTAAAAACTACTCAGAAGAGGATTTACTGCGAAATTGGGCAGATATTCTTTTTGAAAATAACCGTGATATAGACAGACTAAATGATTATCCACTGACAGATGGCGAAATGCAGCAGATTCTGGAACAAATTGAAACACTCAGAACTCCATTAAAATTAAATGGATTTATTAATGGAAAAAGTGTTTCTATTGTGAGGGATAATCCGGATGATAAATTACATTTTGGTAAAGAAATCAGCCTTAAAATATACGACCGTCGTGAAATTGCAGCAGGACAGAGCAGATATCAGATTGTACAACAGCCTAAATTCCCAACTAAGTCGAGTGTGTTGAATGATCGGCGTGGAGATTTAATGTTGCTTATTAATGGTATGCCTGTAATACATATTGAATTGAAAAAAAGTGGAGTGCCAGTAAGCAAGGCATATCATCAGATTGAAAAATATTCACGGGAGGGTGTATTTAGTGGATTGTTTTCTTTGGTTCAGATTTTTGTGGCAATGGAACCTGATGAAACGGTTTATTTTGCTAATCCTGGACCAGATGGTAAATTTAATTCTGATTATTATTTCCATTGGGCAGATTATAATAACGAACCAATTAACGAATGGGATAAAATTGCGTCTACACTGCTTTCCATTCCGATGGCACATCAGCTGATTGGTTTTTATACGGTTGCAGATGATTCTGATGGATTGTTAAAAGTAATGCGTAGTTATCAGTACTTTGCAGCAAGTGCAATATCAGATAAGGTGGCAAAAGCAAAGTGGGAAGGAGACAATCAGCTTGGTGGTTATATCTGGCATACAACCGGTTCGGGAAAGACAATGACTAGTTTTAAGTCAGCACAGCTTATAGCCAGTTCAAGAGATGCAGATAAAGTTATTTTTCTTGTAGATAGGATTGAGCTTGGCACACAATCATTAAAAGAATATCGTGGATTTGCAGATGAAAACGAAACTGTTCAGGCAACGGAGAATACAGGTGTGCTTATTACCAAATTAAAAAGCTCGAATCCGGCAGACACACTTATTGTTACTTCTATACAAAAAATGAGCAATATTAAGGAAGAAGCTGATGGTCTGAATACATGTGACATTGAAACTATTAATAAAAAACGAATTGTATTTATTATTGATGAATGTCATCGTTCTACATTTGGAGATATGTTAATTACAATAAAAAATACATTTCCAAAAGCAATGTTTTTTGGTTTTACAGGAACGCCGATTCATGAGAAGAATGAAAAACAAAAGAATACAACGGCAACAGTTTTTGGAAATGAGCTTCATAGATATAGTATTGCAGATGGAATCAGAGATAAGAATGTGCTTGGATTTGATCCATATAAAGTATTGACTTTTAAAGATAAAGATATCCGCAAAGTTGTTGCGTTGGAAAAAGCCAAAGCAAAGACGGAGGAAGAAGCAGTTGCGAATCCTGATAAAAGTAAGATTTATTATAAATATATGGATGTAAGTCAGGTAAGCATGACAGGAGATATTGATAAAAAAGGTAATTATATAAAAGGAATTGAGGATTATATTCCGAATGTTCAATATAGAACAGAAGAGCATACTAAAACAGTAGTAACAGATATATTGGATAACTGGATAACTCTAAGCCATAATAGTAAATTCCATGCGATATTTGCAACAAGCAGCATACTGGAAGCAATAGAATATTATCGTTTATTTAAAAAAATGAAGCCGGAATTGAAGGTTACAGCACTGTTTGATTCTAATATAGATAATAATGGCGGTGTTGCATTTAAAGAGGACGGACTTGTTGAAATAATTGAAGATTATAAGAAAAAATATGGTCAGGAATTTTCGATTGCAACATTTCCAAAGATGAAAAAGGATATTGCGGCTCGTCTGGCACACAAAAAGCCATATGAGAGAATTGCAAGTGAGCCAGATAAACAAATTGATTTGCTTATTGTTGTAGACCAGATGTTGACAGGATTTGATTCTAAATGGATTAATACTTTATATATGGACAAAGTTCTTCGGTATGAGAATTTAATACAGGCATTTTCAAGAACTAATCGTCTATTTGGACCAGATAAACCATTTGGAACAATTCGTTATTATCGTAAACCACATACAATGGAAAAGAATATTAATGATGCGGTAGAACTTTATTCAGGTGATAGACCATTGGGATTATTTGTCCAGCATTTGCCAGAGAATTTGGAAGAGATGAATGGGATTTTTGCGGAAATATCAGAGTTGTTTGAAAATGCAGGAGTAACTAACTTTGAAAAGCTGCCCGAAGACAAATCGGTTTGTGGAAGGTTTGCAAAGGAATTTAATAGATTAAATAGTTATTTAGAGGCAGCTAAAATACAAGGGTTTAAATGGAGCAAACCTTCATATGTAAATGAGAATACAGGTGAAATAATTGATGTCTGTATAGACGAAAAAACATATTTAATTTTAGTACTTCGCTATAAAGAACTAGGTGGTAACGATGTGGGAATGAGTGATGGCGATGCACCCTATGATTTGGAAGGATATATTACAGAAATCGATACAGGTCTGATTGATTCAGATTATATGAATTCCCGTTTTGATAAATATATTAAATTGCTTTATGGAGAAGGTTCAACACAGGAAACTGTAGATCAGGCAGAAACAGAATTGCATAAGACATTTGCAACACTTTCTCAGGAAGAACAGAAATATGCAAATATTTTCCTGCATGATATCCAGCGGGGAGATGTAGAAGTGACTGTTGGAAAATCATTGAGAGATTATATCAATGAATACATGTCAAAAGCGAAAGATAACCAAATTCATCAAATATCCTTTGCCATAGGTGTGGATGAAGAAAAACTTAGAATTATTATGGACTTGAAATTAAATGATACAAATATAAATGAGTTTGGTCGGTATGAAGAGCTAAGACAGACTATTGATAAGAATAGGGCAAAAGAATATTTTGAAAGAATTGAAGGAAGAAAAATAATACCACCTAAAGTTAATATTAAAGTTGACAAGTTGCTGCGGGAATTTATTATCAGAGGTGGCTTTGAAATTCAGATGCCGGAAGAGTATAAGTAGTTAGGTAAGATAAGAATATTGCACTAATCGGATGATATATTATGTTTATGTCAGCGTAAGTAAATTCAAAATGGAGGTAACTTATGCTAACGGATATGAACAATCAGGTATTTTTTTGCGATTATTATAAACAATGGGTGGATGTGTACAAAAAGGGTGCGATAAGAGAAGCAACCATGTCAAAATATTTGATGTCCCAGAAATGGATTAAAAAATTAGCACCCGAATTAAAACTATCAGAACTGACGAGAACTGCTTATCAGAAACTTTTAAATGATTATGCAAAAGAACATGAGAGACAGACAACACTGGATTTTCACCATCAGTTAAAAGGAGCAATTCTGGATGCGGTAGATGAAGGGATGCTGGAAAGAGATCCAACAAGAAAAGCGATAATAAAGGGGAAAACACCAAGAGCAAAGAAGATTAAGTATTTAAATCAGTTTGAATTGCATACATTAATTGCCAATTTAGATATAAAAGAAGAAGCTAACTGGGATTGGTTTATTCTTTTGGTGGCAAAAACAGGAATGCGATTCTCTGAGGCTCTTGCTATTACACCAGCTGATTTTGATTTTTCAAGACAAACATTATCCATTAGTAAGACTTGGGATTATAAAGGAGAAGGAGGATTTTTGCCGACAAAGAATAAGTCTTCGGTGAGAAAGATACAGATTGATTGGCAGATAGTAGTTAAGTTTTCAGAATTAGTAAAAGGGTTACCGGATGATAAACCGATTTTTGTAGGAAAGTCCAAGATATATAATTCTACAGTAAATGATATACTTACAAGGCATTGCAAAAAATGTGGTATTTCTGAAATTTCAATACATGGACTCCGCCATACGCATGCGTCGTTACTGCTATTTGCAGGAGTATCCATTGCAAGTGTAGCTCGAAGATTGGGACATGCAAGTATGACTACAACACAAAAAACATATTTACACATAATACAGGAACTTGAAAATAAGGATGTCGATTTGGTAATGAGAACTTTATCAGGATTATAAAATTATATAAGGAAGACTTACGCTGATGAAAGTAATGAGAAAAGCTGCCGATGGCAGCTTTTCTTGCATTAAATTTAAATCCCCTCAAACCGTCCAGAAGCCCCACAAGGAAGTGTAAGTCCGTTGGAACTGACCGGAAGACCAATTTCGTCGGCTGTGACTTTGCCAGGGAAACGTTTTAGCTCTGTTCCGATAAGGTAAGAGAGAACCGCCGGCTGTAAGCCTGTAGTATAGGAATTAATCAGGAAGAACAAAGGTCTGTCCACCAGAAGCTGTGCACAGAGTTTGACCAGTGGATGGATGGATTCTTCGATTTTCCAAATTTCACCCTTGGGACCTCTGCCGTAGGATGGAGGGTCCATAATAATAGCATCGTAGTGGTTGCCACGGCGGATTTCACGTTCTACGAATTTGACACAGTCGTCTACAATCCAGCGGATTGGTGCATCTGCAAGACCGGAAGAAGCAGCATTTTCCTTGGCCCAGGTAACCATACCCTTTGAAGCGTCTACATGGGTAACGGATGCACCTGCTGCTGCGGCAGCAATCGTAGCACCACCGGTATAGGCAAAAAGATTTAAGACTTTAACTGGTCTTCCTGCTTTTTTAATAAGTTCAGAGAACCAGTCCCAGTTAGCAGCCTGCTCCGGGAAAAGACCGGTGTGCTTGAAGCTGAAAGGCTTTAACTGGAAAGTAAGGCTGCGGTAGTGGATGCTCCACTGCTGTGGCAGGTCAAAGAATTCCCATTCGCCGCCGCCCTTTTTACTGCGGTGATAGTGGGCGTTCATTTTATGCCAGCCTTTTTCTTTCCGTGGCGTATCCCAGATAACCTGAGGATCCGGACGAACCAGGATATAGTCACCCCAACGCTCTAATTTCTCACCTTTTGAACAGTCTATTACTTCATAATCTTTCCAGTTATCTGCAAGCCACATAGCATTTCCTCCAATATTCTTACGGTATGATTCATGATTATTTCCTTAAAACATCTGAATCCTATTATATAAGGGCAAAAATGTTCCGTCAACCAAAGAATCGGTAAAGTCCGAAGAGAATCACAAGAAAAATGGCATTATAAAGGGTAAAGATACCAAGATAACGTTTCTTGTTACTGCCATCGGTATTGGCATAGAACTTAAAGGAAATAAGGCTTGCCAGTGAAGCAATAAGTGTGCCAAGACCACCTAAGTTGACACCGATAAGCAGTGCGGAATAATTATTAGTAAAACCGGAAAGCAGGATGGCAGCAGGCACATTGCTGATAATCTGGCTGCTGATAATTCCTATGGACACTTCATGCTGAACTAAAAGCACGGCAATAAGGTCGTGAACAAAAGGAATCTGTTTGATATTCCCGATAAAGAGAAAGAAACAGAAAAAAGTAAGCAGCAGAAAATAATCCACATCTTTTAACACATGGTAATCAAGAATAAGAAAACTAAAGAAAACGATAAGCAGCATTATCTGAAATGGCAGAATGTGCAGTACCGTCAGAAGGCATATCAGAAAAAGAATGCAATAAGCGGCAAACAGAATCCGGGGATTCCTGTGACTGCGGGAAGAGGCTGGCTTATCAGTGGAACAGGCGGAAGATTCCGTTTGGACTGTAGAAAAATTGCCTGCCTGGAAAGAGACTTTTGGAAGAACCAGCAGGAAAAGGATGAGCAGCAGGGCGGATACAGCGGAATAGGGCAGCATGATCCGGATAAAATCCCATAGAGACAGACCGGAAATTGTATACAGATAGAGATTCTGCGGGTTGCCAAGAGGCGTCAGCATGCTGCCGAGATTGGCAGCAATGGTTTCAAGAACGATAACTGGAATCAATGCCTGTCGCTGGTCAGCCATCGACAGCACCAGAATTGTAAAAGGCACAAAAGTGATCAGGGCAACATCGTTGGTAATCAGCATACTGAAAAAGAAGCAGAGAAAGACAAAAAGGGCTGCCAGTGTCCGCAGGGAATGCACCTTATGAAGGAGCAGGGTTCCAAGTCTGGTAAAGACGCCAATCGAAGAAAACCCCCTTACCACAGCCATCAGGGAGAATAAAAGAGCCAGTACCCGGAAATCAATATAAGAAAAGTAATTTACGGATGGTGGAATAAAAAACATGGATACAACTGCCAGCAGGAAAGCAATGCAGCAGACGGTTTCTTTTTTGAAAAAATCTTTCACTTTTGTAAACATACAGGTCTCCTTCTATGAAATCATATCTTAGGCAGTTGCGAAAGATAATAACATTTTGCTAATAATTTCTTTGTTATGTAAAGTATCTTTGTTTTGCATCGAAATACCGTAGTTCTAAAATATTAGTTTTGCTTTTGGCGATAAAACCAGTCTTTCCAATGTTTAACAAAGATAGCACCACTGTTCGTCAAAGTGCGGATGCCTGATAAAGGCTGTTAGGGGCACTTGGAATTTCGCCTGGCATCCGGCAACGCTGGCACAGGACGTGCCAGCGAGGCGCATCTGAACATGGATGTGAATATGCGCCGGTTGCCAGACGGACTTCTTAATTATTCGAAATTCCTAGTGCCCCTTGCAGGCGTTATGTGGCATCCGTATTCGACGGACAGTGGCACTATCTTATGTCAAAGCAACGGAAAGACTGCTTGCAGACAAGCAAAACATAATATTAAGAACTACTGGTATTTTGACGCACATAAACACACCTACTTCAAATAGCAAAGAAATTTCTGTTAAAATGTTATTCTTTCGCAGCACCTAAATCATTTCCCGCGGGGATTTTCCAAACTGCTTCTTATAGGCACGAAGAAAAGTAGAATAATTGTGAAAGCCGCAGGCAAAGCAGGCATCGGTTACTGCAGTGCCGGAGCTGATTAAATCCCTGGCAAAGAGAAGCCGCTTTGTGGAAAGATAATTTCCGATGGTATACCCGGTCTGCTCCTTAAAAGAATGCATCAGATAATAGCGGCTGGTAAAAAAGTGCTCGGCTAAAGAATCCACCGTAATATCCTCCGTCAGATGTTCATTCATATAGGTAAGAACCGACAGAATCTTTTCATTTGCCTGAAAGGAATCTTCATATTGCAGGGTGCCGGATAAGGCAGCCCGGTTTAAGTGAATCATAAATTCTAAGAAAAGCGTATTCTGGTAAATCTCATTGGCAAAGCTGTCTTCGGAAAAAGAGTGGACAAGCTCCATCATGGTATCTAAGAGCCGCCGTTCCTTCATGCCGGATAAATGCAGGACATTGGACGGCATGGCAGCGTCCGGAAGAAAGCACTGGTTTAAGAAAATAGTCTTATCGGATGATGTAACTGCAAAATCCGGAGAGACATAAATAATCATCCGCTCGTAGGGTGTGGTATCATGAATGACCGGACGGTGGACTTCACCGGCACGGACAAGAACCAGATCCCCCGGGGTAAGCTGGTAGGATTTTCCTTCAATACAATAGGTGACATTGCCGCTTAGGAAAAAGAGCAGTTTGTGAAAATCATGATAATGAAAGTCGTAGGCAGACATTTCGTGGTCAGTCAGGTGAAATATCTTGAAATCATGATGAAGATATCCGGTTTTCTCATATTTTTTCATAAAAATCACATCCTATATACAAAGTCAATCTAGGAACAGTATAAAGCACGATTTGCAATAAGGAAAGCATTATTTTACTATCAATTTCAATAAAATGTTGGTATAATAATTGATATATGAAAAAGGACAAGTGCATCAATAGACGGTTGTCCTGTTAGAAATGAAAATATCTGGTGGGTAATTAAGACGAAGAAAGGCGGTAACAATATGAAAAACTTCAGCAACTATACCGATTACAGTACAAAAGAGGATTTGCATTTTGAATCCAAGGCAGTACATGGAGCATTAGGAACGGAACCATTAACCGGCGCAGTCAGCATGCCAATCTTTCAGGCAGCAACCTTCCGTCATCCGGAATTAGGACAGACAACAGGATTTGCCTATAGCCGTCTTGAGAATCCGACCAGACAGGAATTAGAGCGTACCATGGCAATTTTAGAGGGCGGTATCCAGGGATTTGCATTTTCTTCCGGACAGGCTGCGAATATGGCAGTATTTTCCTTATTAAATCCGGGTGAGCATGTAATTCTTTCCGATGATATTTATGGTGGAACCTTCCGTATCATTGGAGATGTATTTGGAAAATATGGAATCGAGCATACTTATGTAGATATGTCTGAATTAGACGAAGTAAAGGCAGCTATCCGCCCGAATACAAAAATGTTCTTCGTTGAGACACCGACCAATCCGATGATGAAGGTGGCAGACATTCATGCCATTTCTGAAATCGCAAAATCCATCGGAGCATTAACCGTTGTAGATAATACATTTTTAACACCATATTTCCAGAAACCGCTGCAGTTGGGAGCTGACATTGTAACCCACAGTTCAACAAAATATCTGGGGGGACACAATGACACCATTTCCGGAATCGTCGTGGTAAAGGATAACAAAGAAATCGCAGATAAGATTCACATCCATATCAAATCCCATGGAAGCCAGCTGGCACCGTTAGACAGCTGGCTGGTATTAAGGGGAATCAAGACCCTTGCAGTCCGTATGGACCGTCACAATGAGAATGCCAGGAAGGTTGCAGAGTGGCTTCGTACACAGCCGAAGGTAAAGAAAGTATATTATGTTGGTTTTGAAGACCATAAGGATTACGAAGTAACCTGCCGCCAGACAACAGGATTTGGCGGAATGATTTCCTTTACCGTAGACAGCTATGAGACCGTTAAAAAGATTCTTAAAAATGTAGATATGATTATGTTTGCAGAGAGTCTTGGTGGAACAGAGACCTTAATCACATATCCGACCACACAGACTCATGAGGATACACCGCTTGATGTAAAAGAGAAGCTTGGTATTACAGACTGCTTCCTTCGTATGTCAGTAGGAATTGAAAATGTGGATGATATCATTGCAGATTTAGACCGGGCAATGAATGCTTAAGAAAAATAAAGGAAAGAGAAAGCAAGGAGAAAATAAATGAAATTTACAAAGATGCAGGCATTTGGAAACGATTATGTATATATCGATGCCATTCATCAGCATCTTGACAATTTGCCGGAGCTTGCGAGATTCGTAAGTGACCGGCATTTTGCCATTGGTTCTGACGGAATGGTATTGATTTGTCCGTCCGAAAAAGGGGATTTCCGGATGCGGATGTTTAACCCGGATGGAACAGAGGGCGAGATGTGTGGAAATGCATTGCGCAGCGTAGGAAAATATGTATACGACCACAGACTGACGGATAAGACAGACCTTGTAATTGAAACCTTAGGCGGCATGCAGCATCTGAACTTAACCGTAACGGACGGTCTGGTAAGCAATATCAGAGCAGATATCGGAGCACCGAGAATGTCTGCAAAAGTGATTCCGGTCAACACAAAGCTGGATGAATTTGTAGAGCAGCCGGTACAGGTACTGGATAAGACCTTCCATATTACGGCAGTATCCTGGGGCAACCCGCATTGTGCCATGTATGTAGACAGCGTGGCAGACCTTGATGTAGAAAAATACGGAAAAACCATTGAACATATGACAGAACTTTTTACCAATAAGACCAATGTAACTTTTGTGGAATTTGTTCGCAGGGATTATGTGAAAATCCGGGAATGGGAAAGAGGAACCGGAGAGACTATCGGATGCGGAACCGGATGCTGTACTGCAGTGGTAGCCGGCGTATTAACCGGACGCTTAGACCGGAAAGTAACGGTAGAGCAGATTGGCGGACCGCTCTATATTGAGTGGGAGGAAGAAAGCGGACATATGTTTATGACCGGACCTTCCCATACGGTATTTGAATCGGAAATTGATGCAAGCCACATTATCGGAACAGCGGAATAATACATTAGGAGAGAAGTATGAAATTAGCAGAAATATGTGAAGAATTGACCTATACCTGCCTGCAGGGAGAGATGGAGAAAGAAATCAGTGATATTATCTATGATTCGAGAAAAGTAGAAAAAGACACCATATTTGTCTGTATGGTAGGAGCTGTTGTAGACGGACATGACTTTGTTGAAGATGCGGTAAAGAAAGGTGCTGCAGCCCTTGTGGTAGAGCATGCAGTAGAAATTGATATTCCGGAGAACTGTACGGTTCTTCAGGTAGAAGATGCCCGTTATGCCCTGGCAATTATGTCGGCTGCTTTCTTTGGACACCCGGACAGAGAGCTTACCACCATTGGACTGACCGGAACTAAAGGAAAGACCACTACTACTTATATGATAAAGAGCGTTTTAGAAGAAGCAGGTAAGAAAGTCGGACTGATTGGAACCATCGGTGCCCTGATCGGCGAGGAGAAGCTTCCGGCAAAGAATACCACACCGGAATCTTATGAATTACATAAGATGTTCCGTGCCATGGTAGATGCCGGATGTGAATATGTAGTAATGGAAGTATCCTCCCAGGGACTTAAGATGCACCGCGTGGCAGGAATTGTATTTGATTATGGAATCTTTACCAACTTATCACCGGATCATATCGGACCAAATGAGCATGCTAGCTTTGAAGAATATCAGGAATGCAAGAGTCTCTTATTCCGTCAGTGCAAAGAGGGAATCGTAAATGCAGATGATGAGCACGTAGATGGAATTATCAAAAATCATACCTGTAAGCTTCATACCTTCTCCTGTAAGAAAGACGCAGACCTGATGGCGGGAGCTGTTGGATATCTGGATGAAGAGGGACAGATTGGAATGCATTTTACCACTACCGGCTGTATGAATGTTTATGCAGTGGTTCATATTCCGGGAAGCTTTTCAGTATACAATTCACTGGTAACCATGCTGACCTGTCATCTGGCAGGAATTTCCGATGAGGCAATTTTACGTGGACTGGATAAAGTAAAAGTCAGAGGCCGTGTGGAATTAGTTCCGGTTTCCAAAGATTTTACGGTAATTATTGATTATGCCCACAATGAAGTCAGCACAAGAAGTGTGCTTACCACATTAAAAGAGTATCATCCGAAGCGTTTAATCTGTGTCTATGGTGGCGGTGGAAACCGTTCCAAGCTGCGCCGTTATGACATGGGGGAAGTGACAGGAGAACTGGCAGATTTAAGCGTGCTGACCTGTGATAATCCAAGAGATGAAGAAATCCGCGACATCAACAACGATATTAAGATTGGCCTTGCAAAGAGCAACGGAAAATATATCGAAATCGATGACCGCAAAGCAGCCATCAAATATTGTATCGAAAATGCCAAAAAGGGTGATATGATAGTGCTGCTTGGAAAAGGTCATGAAGATTATCAGGAAATTAAAGGTGTAAAATATCATTTTGATGAAAGAGAAGCAATCGCCGAAGTCAAAAAAGAGTTAAATTTATAATTCACATATGTGAATTATACTGAAATATAAGAATTGCAATAAGTAACCGGGGTCATTGACTTATAATTGTGCCACCATTATAATAAAGATTATGTATCAGCAAAACAGGTGAAAGCCTGTGACGCAAAGCTATAGGGTCTTTGAAATGACAGCCAGTTGCAAGAAGGAAGCATCCGTGCATTGGCGGAAGCTTCCTTTTTTCGGTTATGCGGGAAATGCGCAAAGTGTGTTTCCTGTAGCCGTACGCAGGTAACGAGGGAAAGGAAACAAATATGCAGAAGTTTGATTATGAAGTATACACAGGAAATGATTTAGGAGCGGTATACTCACCGAAAATGACAAGATTTAAGGTCTGGGCACCAGAGGCAGAATCCGTGAAGCTGAACCTTTATAAACAGGGCGAAGGAGATAATCTCATAGATCAGCATATTATGAAGAAGTCAGCAAACGGTACTTACGTTTTTGAAAAACAGGGAGATTGTAATGGAATCTACTATACCTATACAGTAGTAAATCACGGGGAAGAGCAGGAGGCAGTAGATCCGTATACAAAAGCTGCCGGGGTAAACGGACAGCGCGGTATGGTTATCAATCTGGCAAAGACAAACCCACAGGGCTTTGAAATGGATGGGTACCGGAATCCGGAGCATATCACAGATGCCATTATCTATGAAGGCAGTGTCAGGGATTTTACGATGGATGAATCCAGCGGCGTATTTCATAATGGAAAGTTCTTAGGCCTGACGGAAGCCAATACTACAAATCATTTTGGAGAAGCAACGGCACTTGATTATATTAGTGGCCTTGGTGTGACACATGTACAGATTCTTCCGGCATTTGATTTTGAGACTGTAGATGAGAAAAATCAGAAAGCACAGTATAACTGGGGATATGATCCGGATAATTATAATGTTCCGGAAGGTTCTTATGCAGTCAGCCCATATGATGGAGCAGTGCGGATTCAGGAAATGAAACAGATGGTGCTGGCTTTGCACAGCAGAGGAATCGGAGTGATTATGGATGTGGTCTTTAATCATACCTATCGAAGGGATGATTCCAACCTTCAGAAGATAGTGCCGGGTTATTATTATAGAAGTGATGAGACCGGATATACCAACGGCTCCGGCTGTGGCAATGAAGTGGCCAGTGACCGTCCGATGGTGCAGAAATTAATCGTAGATTCCCTGATTTACTGGGCAAAGGAATATCATATCGATGGATTCCGCTTTGATTTGATGGGTGTTCTGGATATTGATACGATGAATGTTATTGCAGAGCGGTTAAAAGAAATACGTCCGGATATCTACCTTTACGGAGAAGGCTGGAACGGTGGCCCATCTTCTCTGGCAGAGGAGAAACGTGCATTTAAAGCCAGTGCAAAAAAGATGCCGGGAATCGGCATGTTCAATGATGACATCCGTGATACCATAAAAGGAAGCGTATTCTATGATGATCATCTGGGCTTCGTTAATGGCGGCGCCCATCTGGAAAATGCATTGCGCTATGGCATTACAGGAGCAGTCGCACATCCACAGGTAGATTATGATGCCTATGGCAGTAAGCCGTGGGCGAAAGAGCCGGGACAGAGTATTAATTATGTCTCCTGTCATGATAACTATACCCTGTGGGATAAATTATCCGTCTCCTGCCCGGAGGCATCGGAAGAAAAGAAGAAAGCCATGAACCGGTTGTGCGCAGCCATTGTATTTACTTCCCAGGGTGTGCCTTTTATCCAGGCAGGTGAAGAATTCCTCCGCAGCAAACCGCTGCCGGAGAAAAAAGGTTTTGCAGAAAACAGCTATAATATGTCGGATGCGGTAAACAGCATCAAGTGGGATAATATACATGAATATCCGGATATGATAGCATACTATAAGGGCTTGATGGCACTGCGGAAAGCCCATCCGGTATTCCGTATGCAGAGTGAAGCGGAAATGACACAGAATCTCTGCTTCTTATCAGATACACCGGAAAATGTTGTGGCATATCTTTTAAAAGGAAAAGGTGCAGATGATACACCAGAAAACATTTTGGTAATATTCAACGGAAATGATGAAGAGATTTTGTATAATTTGCCGGAAGGAAAATGGAAAATTCTGGTGGATGACAAAACGGCAGGTGCAGACGGTAAAAAAATTATTTCCGCAAAGGCCGATGTAGAGCCGCTTTCCGCTCTTGTATTAGAAAAAGAATAAACAATTTGGCACAATACCTTGAAAAGATAATTTAATCTGATACAATATATAGTATACGCGTTGAAAATGAATTATTTTGAATAGGGGTGCGAATATGAAAATCATTAAGAGAAGTGGGACGGAAGTTATATTTGATAAAGAGAAGATTTTAGCGGCTGTGTGTAAAGCCAATGAAAGTGTGGTAGACAGCGAGCGTATGACAGAGGCACAGATTAATGCCATTGGTGAAAATGTGGAGAAGGCATGTAATACCATGAACCGTGCATTAACCGTAGAAGAGATTCAGGATCTGGTGGAGAACCTGATTATGAATCAGCGTGCGTATACGGTAGCCAGAAATTATATTACTTACCGCTATAAACGTGCTCTGGTAAGAAAGACCAATTCTACCGACGACCAGATTCTGACGCTGCTTGCCTGCAAGAATGAGGAAGTAAAGCAGGAAAACAGCAACAAGAATCCAACGGTAAGCAGTGTGCAGCGTGATTATATGGCAGGAGAAGTCAGCAAGGATATTACCAAGCGCTTCCTCCTGCCACAGGATATTGTAGAGGCTCATGAGCAGGGAATTATACATTTCCACGATTCCGATTATTTTGCACAGCATATGCATAACTGCTGTCTGGTTAATTTGGAGGATATGCTGCAGAATGGAACCGTAATCAGTGAGACCATGATTGATAAGCCAAAGAGCTTTGAGACTGCCTGCAATATTGCAACCCAGAGTATTGCCCAGATTGCAAGTTCCCAGTATGGGGGACAGAGTATTTCGCTGGCACATTTAGCTCCGTTTGTCAATGTGAGCCGTCAGAAATTCCGGCGTCAGGTAGCAGCAGAATTTGAAGCAGCAGGACTGGAATTAATAGAAGAACAGATTAATAAAGTAGCAGAGATTCGTGTAAAAGACGAAATCAAGCGCGGCGTCCAGATGATTCAGTATCAGGTTATCACACTGATGACCACCAATGGACAGGCTCCGTTTGTAACAGTCTTTATGTATATTGATGAAGTACCGGAAGGACAGGTAAGAGACGACCTTGCAGCGATTATTGAAGAAGTCTTAAAGCAGAGAATTCTTGGTGTGAAAAATGAGCAGGGCATCTACATTACACCGGCATTTCCAAAGCTGATTTATGTGCTGGAAGAGGATAATGTTGAGCCGGATTCCAAGTATTATTATCTGACAGAGCTGGCTGCAAAATGTACCGCAAAGCGTCTGGTACCGGATTATATTTCAGAAAAAATTATGAAACAGCTGAAAGAGGGCAACTGCTATCCATGTATGGGTTGTCGTTCTTTCTTAAGCGTATACAAGGATGAAGAAGGAAAGCCGAAATATTACGGACGGTTCAATCAGGGTGTCGTAACACTGAATCTGGTGGATATTGCATGTTCCTCCGGCGGAGATATGACCCGTTTCTGGGAAATCTTCGATGAGCGTCTGGAATTATGCTATCGGGCATTGATGGCAAGACATAACCGCCTAAAGGGAACACCTTCAGATGTGGCACCGATTCTCTGGCAGTATGGTGCACTGGCCCGTCTTAAGAAGGGCGAGACCATAGACAAGCTTTTATATGGCGGCTATTCCACTATCTCTTTAGGCTATGCAGGATTGTGTGAATGTACCCGTTATATGACCGGTAAATCCCATACTAATCCGGAAGCAACACCATTTGCACTGGCAGTGATGCAGCATTTAAATGATGCCTGCGATAAGTGGAAGACAGAGACAAATATTGCTTTCAGTGTATATGGGACACCGCTTGAGTCTACGACCTATAAATTTGCAAAATGTTTACAGAAGCGTTTCGGAATTATTCCGGGCGTTACGGATAAGAGTTATATTACCAACAGCTATCATGTTCATGTGACAGAGCATATTGACGCATTCAAGAAGCTTGGTTTTGAAGCAAAGTTCCAGGAGCTTTCCCCGGGCGGTGCAATCAGCTATGTGGAAGTGCCGGATATGCAGGATAATATTGAAGCGGTACTGTCTGTCATCCGTTATATTTATGACCATATTATGTATGCAGAACTGAATACCAAGAGTGATTATTGTATGGAATGTGGTTACAATGGCGAGATTAAAATTGTGACAGACAAATACGGCAAGCTGGTGTGGGAATGCCCAAGCTGTGGTAACCGTGACCAGGATAAGATGAACGTGGCAAGACGTACCTGTGGTTATATCGGAACCCAGTTCTGGAATCAGGGAAGAACCCAGGAAATCAAAGACCGTGTATTACATTTATAAAGAAAATTTAGAAAAAGGAGTACTTTAAAGCTGGCTCCATAAAAATACCCCGGAAACAGAAAGATTCATTCTTTGGAAGAAGGAACCATCTGCTTCCGGGGTTTCATTTTAGCAAACATTTCAATCATTCGACAGATTTTCTATACTGCACTTTTTCGGAATAACTTCCTGCGCAGCAGGTAATAGGCAAGGAGCATCATGCTTCCGGTCAGCACCCAAGAAATCGGATAGATAATCATAACTACCCAGAACTCATGGAAACACCGACAGACGGTAGATACCCAGATGAGCCGTAGGACACAGGAACCGAAAACGGTAATCAGTGCAGGCGACAGGGAATGTCCCAGTCCACGCATGGCGCCTCCGCTGATTTCATAGGTAGAAGTCAAAAGCTCTAAGGCTGTTGCAATTAACAGGCGCTGGACGGCAAAGGTAAGTACCTTCGGGTCGTTGCTGTAGAGGTGCAGGAAGAAGCCCCGTCCTAAGATGAAGACACTGGAAAGGAGTCCGCAGAAGATAAGGGAAAATATCATATTTAAACGGAATACCTTTTTGCAGCGGTCATATTTACCGGCACCGTAATTCTGGCTGGTGAAAGTAACGGTTGTCTGGGCAAAAGCATTTACCACAAAATAGGAAAAATATTCAAAGTTTAACGATGCGGCAGAACCGGCGACAGCATCAGAGCCGAAGCTGTTAATGGTGCTCTGGATGCAGACATTGGCAATGGAAAAGACCATACCCTGCAATCCGGCAGGAACGCCGATGACAAGAATCTTCTTTAATTCATGCCAGGAGATGGCAAGTGCCTTTGGCTCTAAACGAATCGGATCATCCTCATGCAGCAGGATGTAAATCAGGATTCCGGAGCTTACAATATTCGAAACCACGGTAGCGATAGCAACACCGGATACGCCAAGGTGGAAGGCAATGACCAGAATAAGATTCAGCCCGGTATTGATAACACCGGCTGCAATCAGTGCGTAAAGCGGCCGTCTGCTGTCTCCGGTACTCCGGAGAATCGAGGAACAGAAGTCATATAACAGAATGAATGGCATACCAAGGAAGTAAATCCGAAGGTATAAGACTGCAAGGTCAATGACATCATCCGGTGTTCCCATCAGCACCAGAACCGGTCTTGCAATAAACTGTCCCAAAACCAGCAGGAAAATGCCGCCAGCCAGAGCCACCACAATGGCAGTGTGAATGGCTGCTTTGATATTCTTATGGACACCCTGACCGATATATCGGGAAATAATAACATTCGAACCCAGTGAAATACCGATAAAAAGGTTAATCATCAAAGCAATCAGGGAACTGTTGCTTCCCACGGCAGCTAAAGCCTGGCTGCTGGCAAAGTTGCCGACGACAGCGGTATCGACAGAGTTAAAAAGCTGCTGTAAGATACTGCTGGCAGCCAGCGGCAGCGCAAAAATCAAAATTTTATTCCATAAAGCTCCATGTGTCATATCAATGGAGTTTTTCTTCTTTTCCATCATTTAAATCCCTCGTATATTAGATGTATTGGCAATTGCTCTATCATTTATGATAACCACAATGATTATAGTTTCACGGAAAAGAAAAGTCAATAGAATGGATTCCGGATAGAATAAATTAAAAAAATATTGATTTTTTGAAAAAATTGAAGACAATAGAAAAAGATACTCGTTATATATTATGAGAACGTTCTTAAGAGACAAGGAGGTGGATAAAAATGTGTCAGGAACCATTTACGCAGATGGTTCATAAATACCAGAATCTGGTATTTTCTATTTGCGTTAAGATGACCGGAGATTACTTTGCAGCAGAAGATTTGACGCAGGAAACATTTTTATCTGCCTACCGGCACAAAGAAGAGTTCGACGGTAAGAATGAGAAAGCCTGGCTTTGCAGGATTGCTTCCAATAAATGTATCGATTACAGCAGACAGGCGGCAAGGCGGATGGTGCCCACCGAAGACGAAGTCTTAGGAAGCCATCCGGCGAGAGCGGGAGGACCGGAAGAGCAGTGCATCGAAGAGGTGGTCCGGGAAGAACTGCAGGAAAAATGCGGACAGTTGAAACCACCTTATGATGAAATCGCAAAGCTGTACTTCTGTGAAGAACGTCCTGCCAGTGAGATAGCAGAGTTAAAGCAGAAAAATTTGAAAACCGTGCAGACACAGATATACCGGGCGCGGGCAATGCTTAGAAAACTATATGGAAAGGAGCGGAGCTGATATGAGAAAAGAAGATACACCAGAGTATTTAAGTGACGAAGAGTTAGAGGCACTGATCCGGGAAACAGAAGAAGGACCGATGATAAAAGCGCCGGAATATTTAGAAGAAAATATTCTACATAAAATTGAACAGCAGCAGAAGGTTACCGTATACAAAGAAAAAGTGTCAGCGAAGCGGAAACTCCTGATTTATAGCATGAAAGTAATGGCAGCGGCGGCAGCGGCAATCGCATTTCTGATTGTAGTTCCTACGGTGGAGCAGCAGAGCAGACCGGACATGGAAACTTATGTGGCAGAAGCAAAAGAGCAGGTCAATAAGGACTTACAGGAACAGAAAGAGAAAACGAAAAAGCGTAGTGAAGAACAGAATTTCTTGCAGAGTGTAAATGATGCGTCCAGTGCATTTTGCAATTTTATTACTGAGACGACAAATGGATGGTTTTTAAAGGAGGAAAGATAACATGACGAAAAAGAGAAATGGATTTTTAAGATTTTGCTGTTCCTTTTTACCGGGAGCAGGGGAAATGTATATGGGATTTATGAAAATGGGCTTAAGCCTGATGTCGATGTTCTTCGGCATTATTGTGGCAGCATCCATTTTTGAACTTGGACCGCTGGCAGTGCTTGCAGTCATTGCATGGTTTTACAGCTTCTTCCATGTACACAATTTAGCAGGTTTATCCGATGAAGAATTCTATGCCGTGGAGGATGATTATTTATTCCATTTAAGTGGAGAAGGCGGGAAAGATAAATCCTTTGTAAAGCGTTATCGTACCATTATTGCGGTCGTGCTGATACTGCTTGGTATTATGTTGATCTGGAACAGTTTCTACTGGATGATTGCAAATTTAATTCCGGATGAAACGGTCTGGGTACTTCAGGAAATCAGTTACCGGCTTCCAAGACTGCTGGCAGGAATTGCAATTATAGCAGCAGGAATTTATCTGGTTCATGGTAAGAAAAAATCCCTTGAGGAAGAAGAGAAAAAGGAGGCATAAGGAAAATGGATGAGAATGTGAAAGAAGTACGCACCCACAGAGTGGGCAGCATTACCTTAGGCAGTGCACTGGTTTTATTTGGAATCCTGTTTCTGGTGCATCTGTTTGTGCCGGTATTGACCTATGAAATCATTTTCCATATCTGGCCATGTATCTTTATCTTACTTGGAATAGAAATTCTTCTTGCCAACCGGAAGAAGAATGTGGAATTTGTCTATGATGGTAAGGCAGTATTCCTTACCACCACATTAACCTTCTTTGCCATGCTGATGGCAGGAGCAGATGTGGCAATCCAGCAGGCAGATATTTATATGCACCTTTAAGAATGCAGCATTAAGAATGTAACTTTAAGAGGAATGCTCCTTCCGGTACTGCTTTGGCGTCATTTTGTGCTTGCTTCGGAAAGCCTTAATAAAATGGCTGCAATCGGAAAATCCGGTTTCCTGACTGATATAATTCAAGTCAAGATTGGTAAAGAGCAGCAGATCCTCAGCCTTACAAAGGCGGATAAATTCAATATATTTTTTACAGGACTGGCCATAGAGTTCCCGGAAGCTTTTGGCAAAATAGGAATAACTCATATTACACATTCTGGCAAGGTCTTCCACCTTTAATGGCTCCTGGGCATGAGCGTCGATATATTCCGTAATGGAGTGTATGGACGCTTCTTCTGTATTTTGCGGAATAGCCAGAGCTTTATCCGTATTAAAACCCTGTGCCCGCCAGATACGTAAGATAAAGGTCAAAAGGGAATTAATCTGGGACTGTACCAGAATCCGGTAACCGTATTCCTGCTGCTGCATTTCGTGTTCACAGGAGGAAAAGATTCCGGCAATGGGATAGCCTGTTAACATCGCTTTGGAAAAATATTTCGGAGCATGGGAATCACTCTTCGCCAGATTGAAAAGTGATACAAAATTAATCCCGGAAAAGGTGGTGCTTAATGCATTGCCGGATGGTGCAAGCTGGTTTAAGTCGAATTTCATGACATAATAAACCAATGGCTGCTCTGTGGCAGTATAGATAGAATGGATTGCCTGCGGAAGAAATAACGTCATATCACCTTCTTCTAGTACATAAGTATCATCATCACAGTTGATGATGGCGGTGCCTTCTAACATATACAGAATTTCAACAAAATAATGCCAGTGGGACCGGATGGGAAAAGAATGGATTCTCGTGTCAAATAAGAAGCATTCAAAAGGAGCATTCAGCCGGTCGCTGTATTCAAAAAGTGAATTCATAAAGTCATCCCCCAATATATTTAAAATAAATGAATTCCTGCCATAAGAGATTTTTACTATTTTTATAATAAATCATTATAGCAAGATTACAGGGCGAATGCTATAGTTCCCATCATAAAAAGTCATTGAAAGAGGAGAAAGGAAACACTTACCATGGAATATATCTGCGGCATGACATATGCACCATTTGCAAGAAAAGGGAGCTATCAGGAGAAGAGTGCTTTTGACAGCTTAAAGAAAATGAAAGAAAATACCAACAGCAATTTTGTTATCTTAGCACCCAACGGATTGCAGGATACGGCACAGTCGGAAGAGATTTGTTATACTTCTGAAGCAACGGTGTCAGATGATGAATTAAAGGGCATGATTGATTATGCGAAAGAGCTTGGTATGCGTGTGGCATTAAAGCCTACGGTAAACTGCAAGAACGGAACCTGGCGTGCCCATGTAAATTTCTTTGACGAAGACGTAGTCTGTGAACCGAAGTGGTGCAACTGGTTTGAATCTTATACCGAATTTCAGCTTCATTATGCGAGACTGGCAAAAGAAATGGGTGTGGAAATGCATATTGCAGGTTGCGAAATGGTTATGGCAGAGCGCAGGGAAGCAGAGTGGCGGAAGCTGATCGCTGATATCCGGAGTGAATTTGACGGACTTGTTTCCTATAATACCGATAAATATCAGGAGCATAATGTGAAATGGTGGGATGCAGTAGATGTGATTTCTTCCAGTGGCTATTATCCGTTGGAGGACTGGGAGAACCAGCTTGACCGGATTGAAGCGGTGGTAAAGAAATTTCAAAAACCATTTTTCTTTGCAGAGGCAGGATGTATGTCTATCGTGGATTCCAATAAAGTGCCAAATGACTGGACGGTGCAGGGAGAAGCAGATGCTAAGGGACAGGCAGACTGGTATGAAGCAATGTTTGAAGCCTGCTTAAAAAGAGAATGGGTAAGGGGCATGGCATTCTGGTCCTGGAACAGTCATCTTTACACGAAGAATGCTGCCCTAAAGAGAAAAGATTATGAAATATATGCAAAACCAGCGGAGAAAATCGTGAAAAAATACTACGATTCTATTCAAAAGTAACAAAAAGTCAAATGACTTAAAACAAACTGTTATGTCATATGGAATCCGTACATTCTGATTTTTCTTAATAGAATAGATTTCTACCATTTTTAAGGTAAAACACTCTATCCCGGAACAGTTGTTTCGTGGTAGAGTGTTTTTGTAACGAAAACGATTAAGAGAATGCTTCTGCAATTGTGAAAAATGATATGTTTTTATGATTGGAATATATCTGGGTGGTTCGTCGAAGTACGGATGCATTTTAAGTACTGCTAGGGGCACTTGGAATTTTGTCCGGCATCTGGCAATGCTGGCACAGGGAAGTGCCAGCGAGGCACATATGAACATGGATGTGAATTTGTGCCGGTTGCCGGGAAAAAGAAAAGGGTTCGCAAAATTCTTAGTGCCCCTTGCAGTTCTTATGTGGCATTCGCACTCGAGGAACTGCACAGATATTCGAACTGAAAAAATTATAGTATTTTTCACAATTGTAGAAGAATAACACAAGAAATAGAATCAGGAGGAAAACAAATGTTTCGAAAAGACTTTGTATGGGGCGTTGCCAGCAGTGCCTATCAGGTAGAGGGAAGAGACAAAAACGATGGCGCAGGAACCTGCATCTGGGACACCTTTACCGAAGAGGGAAGAACCTTCGAACATCATAATGCCTATGTCAGTGCCGATGACATGCACCGTTATAAAGAGGACTATGCGCTGATGAGAGAACTCGGTGTGAAGGCATACCGTTTTTCCGTAAGCTGGGCGAGACTGATGCCGGAGGGAACCGGAAGAGTCAATGAAAAAGCGGTGGCACTCTATCGTGATATGATTCTTGAAATGAAGAAAAACGGCATTGAGCCATATATGACACTTTATCACTGGGAACTTCCGCAGGCATTGGAGGATAAAGGCGGCTGGCTCAATGAAGAAATCATAGATTGGTTTGCAGAATATGCAAAAGTAGTAGCAGAGAATTTTACTGATATCTGCGACAAGATTTTTACTTTGAATGAGCCACAGTGCTTTATCGGACTGGGATATTACCGTGGTATTCATGCACCGGGAAAGAAAGTCACACCAGAGGAAAGCTTCCGGATTGCGCATAATGCATTGCGGGCACATGGAAAAGCGGTTATTACTCTCCGGAAATATGCAAAGCAGCCGATACAGATTGGCTATGCACCAACCAGTGGGGTGGCATATCCGGCAAGTAATTCCCCGGAAGATATTGAAGCTGCAAAGAAGGTATATTTTGGCTTTTATAATGATGTCGACAACTGGACCTGGAATGTATCCTGGTATTCCGACCCGGTTATTTTAGGACATTATCCCAAGGAAGGTCTTGAGAAATACAAGGAGTATCTGCCGGAAATCACGAAAGAAGATATGGAACTGATTCACCAGCCTATTGATTTTTACGGTCAGAATATTTATAACGGATATCCGGTTCGTGCAGGAGCAGATGGAGAGCCGGAATTTGTAGACCGTCCGGCAGGATTCCCAAAGACTGCCGCAGAATGGCCGGTGACACCGGAATGCCTATACTGGGCAGGAAAATTCCTCTACGAACGTTATCAGCTTCCGATTTATATTACGGAAAATGGAATGTCCTGTCATGACAATGTGGAAGCAGATGGCAGTGTACATGATGCCAACCGTATCCAGTTCTTAGATGAGTACCTTGGCAATCTGCAGAAGGCAGCAGACGAAGGAGTAGAGATTGCAGGCTATTTCTTATGGACATTTTTAGATAACTTCGAATGGCATGAGGGATATTCCGAACGGTTCGGAATCATTTATGTGGATTATGCAACCCAGCAGCGCTATGTAAAGGATTCTGCATTCTGGTATAAGAAAGTCATGGAAAGCAATGGAGCAGTGTTATCCTGCAACCAGCCGGATAGAAAAATCCGGATAGAGCGTGGCACCGTAGAAGTAACAGGCGCAGGATTTAAGGTAGAGCAGGAAATGGATTTGCTGCTTTCTGATGGTACAGATGTTATTTATGTGGCATCCGGCAGCGGTTTAATCGGCAGCATCTGGGTAGATGCCGGAGACAGGCTTACAATACCGGAAGGTATTCGGAAGATGCATTGCAGTGGAAATATGACACTGGTGCAGGCGTAAGATAATATTTTATAGAGAACTTTTTTTCAAGAGAAAATAGTTTACTGGAAGAAATAAAAAAGTTTCTTTTATTCCGATGAGCAATCAGAAGGAATAGAAGAAACTTTTTTTGCTTTACAGGAAATTGCTTTCCTGTAAAGCAAAAAACGCTCCGCGAGGATGCGCACTGCGGCGTATAAGGTAGATGTCGCAAGCGACCGCCGCAGGCGCGGGAATGTGCAAGGCACATTCTTTTTTAATGTTCAGATACATTTTAGATACAAATATATGTTAAAATAAACATCAAAGAGTAGTAAAAGGAGCGGGCAGCATGATACGGATATTGGATGTTATGCTGCCGGAATTAAATGGATTTGAATTGATGGAATACATCCGTCCAATGGGAATTCCGATGATTTTTCTGACTACAAAGGATTCCCTAAAAGACCGGATGCAGGGGCTGACCTCCGGGGCAGAGGATTATATGGTAAAGTCTTTTGAAGTGGTAGAACTTTTGGCACGGGTCAATATTGTGCTGCGCCGCTATCATAAGATGGAGCAGAAGATTACTTTTATGGATATTGAATTAGACAGTGAAAATCAGGTGGTGACAAAGGTAGGAAAAGAAGTGGAGCTTACGCCAAAGGAATTTGAACTCTTAGAAATTCTGATGCGCAACCGGAATATTACACTGTTCCGGGAAAGAATCTATGAAGAAATCTGGGGAACGGAATATTCCGTAGAGTCAAGAACCTTAGACCTTCATATCCAGAGATTAATTATTATATTTATGTGACGGCAGCCAGTAAGGTAGAGGATGAGAACCTCTGCATGATCAGCAGAAGTGATGTGTCCGATGCCTACGCATTAAGAGACCGGGAAATCCGTTATTTCCGGCTGATTCTTTTCATTTGCCTTATGATAGAATCTCTGCTTATTTATGTTATCAGCAGGTATCTGACCAGGCCATTGGAGCAGTTGAACCGGGTGGCAGAGGAGATTACCGATGGCTCTTATGAGACGAGGATTACAGTAAAGAGTCAGGATGAAGTAGGACTTCTGGCAGAAAACTTTAACCGGAAGGCAGACGGTTGGAGCGGATGTCGGGAAAGCTCTTTGATTTGATTTATTTAAGAGAACATGAAATGGAAAAGGAAGCAGTTCAGGTTGAAAATGTCAGCAGTGAAGTACTTAAGGTGGTGATACCGTCCTTTGAGGCAAAAGGGCTTGTGTTAAAGGAAAATATCGAGCCGGCAGTACTGTGCGGAAATAAAGAACTTCTGGTGGTGCTGACAGGAATTTTTCTGCCGGGAATTCTGATTGAAGGGCAGGAACGTAAAGCAGTGGGAGAAGTGCAGGCGGTTCCGGCACAGTATATTGCTTCCGATTCCCTGCTGGCAAAGGAGGCATCGGAAAGCCTTAAGCTTAATGACCGCATCCAGCTGATTACCGGGCAGTGGGAGAGTGAGACACAGGAAGCCTATTCCTATGAGATGACTTTAAAGGATTACGAGGCAGCGGCACTGGCAAGAGACAGTATGGAAGCCATTTATCAGAAAGGGCAGTATCCTTCTGATTTAGCTTCTTCTTATGCCAACTGGTATACCTGGGAAGCATTTCCGGAGAAAGCACTGGATACCACATTTCACACCTACAGTGCTTACTACTGGAAGCTTGTTTTTACAAAATATGACGGCACAGAGAAGCATATGGTATTTCTCTTAGAGGATGGCACCGTTTTACTGGCTGAGGCAGAAGGAGAAGATATTTTATCGGAGACGGCAGCAACAGAGGAAACTTCCTCATCTGGTAAAGATGATGGCGAAGAGAAAGAAAAAACAGTGGATAAAGAGCTGGCAGAACAGCTTTCCTACACGGGGTTGGACGTAGCCGGACTGAGGATAAAATCCGATAACATACAGGAAGAAAAGGATGCCTCATATCGGTACTTTGAACTCTATGATAAAACAAGATTTATCTATGGAATCAGCACAATATCAGATAGCCAAACGAAGCGTAACATGGTAAAATAAAAAAGAAGGCAAGGTATTTTTTAGGGCATAGATGGTCACCTGCAGTTATTGCAAAAAGGATGATTGAAGATGAAACAGGAAGACTTCTGGATAGAGGATGTGGAATTTTTTTCAGATATGATGGCTAAGATAACAGATTTGTCAAGGAATCTGTATCTTTTAGTGACTGATTTGCAGAAAAATCAGACATTTGTACCGGAGAAAACAGCAGAATTTCTTGGAATGGAAGCCGGATACAGTCTGGATTTTTATCAGAAACTGACGGCACATGTTCATCCATATGATATACCGGAATATGAAGAAGCAATGGGAAAACGTCTTAAGAAGGAGGCACTTTCAGAACCTCTTTATATTCGTATGGGAAAAGAGAAAACGGATTATATGATGGGCTTTTCTGTGGATGTATTAAGAAAAGAGAACCGGGAATATCTGATTGTTGTACTGAAGAATGAAAATGCGCTTCAGGAGATTGATGCGCAGACGGATTTATATAGTCAGGTCAAGTTTGAAGAACATATCAAAGATTATCTTGCGACCAGACGGAAAGTGGCAGTCCTTGAAATCGAATTTGACCATATGAATGACATGAATATTTTATATGGAACGAATTACAGCGAGCAGATGCAGCGGGAAATCGGACTGCGTTTCATCTATATGATGGATGCTGATACAGCAGTATATCGCATGAACAGTTCCAATTTTGCCTTTATCTTAAGGGATGCAGACCGGGAAGAAGCGGAAGCATATATGGAAAAGATAAAGGACACCTTAAAGGAAAATGCATATATTGACGGGCATTTTTTTGAATTTAAAATCTATGCCAGCGGGCTGATTTTAGATGATTATAAGGGAGATATTTCCACGGTTCAAAGTAAGCTGGAATACACCTTGGAGAAAGCAAGGGAACGCCGCAGCACCGGCATTTTATTCTTTAATGATTTAGTGCTGTCCTATGGCGGCATGGATTTGGATTTGATGAAAATCATTCATCAGTCCGTATTGAATCATTGCGATGGATTCTACGTGGAATATCAGCCGATTGTAACTTCTGAGAATGGAAAAATAATGGGTGCGGAAGCACTGGTGCGCTGGAAGAAGGAGCCTTATGGAGCAATTCCACCGGGACTTTTTATCGACTGGCTGGAAAATGACCCATCCATGTATGATTTGGGAAATTTTGTACTGGAACAGGCATTGTGGGACAGCAAACTCTTCCTGCAGCAGAACCCGGACTTTTTTATTAATGTAAATGTATCTGCCAAGCAGTTGGAGCGGCCGGATTTCTGCCGGGTGGTATTAGAGCTTCTGGATAAGACGGAATTTCCGGTAAGACATCTCTGCCTTGAGATTACGGAACGATGCAGAAGTCTTCCGGTATCGGTAATCAATGAGCGGATGGCGGTATTAAGAGGCTATGGAATCAAATTTGCCATGGATGATTTTGGAACAGGAAGTTCATCTTCTGCCATGGCACTTGAGATGCTGATTGATGAGATTAAGATTGATATGAGCTTTATCCGGAAGATTCTTGTAAATAAAAAGAATAAGGCGATTGTCCAGAGCATGGTGGATTTTGCCAATGCAGCCAATATCAAGAGTTGTCTGGAGGGCGTGGAAAATAAGGCATTAGAAGATTATCTCCGGACTGTGGGAGCCACCTGGTTTCAGGGATACTATTATTCCAAACCGGTTGGAGCAGATGAACTGGAGATACTTCTTTCTGCTAAGAAATGACCTCTTTAAGGATATAATAAATGCGATAAAGTTAATTGTAATAGGGAACTTTATCGCATTTGCTATTAGATGAGCCGCATTGGAAATGGTGTAAATTGTAACTAAATAATAAACTGGAACTTATCACCGATACATAGCTGTTTGCAAAGATTCGTGATAGTGTTGTCAACATCGTGGATGGTGCTTGATATCCGGAGCAGAGGATATCCCTTACTGATGTTTAAAGACTTAGCCTCTTGGGCATTAGCGAAAACAATATCAAGTGTTTTGCGTGAATGATCCAGAATGATATTGTGTTTTCTTAGTATTTCATACAAAGATGAGTCGTTTAAATCTTCTCCAAATAAAAAAGAAAAGGATTCAGGAAATTTATTGAACTCTAAGATGACAGGGACATTATCCATATAACGGATTCTTTCCACTACAAGTATTTTATCCCCTTCGTGTAGTGACATTTCAGTTAAATCCCGTTCAGAAGGATCTTCCAATGCAATTTTTATGGTCTTAGCTCCAGGTGTTGCGTTTTTCATCCGGCACATATCAGAAAAACTTATGACTTCTGTAATGTTACGCTGCAATTTTTTCTCAGCTACAAAAGTCCCTTTTCCTGATTTCCTTTCTAAATATCCGGATTCAGATAAAACGGCTAATGCTTTTCGGACAGTAACTCTGCTCACATGGTATGATTCACTTAATTCATTTTCTGTAGGCAGACGACTGCCGGCTGCCCGTTCTCCGGCGTCAATTTCTTTTCGTATTTTTTCCTCCAATTGTTTGTACAGTGGTGTGGCAATGGTGTTGTTCAGTTTCATATAAATACCTCTCTCCTAATATAACTTTCACAAATATTATAAAACAAATTTGCAAAAATGTATATATTGTATTATATATATTGACAGAATGTATTGTATTGTATTATAGTAAATACATAGAACAAATAAATACATTATAAAAAAGGAGAGAAAAAATGGGATACGGAAGTAAAGACATTAAAAACATTGTGAAAGAAATTTTAGAAGAAAAAAAAGACATCGGTGGAATTAAAAATATTTATTTTGTGGGATGTGGAGGATCACTTGGTGCACTTTATCCGGCAAAAACATTTGTGGAAAGAGAATCACAGGTTTTGAGATCAGCCTGGATAAACAGTAATGAGTTTGTACATAGTACGCCAAAGGACTTTGGAGAAAATTCTATTATTTGTCTTGCCTGTCACAAGGGAAATACACCGGAAACGATTAAGGCTGCCAGATTAGGAAAAGAAAAAGGAGCGGCGGTTATTATTCTGACATGGCTGGAGGAATCAGAAATTATAGAATTTGGAGATTACATTATCCATTATACATTTGATGCAAGTCCTGACCATCTTGCAGGGGATATTGATTATGCAGGAGAAAAGACACAGTGTGCATTGCTTGTGGCAGTGGAATTAGTTGCACAGACGGAGGGATATGCTAATTATGATAAATTCTATGAAGCTTTAGGCATGATTAGCAATATCATCAGAAATGCACGTACACATGTAGCTGCCAGAGCAGAGGCATTTGCAGAAGAGTATCAGAACGATTCAGTGATTTATACAATGGGAAGTGGTGCAGCATATGGAGCTGCCTATATGGAGAGCATCTGTATATTTATGGAGATGCAGTGGCTTGATTCAAGCAGTATTCATACCGGTGAATTTTTCCATGGTCCATTTGAAGTTACAGATGCAAACCGTCCGTTTATGATTCAGATATCAGAAGGCTCAACCCGCGAACTGGATGAGAGAGCACTTACATTTCTGAAAACATATGCAAAACGTATTGAGGTTCTTGATGCGAAAGAGCTTGGCTTATCCACAATTGATGCATCAGTAGTAGATTACTTTAACCATGCACTGTTTAATAATGTATATCCGATTTACAACCACGCACTGGCAGTAAAGCGTGAACATCCGTTAACAACCCGCCGCTATATGTGGAAGGTAGAATATTAATGAAAAAATTCTGTGAAAAAAAATATGTATTGTTTGACTTTGATGGAGTTATAGCAGATACAGAAGAGAGTAATGGTAATTATCTGGGCCTGGCATTAAAAGAGTTTGGAGTGGAACTGACACAAAAAGACAGGGATAGACTAATTGGCTCACATGATTCCCATATTCTGCTGGGACTACTGGAACGCTCGCCGGAGAAAATAACAATGGAACAGCTTTTGCAAAAAAGAAAAGAAATAGGAAATACATATGAAAATGGCTGCATTAAGCCGATGGAGGGATTACTGGAGTTTATTGCCGGTTTGAAAAAACAGGGGAAAAAGCTGGCAGTGGTTTCTTCGACCTCTACACGGCTGATTGTAGTAGCATTGAACCGGATGAAAATGCTGGGTTTGTTCGATGTGGTGGTATGCGGAGACATGTGCCGGAATAGAAAACCGGATCCGGAATGTTATAGAAAGGCAATGCAATATTTAGAAGCAAAGCCGGAAGAATGTATTGCAATAGAAGACTCGTTTATTGGTATACAGGCAGCAAAGGCTGCAAATATAGAGGTAGTTGCGTATACAGGAGCTGGTGAGAATCAGGATGTAAGTCAGGCGGATGATGTTATTTCTTCATACATTTAACTGCTTGAGTGAAAGAAAGAGAAAACAGAAGAATAAAAAGTATTTAATTGTATGCCCGCCAGTGCTCCTGGCGGGTTTTACTATGCACAATTAAATTGATATTGATGTACAAAAAGTGAAACAAAAAATTGTGCATAATGTCGAAAATGTATTTCTTTATTGACACAAATGTATGGAATATATATAATACAAATAGATACAAAATAAAACAATACAAATAAAAACAAATTAACACATTTGGGTTTTAAAGTAGTGCACATGCTTTGGAATAAATAAAAAAGAGGAGGTAGATGTCCATGTTTTGGATTGAATTTATTGTTTTAATGCTGATTATTGTGTGGGGAACCAGAAAAGGTGGAAGTTTCCTGGCAATGGCTGGCGGCATCGGAATGTTGATTTTCGTATATATCTTTAGAGTGACTCCATCAGATCCACCGATTACTGTTATACTGATTATGTTGGCAGTAATTACCGCAGCCTGTACGATGCAGGCGACTGGCGGATTGGATTTTATGGTACAGCTTGCAGAAAAAATATTACGGAAAAATCCGAAAAACATTACTTTGGTAGCACCTTTTGTAGCGTATTTATTTACATTCTGTTGTGGAACCGGACATATTGTATATTCGTTACTTCCGGTTATTAATGAAATAGCATTGGAAAATGGAATTCGGCCTGAGCGCCCGATTTCTGTTAGTATTATTTCATCCCAGCAGGCAAATACCGGATCACCAATAACAGCTGCAACAGTAGCTATTGTGGGTTATATGACTATTTTTGAAAAAGTAAATCTGGCAACAATTATGCTGGTAGCAATTCCGGCAGCACTGATAGGAGTATTGGTTGCAGCATTGTCTGTATACAAGAAAGGCCTGGAGTTAGAGGATGATCCTGAATATCAGCAGAGGGTTGCAGATGGACTGGTAAAAGATTTTAAAAAGAAAGTAGAAGGAGAAAAACAGGTAACCAAAAAAGCAAAGATTTCTGTTGCTATCTTCCTGGTTTCTATGGTAGTAATTGCAATATGCGGTATTTTCCCGGCACTCCGTCCAACATTTAGCGATGGTACACAGTTAGCAATGACATCTTTAATCCAGATTATTATGTATGTAGCTGCCGCAATTATTGTTATTGTAAGTAAAATTGATAGTAACGACATTTTAGAAGTACCGTTGTTAAAGACTGGATTCTTTGCTGTTATTCTTGCAGCGGGACTTTGCTGGCTGGTAAATACCTTTGTTGGAGCACAGACAGACTTCATTACAGAAAATTTGTCAGCATTAACAAATAAATATCCTTGGATTTATATTATTGCAGTATTTCTGGTAGGTGCACTGACGAGTTCACAAGCGTCTACGACAATGATTATGATTCCGATTGCAATTGCATTGAAACTGCCGGCTTATATTATCGTAGGTGGATGGATGGCATGCTCATCCAACTACTTTATCCCGGATTCCAGCCAGTGTATAGCAGGTCTTGCTTTTGACACGGCAGGTACTACGAAGATTGGAAAATTCATATTTAATCACAGCTATATGCGGCCGGGACTTGTATGTACAATTGTATCGGTATTAGTAGCAACAGGAATCGGATATTTTGTTTTCTGATAAAAACCGGTGGTGGCAAAATAAAGAAAACAGTAATAGCACACAGCCTGTGTTATTCTGACAGGCTGTGGGAACTGCCACCTCATGATGGATTGCCAGATATACATAAATATTAATAATGGCTATCTGAAAAAATGAAAGAGCGAATCTGGAAAAATAATTGCTTGTTGCAAAAAGAAGAGGTGAGGGAGTCTGGGTGAAAGAAAAATTGAAAGAAAGGAGAAAGAAATAAAAATGAGACAGCCTAGAATAATTGCAATTGGAGATGCAGTTTGTGACAAATATCTTTCCAGGGGGAAAATGTATCCAGGAGGTCAGTGTGTTAACACATGTGCATATGCGCATATGAATAATGCAGAAAGTGCATTTTTAGGTAAATTTGGAAATGATGAAGTAGCAGAATGCATTCAGGCAGCACTGAAAAATATGAATGTAGACTTTTCACATAGCAGGAATTATGAAGGTGAAAATGGATTTGCATGTGTGACACTGAATCAGGGAGATCGCGTATTTATCGGATCCAATCATGGAGGTGTGGCAAAAGAGTATCCTTATGATTTTACGCAGGAAGATTTTTCATATATAAGAAAGTTTGATCTGATTTATACAAATCTGAATGCCTATATAGATGATGACATAGAAGAAATTGCTTCTTTGGGTCTTCCGGTTGCATTTGATTTTTCAAATCGATGGACAGACGAATATCTGAAAAAAATTTGTCCGCATATTAAAGTGGCGATGCTTTCCTGTGCACATTTAAGTGATAAAGAACGCGAAAGGGAAATGAATAAAGTAAAAGAGCTTGGAGTCCCATTTGTTCTGGGAACAATAGGAGAAGCTGGCTCATACATTTTATACCATGGTGAAATGATGTATGAAAAAGCTGTAAAGGCAGAAAGCATTATGGATACTATGGGTGCAGGAGACTCTTATTTCGCGACATTTTTGACATATATTTTACGGCATAAAGACCCGGAATTTTTTAAAGAAGAAAGTAAAGATGATGGGAATGCTAAAGAACTTTTAAAGAAAGCCATGCAGGCTGGAGCAGAATTCGCTTCAAAGATTTGCGGTGTCGAAGGAGCGTTTGGGTATGGAATGCCAATTGCAGGAAGAATAATTGATAATAGAAATAATTAAAAAGGTTTAGGGAGGAACAGTATATGGATATAAAGCCGACAAGTTACAGATATGATGGAGAAGGAATAGAATGTGCATATCGGAATGAAAAATGGGTTGTTTGTATTAAAAATTGGAAACCGAATAATGACATTGATGGGTTAGAACATTTAGAGATACATCATACGACAGATGAACAATTCATTTTGATTTCTGGAAAATGTATTATTATTACAGCGGACAGAATAGATGGAAAGTTTAATATTGAATTAACTCCGGTGGAGAAAGGAACTTTATACAATGTACCTAAAGAGCGTTGGTTTTTTACTATTGTAGAAAAGGATACCAAAATGATGTATGTGCAGGATGCCGGATGTAGTATGGATAATAGTGAGTATTGTAAACTGAGCCAGGAAGAAATTTCATATATTCAGAAATTAGCAAGACCAATGCTTGCAGAATAATATAACAACAATGTATTAAAAATATTTATAGGAGGATTATCAATGAAACCAACAGAAATCAAGAATGTAATTACAGAAATTTTAGAAAGCAGAAAAGAAGAAGGCGGTATTAAAGCATTATATTTTGTGGGATGTGGTGGCTCTAATGGAGCACTTTATCCAGCGAAAACATTTATGGAAAGAGAATGTGCAAATATTAAGTCAGCACTAATTAATAGTAATGAATTTGTATATAGTACTCCGAAGGATTTGGGGAAAAATGTAATCGTGTGTTTATCATGCCATAAGGGAAATACACCGGAAACAATTAATGCAGCGAAGCTGGCAAAGGAAAAAGGTGCAGCTGTAATTATTCTGACATGGAAAGAGGAATCAGAGATTACCCCATTTGGTGATTATATTATCAATTATACTTTTGGGGATAATAAGGATATTGCTGGTGAAAAAATTATCTGTGCACTTCTGGTGGCAGTGGAACTGTTGAATCAGACAGAAGGGTATGAGCATTATGAAGAATTTATGGATGGTGTTGGACGTATTGATGGTATTGTGAAACATGCATGTAAGCATGTGGAAAAACGGGCTGAACTGTTTGCCAAGGAATATAAAGATGATAAAATTATTTATACTATGGCAAGCGGAGCGGGTTATGGTGCAGCATATATGCAAAGTATATGTATTTTTATGGAAATGCAGTGGATTCATTCTTCCAGTATTCACAGTGGGGAATTTTTCCATGGACCTTTCGAAATTACAGATAAAGAAGTACCATTTGTGCTTCAGGTTTCTGAGGGAACCAATCGACCGTTGGATGAACGTGCATTGAAGTTTTTGAAGACTTATGCAAAACGGATTGAAGTAATTGATGCAAAGGATTTAGGGCTGTCTACAATTGATGCATCAGTCGTAGACTATTTTAACCATTCCTTATTCACAAATGTATATCCGGTTTATAATAAGGCTTTGGCTGAGGAGAGACAGCATCCACTGACAACACGACGCTATATGTGGAAGGTAGAGTATTAAAAACTTAAAAAATGATGTAAACATACAGCATGTCAGATTTTGATGGAAAATTTGAAGTACATTACAAGGAAAGCCTGGAAATGATAATGATTTCCGGGCTTTCTGAGCTTTGACACATGACCTGAGGAAGAAGGAACGGAATTGAAAAAAACAATAGGTATTATTGGTGGCATGGGACCGATGGCTACCTGCGATTTAATGAAAAAGATTTTTGAAGTGTCAGATGCAGACTGCGATCAGAACTATGTGCATGTTTGTGTTGATTGTAACACGAATATTCCGGATAGAACGAAAGCTATTCTTGAAAATGGAGAGGATCCTATACCAGAGATGGTAAAAAGTGCAGTAAGTCTGCAAAATATGGGAGCAGATTTATTGATGATACCTTGTAACACAGCACATTTTTTTTATGACCGGTTAAAAATATTTACTGATATCCCGATATTGCATATGCCCCGCGAGACAGTAAAAGCTTTAAAAGAGCAGAATATATCATGTGCAGCCGTATTGGCTACGGATGGCGTGATAAAGAGTGGGGTTTATGAGAAAGAGCTTCGGGCACAGGGAATCAAAACGATTTATCCGAATGCAGAGCAGCAACAGAAAATTATGGCAGTAATCTATCAGTGTATTAAAGCTGGAAAAAAGGATGTAGAAAAGTACGGACTTGACGATATTTTAAAATCCTTGATTAAACAGGGTGCGCAAAGTGTGATTCTGGGATGTACTGAATTACCAATTGCTTTTTCCTTGGCAGGAATCAGAGAAAATATAGTTGACCCGACGGAGATTGCAGCAAGAGCTGCATTAAAATTTCTGCAATTACCAATACATGCATTATAAAGCAGCTGTATTTTTATGAAAATAAATGATACCGGAAAAGGACTGGATTTCTATTAAAACCTGCTTCAGGACTTCATTCAAACTCCCTTCAAAAAGTCGCAACAAACATTGACAATCCGTGGGTTTGAGGACTATACTAATATATAAATTATAAATACCAGACAGGTTATTACAGAAAGAGAAAGGGAGGTATATGATAACAGGAAATTATCATATATTTTCAGAGCCTTTTTGAATATTTCTGAGGGGGAAACAGATGATTCAAAAATATTATAACAGTATTCTGGAACAGGTTTTTGCACAGATTGGAAAGAAAGAACACAACATTGTTCTGGCAAAATACAGTAATGATTTTTCATTAAAGCAGCTGGAAATATCAGAGCAGATAACAAATAATAAAAAGGTTCATTTTGCAGCCCACGAATTCCGGGCAGAGAAATTATCGGGAGCATATGAGCCGTTTCTGGATTTGATTTTTGAACTTTTCGACCAGCAGAAGGAGATGACATTTGATGAATTTCTGGACAAGTGTAATGTCTATTCCCTGCAGCGTCCGATTATTGCAGCATACCGGGAGACCGGAAAATGTATCCGGAAAGAGAGTTTATTGTATACAGAAGTTGACTATGAGCGGGAGCGGATGCATGATGCTATTGTGGCAATGCTTGTTGAAGTTTCTAAGATACAGCCGTTTATGCTTTGGATTAACCGTATGCAGTTTGCCGGAAAGGGAACCCTAGAAATAGTCTATGAACTGTTAAAAGCAGAGCATACAGAGAATATCGGAATCGTTCTCGGTATGAATGAGCAGCAGCGTCTGCCGGAATATATGCTGCCGGGCTGGGAAAGCGTAACGGAGGAATTGGACAATAATGTTGCAATATTCCGCATTGGAAATGCCGGAGAATCCCGGGAACAAAGAGATGAGGTTATTACAGCAGAAAGTATTGCAGATGATATCAGAACATTGCAGAATCTTGTTTTTTTCATGGATTTTGAACAGGCGTTGTTTTATCTGGAAAAAGTAGACCGCAGAATCAGATTTGAAAATTTTACCGTATCGGATGAAGTGAAATACGAACTCTGGCAGTTCTATGCATATGTATCGGTATATATGAGGGATTTGCCAAAAGCGCTGGAAATAAGTGAGAGTATCTTACAGCTTGCAGAGAAGAAAAAGAACCGCAGGATGCGCTTTTATGCATATTATATCCGCTCTGTAATTTATATGTATCAGTCAAAACTGCAGGAAGCCACTGAATGTGCAGGTGTTGCAAAAAATATTGCAACAGAAGGCGGCATGGAGCGTGGTCAGTTTGAAGCAGAGCTGGTAGAAATACAGGCGAAGATGGCAGGCTGGAATAATATTTTCTTCTGCGCACAGAACGTGGAAGTCAGCGATGCCATGATTGAAAAATTAATAAAATATGACTACCGGAATCATCTGGCGTACATTTATGTGTATGCCTATGACAATAAGCCGGAGATTGTAGCAAAGGCATATTATTCCGAATCCCAGCTTATTTATTTCAGTAAGGGAATCAGACTGGCAACAGAAATTGGCAATACACAGCTTATTTACAATGCATACCAGAAGAACATTATGCTGGCGTCTAGCAACGGTATGTATCCGATTGCGCTGCTGTATTCGGTAAGAACTTTCGAAGCACTGGATAATAAATGCTCCGTGGAAAGTGGACGTATTTTCTCGGGAATCGGTTATACTTTAACGGCATTAAGACAGAATGACCTTGCAAAGCGTTATTTTCAGAAAGCAGTAGAAATTTTATATAATCTGGAATTGCCGGAGGATATTGCGGAAGTATATTACAATATGGCAATTAACTGTATTGCAGCAGAAGAATTCAAGGAAGCCAATGAATATCTGATGCGCTGTATGAAGGCCATTGAACGTCTGCATTTAAATAGTCTGAGGGTCTGTAATTTAAGTAAATTGTATGGACTCTTAGCATTGTGCAATCAGAAGCTTGGCAACCGCTTCAACTGTGAACAGTACCTCAATAACTGCAAACAGTTCTTAAATTACATAATTGAAAAAGAAAAGCTTCAGAATGATCTGGGAATCATCCACGATTATGCACGTTGTGATGATGATATGTTCCTTTATCATTTCACACGGGCACTACTTGAAATGGATTCCGGTAATGATTCGTCAGCATTTGAAGATTTTAATTGTGCAGAGACACATCTGGTGCGGACTGAGGGAAACCAGTTTTTCTGTTATCAGGTGTTCCGTAAGGACAGGATCCGCTTTTATGGGCAGACAGGAAGAATGGAACTTAAGAGCAATGAAGAGGCAATCTTAAAACAATATCTTGAGGATAATACCCATTCTCTCACAGATGAAGAAATTAAGGTATTAGAGCCATTGGAACAGTATTTATCAGAAGAACCTCTTCATGTGATATCTACCCTGGAGATGGAAATGCAGCTGAAGCAGGAAAGCATTAACCGTGCTTACAAGCAGGAACGACGTCAGATGGATTTTCTGTCGACATGGCAGAAGACCATTGATGTGACGGATGTTTCGGCAGAAGTAATGGTAGAGAATGTGATGCGGACATTCCTGTATCACTTTAATTTGGACCGGGCATTATATATACAGTATCATGGAAGAAAACCAAAGGTACTTTATGATAATACAGAAGCCAGCCTTTCTATGAAGGAGCAGAAGTATTTAAAGGAAGTGTTCGAAAAGACACAGAGAGGGTTTGTTGTATCGAAAATCAGCAGTAACTATTCGGAACATCTGAATGTGGTCAAACTGTTTGATGAAGATAATGTATGCTCCCTTGTTGCCATTCCATTCTTTGACAATGGAAAAGTAACAAGCATTATGATAGCATATATTCTGATGAAGGATAACTGGCATTCCTCTGTCAGCCGGTATATGTTAGATGAGAGTGATATGCGGATTTATGAGCTTTTGTTCCGGGAGGTACAGTATGCACTGAATCGTCTCTATGCATATGAGAAGCTCTATGAAATGAATGCTGCATTGTATAAATCTGCAGTAACCGATCAGCTGACAGGAATTCTCAACAGGAAGGGATTCTATCAGAACATCGGGGAAATTATCCAGAAGATTAAAAAGGGCCGCATGAAGCATGAGTTTGGTATTATGTTTATCGATCTGGATAATTTCAAAGGATATAATGATACCTTTGGACATGATGTGGGAGATTTGCTGCTTAAGTCCATGGCAAATATCTTCAGCAGGGTCTGCAGGGACAAGGGCTTTGTGACACGTTTCGGTGGTGATGAATTTATTATTTTCCTCTACACCGGAGAAAAAAAGACCTTAGAGGATACCGCAAAGGCTATCTATAAAGAGATTAAGAAACAGGATGGGTTCAGGGAACTGATTGCAAAAGAAATCGGACAGCCGGTTGAGATTGATGATAAGAAATTACTTTCCTGCTCTATTGGTATTATTTCTTCCAATCAGGTAAAGAAGGCAGAAGACATTGATGAAATGATTAAAGTGGCAGATGATCTTCTGTATGCAGTAAAAGCAGAATCCAAAGGAACGTATAAGTTCTTTGAAGAACAGGAACAGAAGTAAGGCAAAGGAAACGGGAAAACGTATGGTAATGAAGCTTCCAGAGCATGTTAAGTTTATAATTGAGAAGCTGCAGGAAGCAGGCTTTGAAGGATATGCAGTAGGAGGGTGTGTCAGAGACACCCTCCTTCAACGTGTGCCTCAGGACTGGGATATCACCACTTCTGCTTATCCGGAAGACGTAAAAGAAATTTTTGGGCGCACCATCGATACCGGAATTGAGCATGGAACGGTAACGGTAATGCTGGATAAAAAAGGGTATGAGGTGACAACTTACCGGATTGATGGCGAATATGAGGATGCCAGACATCCGAAGGAAGTAACCTATACAGATAATCTTTTAGAGGATTTAAAACGCAGGGATTTTACCATTAATGCCATGGCATATAATGAACAGCGGGGACTGGTGGATGCTTTTGACGGAGCAGGAGATTTAAAGCGTGGCATCATCCGCTGTGTAGGAGAACCAAAGGAGAGATTTGGGGAAGATGCTTTAAGGATGCTTCGGGCAGTGCGTTTTGCGGCACAGCTGGGCTTTGATATAGAAGAAGAGACAGCAGAAGCGATTCAGGAGCTTGCACCGATGTTAAAAAAGGTCAGTGCAGAGCGTATTCAGGTAGAACTGGTTAAGCTTCTTACCTCAGTCCATCCGGAGGAGATGCATACCGTATATGCCACAGGAATTGCTGATGTGGTACTGCCGGAATTTTCGGTGATGATGCGTACACCACAGAATAATCCCCATCACTGTTATACAGTAGGAGAGCATACCATTGAAGTGTTAAAAGGTGTGGAAGCAGACAAGGTGCTACGGCTTGCAGCATTATTTCATGATGTGGCAAAGCCCGACTGCCGCAGTACAGATGAAGATGGAATTGACCATTTCTACGAGCATCCGCAGGTGGGAGCAAAGAAGACGAAGACAATTTTACGCAGATTAAAATTCGACAATGCAACCATTGATATGGTCTGCCGGCTGGTGGCAATTCACGATATTAACCCGGCACTGACACCGGAGTCCGTACGAAAGGCAATACAGAAAGCGGGATTAGAGTGCTATCCGGTTATATTTGAACTGAAGAAAGCAGATATTTTAGCCCAGAGTGATTATCAGAGGAAAGAAAAGCTGGAAGCATTGGACGGATATCATAAGATTTATGATAAAATAATCAAAGATGCAGACTGTCTGACACTAAAAGACCTTGCACTTAACGGACGGGACTTAATAGAACTTGGTGTGAAGCCCGGTCCGCAGATAGGGAACATTTTGGCAAAGCTTTTAGATGTGGTAATTGAAGAACCGGAAAAGAATACAAAAGAATATCTGACAGGTTATACTTTAAAGAACCTCTTCATATGATAGAAAGACGCATAAAGATTTGTGCGAATTCGTCGTATGGAGGGGTTTTTGTGTATAATTTATCGAGCCAGTTGTTAGAACAGTATCCGTTTGAGGTAACCGCCATCCAGAAAGGAAGGGGAACCTATATCTGCACGACATCAGAGGGCGGAAAAATAATAATAGGATCTTTTCGCGGGTCAAAAGGCAGAGTGGAAGCTATAGAACATGTTTTGCTCCGTCTGAAAGAAAATGGAATAGAAGCAGATGAAATCATACATACCAGGGAAGGAGAAATTTTAGCCCAGGAGGTGGATGAAACATGGTACTATGCCAGAAAATATATGGAGGGCAGAGAGTGTGAGACCAGGAGCCGTGATGATGTACTTGCTGCGGTAGAAGAACTGGCAAAGCTGCATCTTGTCCTTCAGAAGGTGGAGGATGAAAATTTAAAAATTGGCGGACAGGATTATGCCATGGAGGTATTCCGGCACAACCGAGAGCTTAAAAAGGTGCGCAATTATATTCATGGAAAGCATAAAAAGAATGAGTTTGAAATGATATTTATGCGCAATTATGAGATTTTCTTAAAACAGGCACTGGACGTGGAACATCGGCTGATGAAACCAAATCCGGGTGAAACGCAGGGGCAGAGCGGAAAGCAGAGCCGGGAAGCAGCAATGTATGGAATCTGCCATGGAGACTTTAACCAGCATAATGTATTATTTACCCATGGTAAAATTATAATTACAAATTTTGAACAGGCACATTATGATGTGCTGGTAGGGGATCTGGCGCATTTCTTACGGAAACTGATGGAAAAACATAATTTTAATATCGGACTGGCAACGGATATGCTGGCAGCTTACGAAAAAAGACGAAAATTATTACCAGAGGAATGGGAGCAGCTTTATGTAAGGATGGCATACCCACAGAAGTTCTGGAAAGTGGCAAATCACTACTTTAATGCCAATAAGGCGTGGGTGTCCGGCAGAGACATTGAGAAGTTGAACCGGGTTATCGAACAGGAAGAAATCCGCCAGCAGTTTTTAAGAATGTTATTTTATTTTGTGGAATAATCATGTATAATCATGTACAGGCAATTGCCGGAGGAAAAGAGCATACAGGAGAAAAAGAGGTGCGAAATGAAGCAATCAGGGAAGCACTGGCTGTTGGCCTTGGTTATTTTCACAGTATTTGTGGCCTTGAGCGGCTGTGGAAAGAAAGACGATGGGCCTGTCAGCATGAAAGGCTATGCATCAGGTGTTGAGGCAGCAACGGAGGAAGAGACACAGGCAGAGGAAAGCAGCCTGTATACGGTAAGTGGTGTTGATACAACACTTTCAACAATGACATTTCTGAATATTGACACGGGACGTTATGAACAGTATTCTTATACAGACGGGACAATTTTTAAAGACAGACATGGCAGTCTGATTTCGGCAGCATCCATGGTACCGGGAAAAGTGGTTACTTTAACACTACGGGACAAAGACCTGATATTAGAAAAGGTGGAGCAGTCGGCAGATGCATGGGAGATGGACGATATCGGAAAATTTTCCTATAATGAAGAAGATAAGATATTTACCATCGGAGACACAAAGTATTCTTATGATGAAGAATTACAAGTGTTTTCCGGAGATGCAGCCATAGAATTGTCCGCAGTTACCGGACAGGACACCTTAAGAATACAGGGAATTGACCGGAAAGTGCTGTCAGTGTCCGTTACAACAGGACATGGAGTCATCCAGCTTGTAAATACACAGGCATTAGAGGGCGGCTGGTTAAGCCTGAATCATAAGAATTATTATAAGATCACGGAGAATATGCAGTTAGAGGTGCCGGAAGGAACCTATGAATTAACCGTTGCCGGCAATGGCTACGGCGGTTCCACAGAGGTAGCTGTAACAAGAAATGAGCAGACCTCCGTGGATGTGGATTCCATAAAGGGTGAGGATCCGAAATATTGTACTTTAACCTTTGCGGTTGATGTTGCAGGCGCTTTGATGTATATTGATGGTAGTCAGGTTGATTATACACAGCCATTACAGTTGCAGTATGGCATCCATTCCATACAGATTACTGCAGATGGATATGATACCTGGTCGAAGCGGCTATATGTAAATTCGCCGGAAGCGCAGATAGAGATTGCGTTGTCAGGTGATGATACGGGCAGTACAGAGACAGAATCGACGGAAACTGCCGGAAATGAAGAGAACACAACCGTGGAGCATAAGCATTCCGACAGTACATCGAATTCCAGTGGAACTAACAGCTCCAGTGGAAGTTCATCCAGTGACTCTGATGCATATAGGAAGGCATTGAGTGAAATTATTGATACATTAACCAGTAACAATAATTCTTCGACAAGTACATTAAATCAGGTAGTTAACAGTCTTACGAATTAGTGGGAGAAATGAAAGGGCGAGACATCCGAAGGAGGCTGCCACTGGCAGGTTCTTTTGGTAAACAACATAAATGAAAAGCAGGAGGAAATCAGGAATGGGTTACAAGGAAACTTACGAAGCATGGCTTGAGGGAGCGTATTTTGATGAGGCAACCAAGGCTGAACTTCAGGCAATCAAAGACAATGACAAGGAAATTGAGGATCGTTTCTATAAAGATCTTGAGTTTGGTACAGCAGGATTACGTGGGGTGATCGGTGCCGGTACCAACCGTATGAACATCTATACTGTCCGCAAAGCAACACAGGGTCTTGCAAATTATATTTTAAAAGTAAATGCACAGGATAAGGGTGTGGCAATTGCCTTCGATTCCAGACATATGTCACCGGAATTTGCAGATGAATCCGCACTTTGCCTTGCAGCAAACGGAATCAAAGCATATGTATTTGAGTCATTAAGACCAACACCGGAATTATCTTATGCAGTCCGTAAATTAGGATGCACTGCCGGAATTAATATTACAGCAAGCCACAACCCGCCAGAATACAATGGATACAAGGTATACTGGGAGGACGGTGCACAGATTACACCACCTCATGATACCGGAATTATGGATGAAGTAAAGAAAGTAACTGATTACAGTACCGTTAAGACCATGTCCTTAGAGGATGCCAGGGCAGCAGGCCTTTATGAGACCATCGGTGCAGCAATCGATGATGCTTATATTGCAGAGCTTAAGAAGCTTGTGGTACATCAGGATGCCATTGATGCAGTAGGCAAAGACCTTAAGATTGTATACACACCATTACATGGAACAGGAAATATCCCGGTCCGCCGTGTGTTAAAAGAGCTTGGCTTTGAAAATGTATATGTTGTTCCGGAACAGGAGCTTCCGGATGGAGATTTCCCAACCGTAAGTTATCCGAACCCGGAGGCAGAGGAAGCATTTGCATTGGGACTTGCACTGGGCAGGAAAGTAGATGCAGACTTAATCCTTGCAACTGACCCGGATGCAGACCGCCTCGGTGTATATGTAAAGGATTCTAAGACGGGAGAATATCATTCCTTAACCGGAAATATGTCCGGTTGCCTGATTGGTGATTATATCATCGGACAGAAGAAAGCAATCAACGGCTCCCTGCCGGCAGATGGTGCGTTTATCAAATCCATCGTGTCTACCAATATGGCAGATGCCATTGCAGAATACTATGGCATTCAGTTAATCGAAGTATTAACCGGATTCAAGTTTATCGGTGGCAAAATCTTAGAGTTCGAAAAGACCGGAAAAGGAACCTACCTCTTTGGTATGGAAGAAAGCTACGGCTGCCTGACCGGAACCTATGCAAGAGATAAGGATGCAGTGGTAGCATCTATGGCGTTATGTGAGGCTGCTGCATATTACAAGACCAAGAATATGACTCTTTGGGATGCAATGCTTGCCATGTATGAAAAATATGGATACTATAAAGACCATGTTGAGTCTATTACATTAAAGGGAATCGAGGGTCTGGCTAAGATTCAGGAAATCATGGATACACTGCGCAGCGAAACTTTAACTGAAATCGGTGGCTATAAAGTTGAAAAAGTACGTGATTACAAGAAGGATACCATTACAGACCTTGCAACCGGAGCAGTAACAGCAACAGGACTTCCAAGCTCTAATGTACTTTACTATGAATTAAACGATGCTGCGTGGTTCTGTGTAAGACCATCCGGTACCGAGCCGAAAGTAAAATTCTACATTGGTGTGAAGGGTTCATCTATGGAAGAAGCAGAGCAGAAATATGAAGTCCTTGGAAAAGCAGTTTTGGACAAAATCAATAAAATGTTATAGACCAAATTGTATGCCTTAATTTACCGTATTTTCCTTGACAAATAAAGGAAAAACAAGTATAAATATATTCGTAGGTAATCTTGGAGAGTGTAGACCTCAAGAAGAATTATAAAATCCAGAGGAGGAATTTTAACATGAACAAAGCAGAATTAGTATCAGCTATGGCTGAAAAAACAGCTTTATCTAAAAAAGATGCAGAGGTAGCTTTAAAAGCTTTCACTGATATCGTAGCTGAAGAATTAAAAAAAGGTGAGAAAATCCAGTTAGTTGGATTCGGTACTTTCGAAGTATCTGAAAGAGCTGAAAGAACAGGAAGAAACCCACAGAGCGGTAAAGAGATGGTTATTCCAGCTTCTAAAGCACCTAAGTTCAAAGCAGGAAAAGCTTTAAAAGATTTAATCAATAAATAAGTTGATAAAATGATTCTGATTAGAGGTGTAACGAAAGTAGAAAACTGCTTTTGCTACACCTTTTTTTATTGAAATTCGAATGAGAAAGAGATTTATTTTTCACTTTTTTAAAGTAAAGCATGTACAGGAAAGAATGCTGCGTGAAATCAGAATGCGTGGTAATTTCAGGGCTGCGTTTTTTCTGGCAGAACCTGTCTTTCCGGTTGCTTTGACGGAATGCGGCGGTTGTCCGTCTGCTGCGGATACGACACTCACCAGTAAGGGCGGCTAGGCATTCTTTTAAAAAAAATGGCTGTTCCGGCAACCGGCGCAAAGTCGCATCCATGCTCCAATTGCGCCTCGCTGACACATCCCTGTGTCAGCGTTGCCGGTTGCTCCAAAGAATGCAAGCCGCCCTAACCGTCTCGTTCATGTATCCGCATGCAGACGAACAATCCACCGCATTTTGTCAAACATTGGAAAGACTGGTTTTATCAGAAAAGAAAAAACGCAGCCTTGCAATTACAACATTCTGATTTGGCAGGATTGTTTCCTGTACATGCTGTACTTGAAAGAAGGAAAAGATATCTGTTTTCATTCGAATTTCAAAAAAGAAAGAAGGTAAGCAAATGAGATTAGACAAATATTTAAAGGTAACCCGCCTGATTAAACGCAGAACCGTTGCCAACGAAGCCTGTGATGCCGGACGTGTCACCGTAAATGGCAAACCGGCGAAAGCATCCGTCAATGTAAAAGCAGGTGACATCATCGAAATCATGTTTGGCCAGAAGACGGTGAAAGTAGAAGTGGTTGCAATCGCAGATACCACCAAGAAAGAAGAGGCAGGAGAATTATTCCGCTATCTGTAAAAGAGTAAAAACGCATAAAAAGAGAAACAGTCTCATATATTTTGGAAAGGACTAACTTTCGGGTAAAGGAGTATGAGACTGAATGGAAGAATTGAAAACAGCAAAAGCACATAAAGTATTGTTGGCAAACCGGAAAAGTGCAAACTTCAGCGGAGTGCTGGATGTGCTTTCTTTTGATGTAAATGAGATTTTACTGGAAACAGAACAGGGAATGCTTCTGATAAAGGGAAATGACCTTCATGTAAACCGCCTGTCCTTAGAACAGGGGGAAGTGGATGTCACAGGGAAAATTGATGGCTTAACCTATTCTGATGTGGAAACTTATCACAAAGGTGGCGGAGAATCCTTCTTAGGCAGGTTGTTTAAATGATAGAAATCAGCCCGGAAATTTCCGGTGAAGCCTTAAGGTTCCTCTTGTTCATGCTGGCGGGGATATTATTAATCTTAGCCTTTGACCTGTTTCGGATTCTGCGCAGGCTGATACCTCATAGAACCGGAGTGGTTGCAGTGGAGGATATGCTGTACTGCATCGGAAGCGCCATATTTATATTTATTATGCTCTGTCGGGAAAATGACGGAGCAATCCGGGGCTTTTGCATGCTGGGCATGAGCGTTGGGATGCTGTTATGCAATTATGCCATCAGTCCATGGCTGGTGAAGGGAATCGTAAAAGTATTTAAGAAACTGTTTCAAGTAGTGGGGAAACCATTGCGGGCAGTATTTCGCATGGTGGCAGTACCCTTACGTTTCCTGAAAGGGAAAATCAGAAGATTATTACGAAAATTACAAAAAACGTTGAAAAAAATCCGTAAAACTATTAGAATGGTGTTATGTAAACTATAGATGAGGAAATGAGTATGACAAATAGTCGAAGAAAAAGAAAACAGAAACGAAACGGAAGAATCTGTATCTCTTTGATTGCGATAATGTTCTTGGTGATTATGTCAGTTCAGATTGTTAAGCTCTACCAGAAGGAGCAGGAGTATACTGCCAGAGAGAAGGCACTGACGGAATCTTTAGAAGATGAAACAGAACGTCAGAATCAGCTGGATAATTACGAAGAATATACCAAGAGTCAGGAATATATTGAAGACCAGGCAAAGAGCAAGCTGGGACTGACCCATGAAAATGAGATTATCTTCAAGGAAGACAAGAAGTAGAACAGCTTCGAAAACATAAAGACCATAGAAAAACTTAAAATAGACAAACCATTCCGCTTTTTGCCGAAAACTTTTTTGGAATGAGACAACGGTTTGACAAAGATTTCGGACAAACATTTCTATAATAGCTTCTGCTGTCACAAATGACAGGAGAAGGAGGAACAATGGAAATGAAGAAATTGAGAACGAAACAGGCGGTAATATGTTTTATAGGGGTAGCAGTGTGTAAATTAGGATTTGCAGGCTGCTACCCTTTTATCCCGGCATATTTTGCGGCAGCTTACCTGGAACGGGGCGGACGGCTGCTGCTGGGAATCGGAATGTTTCTTGGAATGGCATTTATGCTGCCACTGACACTGATGACAAAATATGTAATGACACTGCTGGTAACCATAGTAATCATCAAGCTGGCAGAATGGGTAAATAAAGGCTGTTATACCTGGATAGCTGCCTTTGGCGCAGGCTGTTCGGCAACCTTATTATCCGTATTTGGAGAAATGTTAAACGTAAGAGACGGAATGCGGACGGAAATGGCGGTCTTAGAAGGAGTCTTTATATTTGCAGCCACCATGGTGTTAAGCCGTATCATACATAGCTTCCTGGAATTCACATTTATGAATCAGCCAATACCGGAGATAAAGAGTAATGAAGAAGAAAAACTACTGACCTATGCAAAGTCCTTTCAAAGCCTTTCGGATATATTCGGGCGGATGAATGTGGAACATACCAGTTTCTCGGCAGAGGAAATGGGCAGGATGCAAAATGAGATAACTGGAAAAATGTGTGTTTCCTGCGACCAGTGCGCTCTTTGCTGGGAAAAGGATGACAGCCCCATGTACGGCTATCTGTCGTCACTGCTGCAATCTATCCGGGAGGCGGGAAAGACAAACCGCGATATTGAAAAGAAAATGGAAGAATATTGCCCCTATATGCAGGAAATGACGGCGGAGGCTCTTCGGATATTTGAAAAAGCTTCTTTAAATATGGCGTGGTACAACCGGCTGGTAGAAAACCGTGAGGTCATAGCCGAGCAGCTGGATGCCATGGCATATATCATGGAGGATTGTGCAAAGAAGCAGAAAAATATTACAGAAGAGTGCCGGTCAAATCTGCAGGACATAGCTTACCGGGCAAGGGAGCGGGGCATAAAAGTGATTGATGAACAGCTCTGGGAAAAGGAAAACGGCCGCTGGCAGCTTGTGATGAAAGTCATGGTAAAAGATGGCTGTGTCACTACGAGAGAACTGACAAAGGCAGTAGCCGGAGCACTGAACCGGCGCATGATTCCGGAGAAGGATACCAAGACGCTGATTGGAAAAGGCGTCAACCTCTATACTTATGAAGAAGAGCCGCGGTTTCAGGCAATTTATGGCGTAGCCCGGATGGTAAAGGATGGAGCAGCAGTTTCCGGGGATAACTTTTCTTTTTTGGAGCCGGAAAGTGGAAAAATGGTCATGTGCTTATCGGATGGCATGGGTTCTGGAAGTCTTGCCTGCAAGGAAAGTGAAATGGTCATTGAACTGGTGGAAAAATTTCTGGAGGCGGGTTTTGATGTGGAAACGGCAGCCCGCATGATGAATTCTGCCATGGTGATGAAAGGGCAGGAGGATTTATTTTCCACGGTGGATATCAGTGAACTGGATTTATATGACGGAACCTGCCGTTTTTATAAAATCGGAGCGGCGGCAACCTTTATCCGGAGAAATGGCATAGTGGAATGTCTTATTTCCACCAGTCTTCCGGTGGGCGTGTCTTATAAACTGGATATGGAAAAAAGCGAAAAGGACTTATATAACGGAGATTTCCTTGTCATGGTATCAGATGGTGTGCTAGAATATTTACATGTGCCGAATCCGGAAGAAACCATGCAGGAAATCATAGAAAGCATTGAGACTAATAATGCAACAATTCTTGCAAAGCGCATTTTAGAGCGGGTGTTACTTTTTACCGGAGGAAAGGCGGCAGACGATATGACGGTGCTTGCTACCGCAATTTGGGAGAAATAATATGATTCCTGGTGTAGAATCTTTTCTGGAACAATATCATATGATTGAGCAGTCGGATGTAGTGGTTGCCGGAGTGTCCGGTGGCGCAGATTCCGTATGCCTGCTGCTGCATCTGCTGGAATTGAAAGAAAAACTTTCCTTTACGCTGGCAGCAGTCCATGTGCAGCATGGCATTCGGGGCGAAGAAAGCCTTCAGGATGCAGCATTTGTGGAGGAACTTTGCAGGCGGTATCAGGTGCAGCTATTCCGCTATGATTATGATGTGCCGGAATATGCAAAGCAGCATGGATATTCGGAAGAAGAGGCGGGAAGAAATTTACGATACGAAAGTTTTCATAAAGCGTTAGAAGAATTGGGTGCGCCGGAAGGGAAAATTGCAGTTGCCCATAACCGTAATGATCTGGCAGAGACCATGCTCTGGAATATGATCCGGGGCAGCGGCATGCGTGGCATGGCTGGAATTCCACCGGTGAGAGAAGGCATTATCCGTCCGCTTCTTCATACGGCAAGGGTGGAAATCGAAAATTATTTAAAAGAAAAAGGTGAAAGCTACTGTACAGATGCTACCAATGCATCTTTGGATTATACCAGAAACCGGATCCGTAATCAGGTACTTCCGGTGTTGGAGGAACTGAATGCCGGAGTTTATGCCCATATGGAACAGCTGGGGGATGACATCCGGAAGACACAGGAATATCTGTCTGCTGTAATAGAAGAAAAAAGGGCACAATATGTAGAAAGAGATTCCCGAAAGACGCAGGTCTTCCTGATATCGGAGGAGCTTTTAAAAGAACCGGAAATCCTGTATACAAGCATTATAAAGGAGTGTATCTGTGAGACGGCCGCAAGCAGTAAAGATATTACAAGAACCCATGTAGAACTGGTACAGAAACTTTTTGCCATGCAGACGGGAAGAAGCGTGAACCTGCCTTATCAGGTGGTGGCAGAGCGGACTTATGGCGGTGTGCGTCTGCAAAAGTGTGAAAAACAACCGGAGCATAAAATTACAGAACCGGTAGGAATGCTATCCAGTCAGTCTTCCAGTCAGCCGGCCGGACGACAAAGCGGTCAACCAGCCGGTTGTTGTGGGATTTCAATAGAAGAACATCCGGATTTTACCTGTCGGATTTATAAACGGGAAGAGTTACCGGAAGGAATTTCTAAAAAAAAGTATACGAAATGGCTGGATTATGATAAAATAAAAAATAGTCTTTTGATTCGGAACAGACAGCCGGGCGATTATTTTGTGCTGGATGAGACGGGCAGAACACAGAAGCTGAAGCAGTATTTTGTAAATGAGAAAATTTTAAAAGAGCAGCGGGACACTATTCCGTTGGTGGCAGACGGTGCTCATATCCTGTGGATTGTGGGATACCGGATCAGTGCATATTACAAAGTAAGCAGTACAACGAAGACGATTTTTGAAATACAATATTATGGAGGAAGAGAAGACAATGAGTGAGCAGATTCGTGTATTACTCTCAGAGGAAGAACTTGATCGTAAAATTGCTGAATTAGGAGAAAGAATTAGCAAGGATTATGAAGGTGAAAGCGTTCATTTAATCTGCATACTGAAGGGAAGTATATTCTTTACCTGTGAACTGGCAAAGCGTATTACCGTGCCGGTAACAATTGATTTTATGTGCGTTTCCAGTTATGGCGCGTCAACCGTGTCCAGTGGAAAAATCACCATAAAGAAAGATTTGGAAGAATCTATTGAAGGTAGAAATGTAATTGTCATTGAAGACATTATTGATACAGGAAGAACACTGCGTTATCTGCTGGATGATTTATCCGCCAGAGGACCGAAGAGCTTAAAATTGTGTGCAATGTTAGATAAACCGGATCGCAGGATAACAGACGTTGCGGTAGATTATACCGGTTTTGAAATTCCGGATGAATTTGTAGTAGGATATGGTCTTGATTATGACCAGCGCTATCGCAATCTGCCATACATTGGCATTCTTGATTTGGGATAGGAAGGAGTTTGCGTGAAGAAATCATATAGAGGATGGGGCTTTTATATCAGTCTGATTGTAGTTGTGGTTTTGGTCTGGTTCTTACTGGACGGACAGCATCTGAATCAGGATGACTATAATTATGCCCAGTTTAAACAGGAACTGGCTGATGATGAGATTAAATCTGTAGAAGTGCAGCCAAACAGAGTTTATCCAACCGGAAGACTGGATATTGTCAAAACGGATAAGTCAGAAGAGACCTTATATGTGCTGGATGTCAGTGAGGCTCAATCGCTGATGGATAAGGAGAAATTTACTTCTTATGTGGTGAATGATATTCCGGCAGAAAACTGGCTGATGAATTTATTGCCGCTCTTACTTGTGTTTGGAGCAATGTTTATTCTGTTTATGATTGTTATGAACAATCAGGCAGCAGGCGGTGGTGGTGGCAGCAAGATGATGAATTTTGGAAAAAGCCGGGCAAAGATGACCACCGATGAGAACCGCAATGTAACCTTTGAAAATGTGGCAGGACTGCGGGAAGAAAAAGAAGAATTAGAAGAAATCGTAGATTTCTTAAAAGAGCCGAGAAAGTATACCAGACTGGGAGCGAGAATCCCGAAGGGAGTTCTTCTGGTGGGACCTCCCGGAACCGGTAAGACTCTGCTTGCCAAGGCAGTTGCCGGAGAAGCAGGCGTTCCGTTCTTTAGTATTTCCGGTTCTGATTTCGTAGAAATGTTTGTTGGTGTCGGCGCATCCCGTGTACGTGATCTTTTTGAAGATGCCAAGAAAAATGCACCATGTATCGTATTTATCGACGAGATTGATGCAGTGGCAAGAAGAAGAGGAACCGGTATGGGCGGCGGACATGATGAACGGGAGCAGACCTTGAACCAGCTTCTGGTAGAGATGGACGGATTTGGTGTCAACGAAGGAATTATCGTAATGGCAGCAACCAACCGTGTCGATATCTTAGACCCTGCAATTATGCGTCCGGGCAGATTTGACCGTAAGGTACATGTGGGGCGTCCAGATATTGGTGGAAGAGAAGAAATCTTAAAGGTACATGCAAAGAATAAACCCTTGGCAGAGGATGTGGATTTGAAACAGATTGCACAGACTACAGCAGGTTTTACCGGAGCAGACCTGGAGAATCTTTTAAATGAGGCGGCAATTGTTGCAGCCAAAGAAAACAGAAGTTATATTATCCAGAAAGATATTAAGGAATCCTTCTTAAAAGTAGGTGTCGGTCCGGAGAAGAAGAGCCGGATTATTACCGAGAAAGAAAAGAAGATTACCGCATATCACGAATCGGGTCATGCGATTTTATTCCATGTACTTCCAGATGTGGGACCGGTATATACCGTATCCATTATCCCAACCGGTGGTGGAGCAGCAGGCTATACGATGCCATTGCCGGAGCGTGATGAAATGTTTGATACCAAGGGAAGAATGCTGCAGCAGATAATTGTTTCCTTAGGTGGACGTGTGGCAGAAGAGTTGATTTTTGATGATATCACAACCGGAGCTTCACAGGATATCAAGCAGGCAACCGAGCTTGCCAAAGCAATGGTAACGAAATACGGATTTTCTGAAAATGTCGGACTGATTAATTATAACAATGATGATGACGAAGTGTTTATCGGAAGAGATCTTGCACATACCAGAGGCTATGGCGAGGGTGTTGCATCCAAAATTGATGAAGAAGTAAAACGTATCATTGACGAATGCTATGACAAAGCAAGAGCAATTATTCAGGAAAATAGTGATGTACTCCATAAATCAGCAGACCTTCTTTTGGAAAAAGAAAAGATTGGAAGAGACGAATTTGAAGCATTATTCCAGAGCGGAGCTGATGTTGTAACTGAGACAACGGAGGAATAGAACCCAAAGAGAAGGTTTTTTTCGAAAATGGGAAAAAGGTACTATACAAAGTGTACAAAAAGCATGTGCAACTTTTGTGAAGTTTGTGCACACTTTTGAATGGGAAAATGGTACTATAATTAACGTAAAAACCCCCCAATACATTATATATATAGTTTTTACTACACCCCATAGTAAAAATACCTTCTCCTTAAAAGGGCAGCCGATCGGTGGCTGTCTTTTTTTACTTTACAGGAAATTGCTTTCCTGTAAAGTAAAAAACGCTCCGCGAGGATGCGCACTGCGGCGTATAAGGTAGATGTCGCAAGCGACCGCCGCAGGCGCGAGAATGTGCCAAGGCACATTCTTTGTTCCGCGAGTAATGAGGAAAAGTGACGGGTGAGGAAAAGAGCGGAAAATGGTCAGACCAAAATAGAAGCCTAAAAAAGCCATTCTTTTGTGCAAAAAATAAGTGGTATTTTAAATATGAAATTTATGGGCTATACAGATTGAATAAAAGGAATGTGAATTTTTTTGGAAGTTTGTGCACACTTTTGAATGGGAAAATGGTACTATAATTAACGTAAAAACCCCCCAATACATTATATAATTTTTGCTACACCCCATAGTAAAAATACCTTCTCCAAAAAGGACGACCGTGCGAAAGGTCGTCTTTTTTTACGCGAGTAAACTTGTTCCCGAGCCTATCGCGGAAGTGAGGGAGCTTTTCCCTCACTTATCTCGCATAGAAAACTCCCATCCCTCAAACAGTGGACATCGGTCCCAAAACTGCCTATAATGAATCTTAAGAAAAGAATATTTCGATAAAGCTGACACATAGATGGGAGATACAACATGATAAAGGCAGCATTTTGCGATGATGACGATACGGTTTTAAAAGAACTGCAGAGCTTACTGGAGGAGTATCGCAGGGAGCGTGATTACAGAATAGATGCAAAAGTCTATCACAGCCCGCTGGATTTACTGAATGAAATGGAAAAAGGAACCCGCTTTGACATTTTGTTTTTGGATATTTTAATGCCGGGGGTAGATGGAATCCAAACGGCATCCGAAATTCGGAAGTTTGATAATAATATCAAAATTATTTTTCTTACTTCTTCTGTGGAGTTTGCGGTGCAGTCTTATGAGGTGAAAGCATATTATTACCAGTTGAAACCGATTGAAAAGGGCAGCTTCTATCATCTGCTGGATTCTATGTTAGAACAGATGGAAAAAGAGCATGGCAGTAGTATTGTACTGCGCTGTAAGACGGGAATTGCCCGGATTGCGTTAAAACAGCTGGAATACTGCGAAGTAATCCACAGGACATTATTGATACATCTGACCGATGGGACGCTATATGAATGCAGCGGCAGCATGGATAAACTGGGCCGGCAGCTTATGCCTTATGGAACTTTTATACGTCCACATCGTTCATATCTTGTGAATCTGGAATATATAAAGAATCTTTCTTATCGTACCATTACGATGTCAAGTCTTGTGGAAATTCCTATTCCAAGAGGGAAATACAATGAAATAAAGAGTGCATTTCTGAAAAATGCATTTGAAGATGGGCAGGTGACGTTATGAGCCTTTGGATGTCCCTTCTTAACAATGTGGCAGTCAGTGTTTTTGGAAGTGTGCTGGCGGCGTCCTTCTGTGATGCACTGGACCGGCGGAAAAACCGGATTATATTCTGGATATGCATCGCACTGATTCCAATTGCACAGGGGATTATTTACTATGTATGGGAGGATGGCTTTTTGAGGCAGATTTATCCGCTGCTGGTACATGTTCCGTTGATTTTACTGTTATCTGGACTGACCGGTAAATTATTATGGCCGTTTTTCTCTGTGATGGCAGCCTACCTGTGCTGCCAGTTACGACGCTGGCTGGCACTTCTTACAGTGGAAATTTTGGGCGGAGGAGCATTGATGCTGGATGCGGTGGAATTATTGATTACCCTGCCATTACTGTTTGGCCTGCTGCACTTTATGACGCCGGCAGTCCGTTATATTTCCTGTTATTCCAGAAAAATGCAGTGTCAGTTTGGTGTGATACCGGTGCTATATTATGTATTTGATTATCTGACAAGAGTGTATACAGATCTTTTGTCCAGTGGGGCTCCGGTTGTCGTGGAATTTATGCCATTTATCTGTTGTGGAGCGTATCTTGTGTTCCTGTTGTATAACTTTACAAAAGGACAGGAAGAAAACCGGATGAGGGAGATTCAAAAAAGCCTTGATATGCAGGTGGCACAGTCCGTGCGTGAAATAACGGCGTTACGGGAGTCACAGAATCTGGCCAGCCGTTACCGCCATGACCTGCGTCATCATTTACAATATCTATATGCCTGTTTGGAGAACCATCAGATACAGAAGGCAGAGGATTATATATCTGATATCTGTAATGAGTTGGAACAGCAGAAGGTGATACAGTATTGTGAAAACGAAGCTGTGAATCTGATTTTGTCATCCTTTGCAGGAAGGGCAGAAGCGGAAGGAATTGTAATGAAAGTGGAAGGCGGCATGAAAGCGAAGGTGGTGATAAGTGATACTGACTTGTGTGTGCTATTGTCTAATGCCCTGGAAAATGCCATCCATGCCTGCAGGGAAGTACAAAAAGAGGGAAAAGAAGCCAGAATAGAAGTACAGATTTATGAAAAACAGCAGCAGGTATTTTTACAGATAAAAAACTCCTGTGCCGGAGCACCAATCTTCGAAAACGGAGTCCCGGTTTCAAAGAAAAAAGGACATGGTATCGGAATCCGGAGTATCTGTGCCATTGTGGAACGCTATGGAGGTGTATATACATTTTCACTGGAAAAAGGGTATTTTGTACTCCGTCTGAATCTGTCGGAAAAGAATGTCGATTCAGTACATTTTACTGCCGTTTGAGACGTGAATCTTCTGCTGGATAAGAAAGAATGGTAAAATATATCTAAGTCGAGGATGACACACAAAAGACAGGAGGAAGATAAAAATGAAGAAAATAATTTCATGTTTAGTGGTATTAACCATGTGCATTTCACTGGCTGCCTGCGGGGGAACGGATAAACAGGCTGCAATTGATGCATTCAATAAAGCAAGCACATCATTCAATGAAGTAGCGAATGCCATCAATGCGAATCCGGATGCATACGACCAGGATGTGATTGATACCATGGTTGAAATGGCAGATGTCTTACAGCAGCACAAAGAGCTGTTAGAGGGAGACACTGAAATTGAAGAAGACAAATTAAATGAAATGATTGAATGGTATGGTACCGTAGAAGAATGGGTATCAGACGTAAAGGCGGAGTTAGGTATATAATAGATTTCATAGAGTTACTTCTTTAAGAGGGGACGGATACGGAAAATGTATCCGTCCTTTTCTGGTTGTAATCTTTGGAACTTTCGTATATTATAGTAATAAAAATAATTATTTAGAAACGAGAGGCTTGTTGTAAGATGATGAAGAAACAGCAATCGATTTATGAATTGAACAGAATTCAGCAGTATATTATGCAGATGCGCCCGATTCTTAGAAAACGCGCACTCTTTTCTGATGGAACAGAAGATTATCGTAGTCCGGCAGAGCCCAAAGCCGGAGAGCTGGTGACCATTCGTTTTCGTACAGCAAGAGATAATGTAGATGCAGTCTGGCTTTGCACAGAACAGAAAAAATATTTTATGGAAAAGACCGAGTCAGAGGGGCTCTTTGATTATTATTCCATAGAAATCCGTATGACAGAGGAGCATTTCTCCTATTACTTTGAAATTGAGACGGGAATGCTTCACTGTATCTTTGACCGCTATGGCGTGAATCAGACACCAAGACCGCAGTATAATTTTGAAATTGTACCGGGCTTTTCCACGCCGGACTGGGCAAAGGGGGCGGTTATGTATCAGATTTTAACAGACCGTTTTTACAACGGAGATACTTCCAATGACCCGTTGACGGATGAATATTTCTATATCCGTACTACCAGTCAGAAGGTAGATAACTGGGAGAAATGCCCGGAGAATTTTTCGGTAGCAGAATTTTATGGCGGAGATTTAGAGGGCGTGAGAAAGAAAATGGATTATCTCGCAGAACTTGGAATAGAGGTGATATACTTCAATCCACTGTTCGTTTCTCCGTCCAATCATAAGTATGATATTCAGGATTACGATTATATTGACCCGCATTACGGCAAAATAGTGGTGGATGAGGGAGAACTTTTACAACCGGGTGACCGCAATAACCAGCATGCCAGCCGCTATATCACCCGCGTGACGGATAAACGGAATTTGGAGGCAAGCAATGAACTTTTTGCAACGCTGGTAAAGGAAGCACACCAGAGGGGCATCCGTGTCATCCTGGATGGAGTATTTAATCATTGCGGTTCCTTTAATAAATGGCTGGATCGTGAAAAAATCTACCGTAGTGAAGCCGGCTATGAACCGGGAGCCTATATCAGCAAGGACAGTCCGTACAATGACTTTTTCCAGTTCCATGATCAGAATGCATGGCCGGATAACGGAAGTTACGATGGCTGGTGGGGACATGATACATTGCCGAAGCTTAATTACGAAGATTCAGATACATTACACGATTATATTCTGCATGTGGCTGCAAAATGGGTTTCTCCACCTTATAATGCCGATGGCTGGAGACTGGATGTTGCGGCAGATCTGGGACACAGTCCGGAATATAACCATCAGTTCTGGAGAGAATTCCGTGATGCCGTAAAGAAAGCCAACCCGCAGGCGGTGATTTTGGCAGAACATTACGGCGACCCGAGAGACTGGCTGGGTGGAGACCAGTGGGATACGGTTATGAACTATGATGCCTTTATGGAACCGGTGACATGGTTTCTTACCGGAATGGAGAAACACAGTGATGATTTTAAACCGGAAAATATTGGAAAGTTTGAGAACTTTAAAGGCGCTATGAAGCATTATATGGCAAGCTTTTTGACACCATCGCTGCAGTGCTCCATGAACGAACTTTCCAACCATGATCATTCCAGATTCTTAACCAGAACCAATCATAAGGTGGGCAGAGCGGAACAACTTGGAACAAAAGCGGCAGAAGAGGGTGTAAATACAGCCGTTCTCCGGGAGGCGGTTGTTATTCAGATGACCTGGCCGGGAGCACCTACCGTTTATTACGGTGATGAAGCCGGACTATGTGGATTTACAGATCCGGATAACCGCAGAACTTATCCGTGGGGCAGGGAAGATAAAGAGCTGATTCGTTTCCATCGTGATATCATCAGAATTCATAAAGAAAACCCGGCACTTCGTACCGGAAGTGTGAAATTTTTAAATGGCGAGGATAATCTTCTCTGCTATGGAAGATTTAACCGGGAACAGCAGTTTGTCATTATTGTAAATAATGATGAAAATATCCGGCACATTGATTTGTCTGTATGGGCAGTGGGGCTTCCGAAGTATGGAACTTTAGAACAGATACTTTTTACCAGTGAAAATGGATACTCCATTTCTTCTGTCAGCTATGACATCGTCAATGGAAGACTGGATATTACATTGCCAAAGCATGCAGCTGTCATTCTGAAGAGAAAGAATCCGGAAGAATAAAAAATGGCAAAATAAAAAATGCAAAAAATGCATAAAAACGCCTTGCACACAGCAGGGCGTTATGCTATAATCTATATTCGTCAGGACAATTAAGGACTGATAAATGGGCAGATTCCCGAGTGGCCAAAGGGGACAGACTGTAAATCTGCTGCAAATTGCTTCGGTGGTTCGAATCCACCTCTGCCCATTCTCGTTGTGGTTATGCAATGAGAATTTTTTTATGTAACTATAAAAAGATACTTGCCCGCGTGGCGGAACTGGCAGACGCGCAGGACTTAAAATCCTGTTGTGGTGACACAGTACCGGTTCGATTCCGGTCGCGGGCATTAAAAAAGGAAGCGGTAACCGCTTCCTTTTTTTATAACTCTATAAATAGTCCTATTCTTCTTCTTCTGCCTCTTCTTCACGCTCTGCACATGGAGCAGTAGATGCTCTTGTAATAAGCTGCGGACGCAGTAAAGTCATGCTGACGGAGACATGATTAATAAGGTTGCTCAGAGCAGCATATCCACATTTGCCGAGCTCGGTTCTTTCCTGACGGACTGTAGTCAGTGGCGGCTCTAAGAAAGAAGAAATCGGCAGGTCGTCAAAACCAACCACACTGATATCATCCGGAACAGAAAAACCTCGAAGCCGGCATTCTGTAATGACACCGGAAGCAATCAGGTCATTACCGCAGAGAATTGCTGTTGCTCCGGCAGCAAGAAAATTCGGTACATGATATTTTGCACTGTCTGCAACATAGTAGCCATGTGCAACCATATCTTCCTCTACTGGAAGATTGTGGGATTTCATGGCATCTAAATATGCCTGATAACGTTTCTCACTGACCATGGAATAGAGAGAACCGTTGAGGAAAGCAATCTTTTTGTGCCCAAGCTGATAGAGATGGTCGATTGCAGATTCAATTCCTTCAAAGTTATCTGTTCCCACATAGCATACATGTGGATTCTTCTTAATATAATTATCGAAAAGAACCGTCGGAATGGAGGTGAAGGCAAGCTGCCGCATCCAGTCATCATGGAGAGCAAAGCCTACCAGGAACCCACCGGAATAACCGTTCTTTAACATATAAGTATCATATTTTTCGGTCATCTGGAAAGCCGGCGTAACCGGAACTACACTGACGGACCAGCCATTCCGGAAAGCAGCCTGGCGGAAACCTAGGATGATTTCGTATCCGAACTGGTTGGCTGTTTCATATTCCATATTTTCTATAAAAAGGCAAAGCTTCTTGTTTTCATCCTTTTTCATCTTCTTGGACTGATATCCCATTTCTACAGCGGTATCAAGAACCATCTGCCGTAAATCTTCGCTGATATCACTGGCGCCGTTTAATCCTTTGGAAACAGTGCTGACGGAAATGCCGAGCCGGTTGGCAATATCTTTAATTGTGACCATAACAAGCCTCCATAAATCTGGTATATTTTAAGAAAAATTATATCAAAAACTTTTTATATTCTGTATTATATAGAATTTGCATGACAGGTGCAAGTACTGCAAAATAATATTTTTCGAAAAAAAACAGGGTTTTGAATAGCAATATAACCAAAAAAACAATGTGAATTCCGTCAAAAATGGCAAAAATAATGTTAAAAGGACCGTTTTGTTTGACAAAAATGTTAAAAAGACGTAAAATAACCTCAGATACGAAAATTAACGAAAAGCAAAAATAAAAACCGATGTGGGGGAAAAACATTGGAGGCAAAGAGACTAACCAGAGGAGCAGGAATCCTGATGGCAATAACAAGTCTTCCGTCTGATTATGGAATCGGAACTCTGGGTGATGCAGCTTTCAATTTCGTAGACTTACTTGTAGACCTGAAACAAAGATACTGGCAGATACTTCCAATTGGTCCAACCAGTTTTGGAGACAGTCCGTATCAGTCAATATCAGCATTTGCAGGAAATCCGTATTTGATAGATTTAGATGACCTGGTTCGCGACGGTCTGCTTATGGAAAGCGAGATTCGAAGCTATAACTGGGGTGCAGATGAGAAAGATGTTGATTATGCCAATCTTTTTGAAAACCGCTTTCAGATATTAAAGAAAGCATTTGAACGGTTTGATACCGCAAAGCCTTCTTTCCGGAAGTTTGAAGAAGACAATGATTGCTGGCTGGCTGATTATGCATTGTTTATGGCAGTCAAAGGAAAAGAAAATAACCGGGAATGGATGGCATGGGAACCGGGAATCAGAAACCGTACACCGGAGGCATTACAGGAATACACAGAATTATTAAAAGAAGAGATCCTGTTTTGGAAGTTCTGCCAGTATAAATTTTATGAACAGTGGAAATTCTTAAAACAGTACGCAAATACAAGAGGAATACAGATTATTGGGGACATACCGCTGTATATGGCTATGGACAGTGCCGATGTGTGGGCAGACCGGAAGCTCTTCTTATTAGAAGAAGACGGAAGCCAGCAGCATGTAGCAGGCAGCCCGCCGGATAATTTTTCGGAAGAAGGTCAGAAATGGGGCAATCCCGTATATGACTACTCCTATATGGAAGAGCATCAGTTTGACTGGTGGAGGCACCGGATTGAGAAAAACGCAGCATTATATGATGTAATCCGGATTGACCACTTCCTTGGAGTTGTGAGGTATTATACGATTCCGTTTCAGGAAAAAGATTGCTGCAATGGAAAATGGAATAAGGGTCCTGGAAAGAAATTGACAGATGTGATGGAAGAAAGTGCCGGTGACTGCAGAATCATAGCAGACAATGCCGGAAGTGCCATCGCCGGAAGCAGAAAGCTTCTTGCAAGAATTGGATGGCCTGGAAGTAAAATCCTGATGTTTGCATTCGATGGAAATACAGGAAATGAAAATCTTCCACATAACTTTGAAGAAAATAACATAGTGGTATATACCGGAACACATGATAATGATACTGTTGTTGGTTATTTCCGGGATAAGACAGAATATGAACTGGCTTACCTCTATGAATATTTGAATATCGGCTCGAAGGAAGAAATTCCGGACGCCTTAATCCGTCTGGCTTATTCAAGCATAGCGGATGTGGTAATTATTCCGATGCAGGATATTTTACAGCTTGGCAATGAAGCCAGAATGAATCAGCCATCCACAGTCGGACAGAACTGGAAATGGCGGGTGGGAAAAGATACTCTGAGTGAAGAACGAAGAGCATGGATCCGCACCATTGCGGCAGTATACCGCAGATAATTTCTATATGATATAGAACGGATTACCGTTTTATATAAATGCTTAATCGAAATCACATTTTTAAGGAGGAAGAAAATGAAAAAGAAAGCATTATCATTATTTCTTGTAACAGCTATGGCAGTATCCATGGTAGGATGCGGTAGCAAAGACGCAGACAAGAACACAGACAAGAACACAGACAAGAAAGATACTGAAGTAGCAGCAGCAACAGAAAAAGAAGCTGCAGCAGAAGATGAAGCTTGGGAGGGTGACTTAACAGTATGGAGCCCACAGGAAGATCAGGATACAAACTGGCTTCAGGATCAGTGCGAAGCATTCGCAGCTGAGCATCCAAACTGGAAAATTAACTTCAACTATGGCGTATGTCCAGAGGGTGAAGCAAAAGACAACGTAACAAAAGACGTTGAAGCAGCAGCAGACGTTTACATGCTTGCTAACGATAACATCCCGGATCTGGTATCTGCAGGCGCATTATCAGAGCTTGGTGGAGATTATCTTGGATATGTAACATCTACAAACTCTGATTCTATCCTTGCATCTGTTACATACAACGATTCAGTAGTAGCATTCCCATTTACTCCTAATACATGGTTTATGTACTACGATAAGAGCGTATTCTCAGAGGATGATGTAAAGAACTTTGACACAATGTTAGAGAAAGCTGGAGAAGCTGGAAAGAAAGTTTCTTTCAAATTAACTGATTCCTGGTATATCGAGGCATTCTATGTAGCTAACGGATGTACATTATTCGGTGATGGAACTGATACAGATGCTGGTATCGACTTCGGTGGAGACAAAGCAGCAGCAGTTACAGAGTACTTAGTAGACTTAGCAGCTAATCCTAACTTCTTAGTAGATGCTGATGGATCTGGTCTTGCAGGATTAGGCGACAGTGTAGCAGCATTATTCTCCGGAACATGGGATGCTGAAGCAGTTAAAGAAAAACTTGGCGACAACATGGGTGTTGCAGCTCTTCCTACCGTTACAATCGACGGAAAAGAAGGTCAGATGAAATCCTTCATCGGATCTAAAGCAATCGGTGTTAATCCTAATGCTGAGAACCAGCAGGTAGCTATGTCTCTTGCAGCTTACTTAGCAGGTGAGAAGGCTCAGACAGCTCATTATGAAATGAGAAACCTCCTTCCTTCAAACATCAACATCTCTTTAGCTGACGATCCAATCGCAACAGCAGTTACAAATGTTATGACAGATACATCTATCATGCAGCCATTATGTAAAGAAATGAGTAACTACTGGTCACCAGCAGAGAATATGGGTAAAAATATCCAGTCTGGCGAAGTAACAAAAGACAACGCTGCTGAGAAGACAGAAGAAATGAACACAACTATGAATACAGACGTTGCTGAATAAGCAGAAGATGTAATTGGAAGTTCATTATAAGAATTCCTAAAACAGCGGTTTGGAAAAGAACCGGGGACTCCAGGATACCGGCAACGGTACCCTGGATGTCTTACTATAGAGAGTATAGGAGGCCCATAGCGTGAAGAAGGCTGCTACAAAAAAGAAAAAAGCAAAAGAGTTCCAGACACCATATACTGTTACTGGTGCGTTAGTTAAGGGAAATGCAATTACTAAGCTCTCCATGTTGATCATGGGCTTGGGCAATATTGCGCATAAACAGATTGTAAAAGGTCTTATGTTTTTGGCAATCGAGGTTGCGTATCTTTATTACATGATTTCTTATGGATTCTATGCAGTTTCCATGCTGCCATCACTTGGATGGAGAGAGCGGGAAAAGGTATGGAATGATGCAAAGAGTATTTATGAATATCAGGCTGGTGATAATTCACAGCTTATCTTACTTTATGGAGTTGCAACATTATATATTACCTTCATATTTATCATTGTATGGAGGGAAGCAGTAAAAAGTTCATATAAATCAGAACTGCTGGCAAAAGCAGGTAAGCATTTAAACACATTTAAAGAAGACTTCAAGAGTTTGTTTGATCAAAATTTACATAAATTACTGTTAGCACTCCCACTGATGGGAATTTTGATCTTTACTGTTTTGCCATTGATTTACAATATTTCAATGGCATTTACCAACTACAGTACATCTGGAGAACACTTAGTGTTATTCGACTGGGTTGGATTTGCTACCTTTAAGAAAATATTGAATATTGGAGACAGTATTGGAAAACAGTTCTATTCCGTATTAGGATGGACCCTGATTTGGGCTGTATTTGCAACAGCATTAAACTATATTTTCGGTATGATTCTTGCAATCATTATCAACCGGAAAGAAACAAGAGCAAAGGGATTCTGGAGATTCTGCTTTGTATTATCCATTGCAGTACCACAGTTTGTATCCCTTCTGATTATGAGAAGTATGTTACAGCCAACCGGTATTGTTAACACACTGCTTATGAAATATGGTATTATTGACACAGCATTGCCGTTCTTTACCAAGGCAATGTGGGCAAGGGTTACAGTTATTGTAATCAACCTGTGGGTAGGTATTCCATATACGATTCTCCAGGTAACCGGTATCTTACAGAATATCCCGGCTGAGTTATACGAAGCAGCAAAGATTGATGGTGCTAATGCTGTCCAGACTTTCTTCAAAATTACTCTGCCATATATGTTATTTGTAATGACACCGTACTTAATTACACAGTTTACAGGAAACATCAACAACTTCAACGTTATATACCTTCTGTCCGGAGGAAATCCTACTCCGGTGGATGCAACCGCAGGAAAGACAGACCTTTTGGTTACCTGGTTGTATAAGCTGACTGTTGATAAGAAATATTTTAACCTGGGTGCCGTTATTGGTATTATGACATTCGTGGTATTGGCTATTGTTGCCCTGGTTACTTATCGAAATACCACATCCTACAAAGATGAGGAGGGATTCATGTAATGAGTAAGCAGAAAACAGCCACATCAGGCGCAAAAGTACGTAAAACATTTGTAAATGTTTTGATTCATATATTTCTTGCAATATTAGCATTTATCTGGGTACTTCCGGTATTCTGGGTAGTACTTACAAGCTTCCGTGCGGAGAAAGGTTCTTATGTTGAGACCTTCTTCCCGAAGACTTATACTTTAAACAATTATGTTAAGCTATTTACAGATACCAGTATTCTGAACTTCCCGAAAATGTTCATGAATACATTGATTATTGCAATCTTTACCTGTATCATTTCAACCATCTTTGTACTTTCAGTATCTTACTGTATGTCAAGAATGCGTTTTAAAATGAGAAAACCGTTTATGAATATTGCAATGATTTTAGGTCTGTTCCCATCCTTCATGTCCATGATTGCGGTATACTTTATCTTAAAGGCACTGGGATTATCCGAAGGATCCATGATTCGTATTGCGTTGATTATTGTATTCTCCGCAGGTAGTGGTGTTGGATTCTATGTAGCAAAGGGATTCTTTGATACCATTCCAAAATCATTGGACGAGGCAGCAATCATTGATGGAGCGAGCAGATGGCAGGTATTTACTAAGATTACCATTCCACTTAGTAAACCAATTATTGTATACACCATCCTGACTTCCTTCATGGGACCATGGATTGACTTCGTATTTGCAAAGGTTATCTGTGGTGCAAATGCAGACCAGTTTACCGTATCTATCGGTTTATGGAAGATGTTAGAGAAAGAGTATATCAACAGCTGGTATACATGTTTTGCAGCAGGTGCTGTAGTAATATCTATTCCTATTGCTATCCTCTTTATGTTTACACAGAAATTCTATGTAGAGGGAATGAGTGGAGCAGTAAAAGGCTAAATATTACAGCCGTTTAAAATGTTTAAAAGAGAGGCAGGCTTTTGCCTCTCTTTGTTATATCAGTTGATAATGAAGGGCGTGGAAGATTGCGAAGGATATTTGTTCTGTGTTTGAAATAACAGGTATTTTCATTCAGACAGAATGCGTCTCAATTCTTGGCAGTACATTTTTCTGATTTTCAGATGTCTTGCCATTGCTTTGACTGGATGCAGTGGTTGTCCGGCTGATACGGATACCTCATGCAACTGGTAAGGGGCGCTAAGAATTTCGCTCTACATTATATCTATTCCGGCAATCGGCGCAAAGTCACATCCGTGTTTCAGTTGCGCCTCGTTGGCACGTCCTGTGCCAACGTTGCCGGTTGCCAGATAAAATTCCAAGCGCCCCTAACCAGTCACAAAATGGTATCCGCATTCAGCCGGACAACCACTTGCATTCTGTCAAACATTGGAAAGACAGATGATAATAAGAAAAGAAAAATGTGCTGGTTAGAATTGGAGCATTCTGTCTGGAAAATAACGTTATTTCAAATGCAGAACAAAAGCATCGCATTTACATCACCCCTTCATTTCAACGAAATAAGAAAGAGAAGAAAAGGAGAATCATATGAAAAAAAGACTACAGGCGTTACTTCTTGCATTTTGCCTTACCCTTGGAACTATAGGTGCCGGCTGTGGCGGCAGACAGGATAACAATGCTGCGGGAACAGAGACTGCTGCGGCGACAGAAACTGAAAAGACCGCAAGTGTGGAAGACTCTGCTATGGCAAAGGCAAATGCAGGAGAACTGAATATCATTGATGATAAATACCGCACCTATTATGAAGTGTTTTTATATAGCTTTTATGACAGTGATGGAGATGGAATCGGAGATATCCAGGGATTAATTGATAAACTGGATTATATCAATGATGGAGATGACAGTACAGATACAGACCTTGGCTGTAATGGAATCTGGCTGATGCCGATCATGCCATCACCGACCTATCATAAATATGACATTTCTGATTATGAAAATATTGATGAGCAGTATGGAACTATAGATGATTTCAAACAGTTAATCGAAGCATGCCACAAGCGCGGAATCCGTGTGATTATTGATTTCCCGATTAACCATACATCGTCCAAGCACCCATGGTTTACACAGGCAGTGGAATATCTGGAGGGATTAAGTGACGGACAGCAGCCGGATAGCAGCGTTTGTCCGTATGTAGATTATTATAACTTTACAACAGATCAGTTAAGCAGTGTGTATTATAAAGCTGGCAGCAGCAATTGGTATTATGAAGGAAAATTCTGGAGTGAAATGCCGGATTTGAACCTTGATTGTGAAGCGGTGAGAGCTGAATTTGATGAGATTACATCCTTCTGGATGGATCTTGGGGTAGATGGTTTCCGTATGGATGGTGCCAAAGAATATTTTTCAGATAATACCACAGAAAATGTGGAAGTCTTAAAATGGTTTAATGATATGGTAAAGGCAAAAGATGAGAATTCCTATATCGTGGCAGAGGTCTGGACGGATCGTGAGACATATGCAAAATATCTGGAAAGTGGAATTGATAGTGTATTCAATTTTGATTTTGGAGATGGCGATGGGATTATTGCCAATGCAGTAAAAGGAAGCTCAGAGTCCGGAGCAAAAGGATATGCCAATGTCTGCGGCAAAATGGATGAGCTTTTAAGCCAGTATAATGAAAATTATATTGATGCACCGTTTTATACAAATCATGATATGGCAAGAGGTGCCGGATACTATAGTGGCGAGTATAAGGCTGCACAGATTAAAACTGCCGGAGCCATGAATCTTATGATGAGCGGCAATGTATTTCTTTATTATGGGGAAGAAATTGGTATGAAAGGCTCTGGAAAAGATGAAAATAAGCGTGCACCAATGCAGTGGTCCTCAGATGCATCTGCAGAGGGTATGTGTAAAGGGCCGGATGGAATGGAAAGCATTAAGATGACAAATGGAAGCCTGGAAGACCAGCAGGATGACCCGGATTCCATTTATAATTATTTCAAACAGGCAATCCGCCTGAGAAACCGTTATCCGGAAATCGCCCGTGGTATCGCTGCAAATGTAGAGAATCTTTCTGATAAGAATATAGCAGCAATTACCAAGACATATGATGGTAAAACCACATTACTGGTATTTAACCTTTCCCAGGAAACTCAGAAGGTTGACATTTCAGGTGTAGATTTAGGCGGAGAAGGTACTATCGGTGGAATGCTTCTGACCGGAGAAGATACAATTACGCTGGATAATAATGAACTGACACTGCCATCTTATTCCATGGCACTTATTACCGTAGAATAAAGCCGAAATACATAAAAACGGAACAGAGTTATCGTACCACCGGAATAAAAAAGAAAAAATGAAAAAAGCAGGAAATTTGTCTTGACAACCCCTGCTTTTTCCGATAAAATAATCAGTGCTGTGAGTGCTTTACAGCACAAGCCCAGTTAGCTCAGTTGGTAGAGCAGAGGACTGAAAATCCTCGTGTCTCTGGTTCGATTCCGGAACTGGGCATTGCCGAAAGGCAATGAACTGCGGGTGTAGTTCAATGGTAGAACACCAGCCTTCCAAGCTGGATACGTGGGTTCGATTCCCCGTCTATCGCTCTTTCGAAAAGCAAGAAATTTATCTTGCTTTTTTTGACTTTACAGGAAATTGCTTTCCTGTAAAGTCAAAAACGCTCCGCGAGGATGCACACTGCGGCGTATAAGGTAGATGTCGCAAGCGACCGCCGCAGGCGCGGGAATGTGCCAAGGCACATTCTTTGTTCTATAAAAGTCTGATTTGGAAACATAAGAAATAAAAGAAAGGTAGTAAAGGAGTAGATTCATAGTATGGATAAAAAAGGTGTGGCAGAGTTAAAGAGACGTTTTACAAAAGAAAATTGTACCTTTACCAGATTGTGTGGCTGTTATGTAGATGCCGGTAAGAATAAGGTCGTTGATTTAAGTGAGACATTTTTAAATCTGGAAGATGAAGAATTTTATAAATATTTAGAGATTGCCAAGAAAACCTTATCAGGAACCATTGGAAATAATCTTTTGGAATTGAATTTTCCACTGGATGAAGAAGCAGCAGGAGGAAGACAACAGTTTCTTTTAGGTTTAAGGGAAAGTAAATTAAAAAATCCTGAGTTACTGGAACGTTTTTATGATATGGTCATTGAAAGCTATGACTATGCAGGCAACTATCTGATTTTGCTGTTCCATGATGCTTATGATGTCATGACCAAGACCACGGATAATAATGCACTGGATGAATCAGAAGAAGTGTTTGAATACCTTCTGTGTGCAATCTGTCCGGTACAGTTATCCAAACCGGGACTGGGTTACAGAGAAGATGAAAACCGTATCGGACCAAGAATCCGTGACTGGGTGGTAAGCGTACCGGACAGCGGTTTCTTATTCCCGGCATTTACCGACCGCAGTACAGATATTCATTCCTTGATGTTCTATACTAAGGATACCAAGGCACCGCATGCGGAATTTATGGAGTTGGGATTAGGCTGTGGCGCAAGACGCACCGCAACGGAGCAGAAGATGACCTTCCATTCTATCGTCAAACAGGCATATGGCGATGATGTGGAAAAGAGCGGGGAAGTGCTGATGGAGATTCAGCAGAACTTAAATGATCTGGTAGAAGAGAAAGCAGAACTGGAAGAAGACCCGGTAATTCTGACACCGGAGCTTTTGACCAATGTTATGGAAGAAAGCGGCGTTGCACCGGAAAAGGCAGAAAAGATTGGAAAGACCTGCGCAGAGGAATTTGCAGAAGAAGCACCGCTGGCAGAAAATGTAGTAGACAGCAAAGCCCTGGCTGCCAATGAGCAGATTCAGAAAGAAAAAGAGCTGGTAGCCCAGGTTGAAGTGCTGCAACAGCAGTTAAAAGAGAAACAGATAGAGGAAGAAGCTGACGAAGTAGTTAAGACCTATGATGTTGTGCTTCGTGTAAAACCGGAAAAGGTTTCCCAGATTAAATCCGAAGTAATCAACGGACAGAAATGTCTGGTAATTCCGATGGCAGAAGATGAGCATGCCAACGTAAACGGAGTAAATACAACGGTATAATAATTGTATATAAAATCATTAGGATGAACTGCTTTTTTGAATGTCAGATAAGTGCAGTTTCCGGAGATGTAATACAAAAAATCAGTAAGCCACATAACAGGAGAAGCAGGATAATCCGGAAAAATCTGCCCCAGCGGAAGCTGCGACGTTTTAGCTGGGTACCGTCAATGAGCGTGACATCATTGGCTCTGGCAAGGGCAATGGCACCGGGATAGAAAACGCTGTTGGTAATGACCATTGCTTCATCACAATCGTAATAGGATTTACCGGCAACAGCTTCCTGTACGGCACTGTTACCAACCTTTCCCTGATATAATTTGCACTGGACTGCATAGGTAGTCCGGTGTTTTTTTGCGATTAAATCCACACCAAAGTCTCTGGAAGCTTTGGTGACAGTAATTTTTGAATATCCGTTGCGCTTAAGATAGCGGGCTGCATATTCTTCAAATTCGTAGCCATTCATTTTGTCAAAATTGACACCAAAAAAGAACCGCCGCAGTCCATGGAATACGGCGAACGGAAGATGTATGATAAATCTTATGAAAAAGAAAAGTAATTTTCCAATCAGGCGAAACATAAAAGAATTCCTTTCCGTTCATAATAACGAATGCTATACTGTAATTGACCAGCTTGCATTCATTATAGCATAACATAGAGGTGATAGATTTGAAAGAAGAATTGATGGAATTAAGACAGAAGATGAAAGAATACGGCATGGCGGCATATCTCATTGTTTCCGATGATTTCCATGCATCAGAATATGTAGGAGAATATTTTAAATGCCGTGAATATATTTCCGGATTTAACGGTTCGGCAGGAACACTGGTAATTACTGAAGATATGGCAGGACTCTGGACAGACGGAAGATATTTTATCCAGGCAGAAGAACAGCTTGCCGGCACCGGCATTACGTTATTCCGGAGCGGACAGCCGGGAGTAGTGGATATTGGCACTTTTCTGGCTGAAAAAATGGAAGATGGAACCGTATTGGGGTTTGATGGAAGAACCGTAAGTACCGGCATGGCAAAGAGTTTAAAAGAAAAATTGCGGGAGAAAAAGATTACATTTGCTCCAGACCGGGATGTCGTAGGCGAAATCTGGGTGAATCGTCCTGCATTATCCTGTGATCCAATCTGGGAGCTTGGCGTGGAATATGCAGGTGAGAGCCGGAAGGATAAGGTGGCAGGGGTACGAAAAGCAATGGTGGATTGCAAGGCGGATTATTTTCTGATTCCGTCTCTGGATGAAATCGCATGGCTTTTTAATATCCGGGGAAATGATATTGAATATAATCCGGTGGCATTATCTTATGTACTGATTGCACCGGATGAAATTCGCTGGTATGTAAATGAAAAGAGTGTGCCGGCTGACTTAAAGGAAAGACTTTCCGCTGAAAAAATCTTTATTTACAAATATGAACAGATTTATGCGGATATAAAGGAAATTCCGGCAGACAAAAGCATTCTTATAGACGAGAGTATGACAAATTATGCATTGTATGATGCCATTCCAAAAGAGGCACATAAGGTAAAGAAGAACAGCCCGATTGAGCTTATGAAGGCAGTGAAAAATGCCACCGAAATGGAGCATGAGCGGCTGGCACATAAGAAGGATGGCATTGCTTTAACAAAACTTATCTACTGGTTAAAGCATGTGGAAGATAAGCGGCAGATAACGGAGCTTGCGGTATGTGATAAATTAGAAGAATTCCGGAGGCAGGGAGAAGGTTATCTGGGACAGAGCTTTGCACCGATTGCTGCATACGGTGCTCATGGAGCCATTGTGCATTATGAGCCGGATGGGAAGAGCAATATTCCACTGGATAACAAAAGCTTTCTGCTGCTGGATACCGGCGGACAGTATCTGGATGGCACAACGGATGTGACAAGAACCATTGCCCTTGGAGCATTAAGCTCAGAGGAGAAGAAGCATTATACTGCCGTATTACGAGGAAATCTGAATCTTTCGGATGCAAAATTTAAATATGGCTGTACGGGAGTCAATCTTGACTATCTGGCAAGGGAACCGTTGTGGCACATGGGGCTTGATTATAACCACGGAACAGGCCATGGCGTTGGCTATTTGTTAAATGTACATGAAGGACCGAATGCATTCCGTTACCGGGAACGGTATGGCACCGGAACTGTCATGGAAGAAGGTATGATTACTTCGGATGAACCGGGACTGTATCTGGAAGGAAAATACGGCATCCGCCTTGAGAACCTGCTGCTTTGTAAGAAAGCGGAGAAAACGGAATATGGACAGTTCATGGAATTTGAAACATTGACTGTTGCGCCATTTGATCTGGAGGCTATTGACTGGGAAGAATTAGACAGCCGGGAAAAGGCACTGCTTCGGAAGTATCAGCAGTATGTCTATGATACCATTGCAGACTTCCTTTCCGAAGAAGAAAAAACATGGTTGAAGGAGCAGATTCCGGCGTAGAGATATGGGCATTGCACGGGAATGAAAAAAGAGGCTTGGTTTATCAAGCCCCTTTTTTCATCCGTAAGAAACTGCCGGTGGCCGGTTCTGTTGGTATAAAAATGATTTATTTATATGGCAGAATATCCTCAGTATATGCCCGGAGAATTTCTCCGACACTCCATGCCTGGGCATAGCAGCCGCGGGAGGTGTGCGGTTCATCACCATCAAAGATTTCTGCAATAGAACCGATACAGCCGTGGTAGAACTGCTCTCTGGTGGCATCTAACATGGCATCTACCTGTGTGATAACTTCTTTGGAAGTTCCATAGACATGCACATAAGCAGTCAGGAAACCGCCTAAGAGGAAGCCCCAGGAAGTACCCTGATGATAAGCGTGGTCACGTTTATCAAGACAGCCTTCATAGGTCGGATGGTATTCCTTATCATCCGGGCTTAAGGAACGAAGACCGGTTTTGGCATATAGTTTCTCGTAAACCTTATCTACAATCTTCTTTTCCTTGTCAGCATCTAACATCCGGTGCGGCAGGGAAACAGCATAAATCTGATTTGGACGAAGGGATGCATCACCTTCCAGCCCGTCTACCACATCATAGAGACATCCATCTTTTTCGTTCCAGAATTCTTTTGTGAAAGATTCTTTTGCATGAGCTGCAAGAGCAGCATAGTGGGAACCGTCTTCCCCAAAGCGCGTTGCCCATTCTTCCATCAGGCAGAGTGCATGATACCAGAGCGCATTGATTTCTACCGGCTTGCCGTGCCGTGGTGTAGCAACCCAGTCGCCCACACGGACATCCATCCAGGTTACCTGGTCGAGACCGCTTCCGGCATGGATAAGTCCATCTTCTTCCATATAAATGGAGAAATCTGTTCCGTACTCATAAGCTGCAATAATTTCTTTTAATTTCGGATAAATGGTTTCCTGCACAAAAGCATAATCTTCCGGAGTACCGGTGTAATCGAGATATTTTCCAACTGCATAGAAATACCACATGGAAGCATCTGCTGTATTATACAATGGATCGGTTCCTTCATCCGGGAACATATTTGGTACCATGCCATGGTGGACATAGCGGGCAAATGTGGTCAGGATGTCTCTGGCATCCTGATAGCGCCCGGTAGACAGAGTTAAGCCGGTGAGAGCAATCATGGTATCCCGGCCCCAGTCGGTAAACCAAGGAAGTCCGGCAAGAACAGTCATCAGTCCGGTAGACTGCCGGTATGCAAGAAAATGGTCGGCGGCAATGGTCAGAGTCTCTGCCAGTTCATCATGGTAGCCAGCTTTTTTCTCTAATGCATCAAAACGTGCCATTTCTGCGGCAGCAGTGGCAAAAGCATCCTTTTCATAAGCATCTTCAATGGTGCAGACGATAGATATTTTCTTGCGGCATCCGGCGTCCAGCGGAAATTCAATCTGGTATGGCGTGTAGTTATCATCTAAAGCATCGGATTCTACATCCAGTTCTTTTTGTAACTGCATTCCGGTGGTATATTTTTCTTCACATGGAACAACGGTTCCGTCATCGGTAAAAAGACGGATGGTGACATCTTTATTCTGCTGCGGAACCAGTCTGATTTCCGGCTGCTCATAAGTAGTATCGAATTTTAAAGTGTCTACTGTAGAAGCATCATGGTGTACCCGGTAATTAAAGAGCGGAGTCAGCACCAGTGTAGCAGCCTCTCCATCATTCTGGATATCATAGGAAACTGCAATAGTATTCTTTCCGTGTTCAAAGGCGAGAGTCTTTGTCATGGTAAATTCCGGAGCTTTGGTGGTAAAATGTACCAGCCCGTCATAAGTAAAGGAATTAAGGTATTCAATACCTTCACGGTAAGCAGTGCTGCCATCACCGGCAAGATATTGTTCTACGGTAAAATCCTTTTTCCCGGAAGAACGAATCAGACATTCGTTGATTTTTGAGAGAATGACGAAACGTTCTACTGGTGGGTGCAGGCTGGCAATCAGATAGCCATGGTGCTTTCTTGCATGAGCACCGGTTACGGAACTGCCGGCATAGCCGCCGATTCCATTGGTCAGAACCCATTCCTTTTGTACACCCACCGACATTGGGGTGAGGGCATCTTTATTTAAATGATATGCTTTCATAGAAATCTCCTTTATCGTGTAATCCGTCCGGGTGGCGGGGGAGAAAAACGAATCGTCTAACATATTGTAAGCGTATTCCGGATTTCTATTATTTTTTGTTGATGCAGAATGCGTTGCAGTTCTTAGCTGTTTTGTTTTCTGATTGCAGGCTGTCTTTCCACTGCTTTCACTGCATAGCGTCACTGTCCGTTGTATGCGGATGCGGCAGAAAACCTGCAAGGGGCACTATGAATTTCAGAAAAGATATTGTTTCATCCGGCAACCGGTGCAAATTCACATCCATGTTCAGATTGCACCTTGCTGGCACGTCCTGTGCCAGCATTGCCGGTTGCAGGATGAAATTCCAAGTGCCCCTAACAGCCTTTCTCATGCATCCGCATATCAGCGAACCGTGCCGCTATGCTGTGAAACATTGGAAAGACAGGCTCAATAGCAAAAGAAAACAAAGCAGTTTAGTTCTGCAGCATTCTGTATTAAAAAATAATAGAAAGCCGGGATATCCTATACAATAGTTTGATTTCGTATGCTTCCCCCGCCCCCCAGACTGTTTGCCTCTATTGTAACGAAATAATTCGAAAAAATCTACTGGAAAACACGGAAAAAACATAATTATTAAACGTTTTAAAATTTTCAATTGTACCCATCGTAAATTTATGTTAAACTATGACTAAGAAACAAGGAACTGCATAGACTATCTCAGATAGCACGAATGGAGTGATACTATGGAATTGACAATGAAAAAACAAACTCCTGCCCAGCATGAAGATAACAATATTCTCAGGATGTTGGACAGAGGAATCGACGATATGGAGGCCGGACGGGAACTTCATCTCGAAGAAGCTTTCCGCAAAATTACCGAATTGAGAGATGTCAGACGAAATGCACGATTATAAAGTTATTTTAACATGGGAAGCTATTTATGATGTGACTGACATTGCGGATTACATCGAAGCTGAGTTTGGTCAGGCCAGAGCTGACCGTTTTCAAAATGACATACAGGCACAGATGAAAAAATTAGGATATATGTCCGGTGTTTTTCCAAAGACACATATCCTATATCGAAATTATTATATCCATAAAAAGCCCTTTCCGCCGTCCATAATTTTTTATGTATTTATGGAACATACTCAGGAAATACATATTCTCCGAGTTTTGCGGGAGGAACGTGACTGGACAAGGGTACTTGAACAGGAGCCCAATTATACATATCCTGAATGATTTTGGAAAACAGGCAGTGATCTATCACAGACCACTGCCTAAATTTTATTAAACCGATACCCAACACCCCATACTGTCTGAATATAAACCAGATGGCTCGGATCATCTTCTATCTTTTCTCGGATGTGGCTCATTACAATGTTATAATCTCCGGAATATGGTTCTTTCCAAACCACATCATAAATCTGTTCCTTGCTGAACACTCTGCCAGGATTTTGAGCGAGAAAACTGATAATTTCAAACTCCGTATATGTTAGTTCAACTTTCTGCCCTCCTTGATTACTTCTCTTCGTTCCAGATCAATGATTATATCATCATACCGAATTTTATCCTGCGGATACCTCGTTTGATATGTAAATTTATGCCTCCCAGTCAAACTATTAGAACTTTATTATAAAAATTCCGACGGATTTCATATCCCAGTTTTGTTATCTCCTAGAAAATTCCCGAATGCTGAAATAATACCGTAAGCCAATATATATATTGTTGCACTTTCGTTATAGAAGATAAAAATAGTTGGTACAAACAACAACATTACAAGCAAGGAATAAATCCAATTAAATGAGTTTTTTATCCCGTAGATCAAAGCTACTATAAAACATATAACTGGGAAACCAATTAACAAAATCAACATGCCGCTTCCAGTATCCTTAATCATAAATGGAGTTAAATAAAAAACAATCGCGTTAATTATTAAATATGGCAACATCTTTTTAAATTTCTTCACACTCTCACCTCCAGAAATTAATACTGTTATTAATTACAATAAATACGATTTTCTCTACGACTTCAAGGGTTACCCTCTCTCTTCCACACGAATAACTTAATTTTTTACTTATTCGCTCCAAATCAGGATATTATCATTTTCAGTTCCGTAATAAATTTCTTTTATGTGTATACTTTCCCCGTCTTCTGTTTTTTGTATTTTAGGTAGAGTATAAGTTGCCGCCCAATTCTCACCATCGCCAGTTTGTGTCGCAATAACTCCCCTCTTTTCAAGCAAATAGAGCTTTCCCGAATCTTCCACTACCATAGCATTGGTTAGAACTTTTTTTCCATCTGTTGCTTCCAGAATAATCTTTACATGTTCATCCGTCACACTCACTACATTTGCCTGGATATTAGCACTAGGAACAGAAGTAAGAATCCAACGTGTTAATCCCCAATATCCTCCAACCAGGCATAAACACAAAATGAGTGTGGCTAATACACCTTTTACAAAACCATTTTTTACTGATTTTTTCCATCCTGACGCCATAGCTTTTACAAATTCTTCATCATGCATTTCTTGTTCTGTTGAAGCACTACATTCCATTTTCATCTTTTTCAATAAAGCATCACAATCTGAACAATTTTTAAGATGTTCATCTATAAGAATACGGCTTTCTTGTGAACATACATCATCACAGTACAAAGGTAATAAATCTCTGGCTACCTCACATGAAATTCTTGTCATTGTTTTCCCTCCATTTCATTCAGAATTTTAACTTTAGCCCGATGATAAGTCACTCTCGCCCAACTTTCTGTTTTCCCAAAAATTCCTGATATTTTTTTGAATGACAATTCACCAAAAACTCGTAACATAAACACTTCCTTATAAGGTTCTTCTATATCATGTAAATATTCAAGAATACGCATAGCATCAGTCTCATCTGCTATTCTCAACTCCAATGGCTGGGATGTGGTGTCTGGTAAATGATCTGACACTTCATCTAATGTCATTATCGCACTATGTTTCTCCTTTCGCTTTTGAGCAAAGTAAAGATGTTTTGCAATCTGACATAACCACACTGTCATTTTACAATCACCACGAAAGGATGAAATACTTTTCATTGCTTGAAAAAAAGTTTCCTGCGTAATTTCTTCTGCTTGCTCGGAGTTTCGGCAAAGAGATAATACATATCTATAAATATCTTTGAAGTATAAAGAATAAATTTCTTCAAATGATTCCATTTGCTGCCTCCTTCCGTAAGTTATATTTCATCCTTAATGTTCTGTAAAAAATTCTGACGTTTCATACAACACCATTCTACTATCATTGCAACCAGGGTGGCTGTAATCATCGCAACAATCAACAAAAAAATTTGCTTCAATGGCAACATAAACCGAATACGCCACGTAGAGCGAAGAACCTGATATACATTATAGCATAATAAGCATGATACCGGAATTCCAATCAATGCTGCAAGAAAAAAGCTACGTGCTGTTTCCAAAATTAGAATTCGCAGTAAACCTTGTTTTGTTTGCCCTAATGACCATAACATTGCCAGACCACGTTTCCTGTCAATATACTGAAAGACAATGGTACTAAAAACATTTACCAATGCAATAGTTAAAAGAATCAAACAGACAGCCACCATTGTCACATGGATCTCCCACATGGAAGCATACCATTCCTTAAAAATTCTTCTCTGATAAACCAGATGTCCCAATGCATTTGCTCCCAATTTCTGATGAAGTTTTCCGTAAAGAGTTTCATCATATTCTTGAAATAAACCATACACATTAACCTGACAAAACTCACCTATTAGCTCACGAATTGATTCAATTTCTTGAATGGGAAGAAGCAAAGTTACATTTCCTGAAAAATCCATCCCTTCTGGTAGTTCTTTTGAAAGTATAATTGGTGAGTTATAGAATACCGTGTTATTTTCCTCAAAAAAACCACAAAAAATTTCAACACCTGTGTTTTCCTCATCCCAAATAGTTTTATTCACTAAGGATGTTTCGAAAAACAAGTTATCAGCATTCTCTTGATAACTTGTTCTGTTGATATAACGATCTACCAAAATAGCTGGAGCTGATTCGTCCTCTATTTCTAAATCAGAACAATTACGAAGAATCATCTTATAATGCATTTCATCCAAAAAAAGTATATCACAGCTCGTATCCCAAATTTCTTGTTCTTCCCAACCTGCTTTTTCCAACACCTGTAGCAGGCTTTTATTTAATATATTTTTCCTGAGAGATGCTCGCCCATCGACCTGTACATATATCAGCATGTCTCCATCCGAGTTTTTTGTACTTAAACCCTGACATTCCTCTAATGCCAATTTTAATTCATCATAATTTTGAGTTGTAAAATTATATTGAATTCCATATTTAGCCAATAATCCTGATTGCTGTATATCTAAATCTGTGTTGATAAAATAGCTGATCGGTATATACAATATCATTACAGTAATCAGCGTAAGGACAATACGGATGTAATGTCCTCTATTTGCTGAGCGGTATTTTCCGGCCATGAAAATAGCAAAAGAATTGTAATGCTTTCCGAACTTATCCTGTCTGGAATGAATTGTTACAGACTTACTTGTTCTTGATAAAGTAATGGGAGTTTTCATTGCCTTATGTACCGGACGCAAACCACAAATGCAAGAAACTATCAATAACCAACAAAAAATACTGCAAATTATCCACCAGGGAATTTCTACAGGTATAGAAATACTCTTCTCCAAAGCAATAGTAACAATCAAACCTAATGGTACTGCAATGCAGTATATAATGCCTATCTCTATTACCACCATAAGAAAAAGTTGCTGCCACGTTGCTCCCAGCGTAATTAAACGTCCAAGACTATGCCATTTTTGAAAAAATGTCAAAGCAAATAAATTATGAAGAAGAACTGCAGAACATACCAAAACTATTGTTAGAAGTATCACCGCCAATACAGTCAATGCTAATTCGGTAGAATTAAATGTACTTGTGTCGGAATTTCCTTCATGTACTTGTGTCCAAAAGTAATACCCCAAACTTCCAAAAGCATTAAGTAAAAAACTAGAGAAAAAAATACCGCAAAATAAAGTTATGGTACGCAAACGTTGTTTCATTATCAAGCGCAAAGTTAACCATAAAAATCCCCACCTCATACAATCACCTCATCATTGACTATTTTCCCATCCATCATATGAAGTACCCTATTTGCTTTTTGTGCAACAACGGAATCATGAGTAACCACAAGAATTGTCATTTCTTCCTGTTCGTTCATATAACGTAAAAGCTGTAAAAGTTCATCACGTTTTGCAGAGTCTAAATTGCCAGTAGGTTCATCTGCTAATAAGAGTTTAGGATGATTGATTAATGCTCTGCCAATGGCTATTTTTTGCTGTTGACCACCAGAAAGCTGACCCGGATAAAAATTTGCCTTGTTTTCCATCCCCAAAATCGTCAGTATTTTCTTAACTTCTCTTTGATCTACGCTTTTACCATCCATCAGTGCAGGAAGCAGCAGATTCTCCCTTGCTGTTAATTCCGGAACGAGATTATAAAATTGATAGACTATGCCCACTTCTCGACGACGAAATAGCGATATTTCAGAATTTCGTTTTTCATATAATGATACGCCACAATTCAATATCTGTCCTGAAGATGGTTTACTTAATCCACCAATCATATGTAGCAATGTCGATTTTCCACACCCTGATGGGCCAGTCACAGCTATAAACTCACCTTTTTCAATAGCAAAAGAAATATTAGTAAGTGCATTGACAGGTTCGTTCCCAACTGAATAAATTTGTGATACATTTTTCACTTCAATGTAATGCATAATATCCCCCCTTATATAGATAAGAGAATGGTTTATTAGATTCGTTACAAAAAATCAAAAATATTATGTATTGTTATGCGTTCCGCCATGATTGCCTAAGCAATCGGAACACGCACACCCTGCTTCGCAGGCTGCACCTCAAAAGAAGCAAGCACTGCCATTATCATGACAAATGGCCCATTTTTCCCTTATCGCCCGCAGCTCAAGTTGGAAAATGAATCAGGGAAGTATCCCTGACCCTCTTAATTTTAAACATAATCTACTGGATTAATCGCAGAAAAAGAGATATAATGAAAAAGAATCTGCATGAGAAGCAGGTGCAAAAAGAAAAATTGAGAGGTTTGAAGTATGAGTATTTTTGAAAACACAGTTCTGGTAGATAAGAAGGTGTCTGTTGTAAATGTAATCTTAAGGTATCTTTGTATTGCGTTGGCAATTTTCTGTGTACTGGTTTCCATTATTGTGTATCCGGGAATTTTACTGGTTCCTGCAATTATCTTTGCAGTTTTCTGGTATCTTCTTAAAATTGCATCACAGATTGAATGGGAATATACCTATATTGAAGGAAGACTTAGCTTTGCACGTATCAAGGCAAAGAGAAAGAGAAAAAATATTGCAAAGATTGAGATGGAAGAGGTTGTGCTGATTGCACCGTCAACTGCACATGAATTGTATAATTATCATAACAACAACCAGTTGAGTGTAAAGGATTGTTCTTCAAAGCAGCCGGGAGCGAAGACCTATGAAGTGATTTATAAGAACGGAAGCGGACTTGGAGACATTATCTTTGAACCGGATGAAAATATGCTGGACATGATCTGCAACCGGAATGCAAAGAAAGTCATCAGATAGGAGAGTTGATTTTATGGCAGAACAGGGAAGTTGTGATACCTGTGTAAATTTTGTATATGATGAAGATTACGAATATTATGTCTGTGATATGGATCTGGATGAAGATGATATGGTAAGATTTCTTACCGGCAACACGAATTCCTGCCCGTATTATCAGTTATATGATGAGTACAAGATTGTGCGTCATCAGATGTAAATTTTAAATAGGAACAGTTTTAAAGAGGTCTGCATTTTCTGTATAGACCTGATTGAGCCAGTTGCATGCCTGACCAATACCTTCGTTAGAATATTCGAAGGTGTTGGTCTTTTTTTGTTCATCCGGCGTAGCGGTAAAGCAATAAGGACCCGGCCACCAGGTGGCAAGCAGAGTGGTGGAGTCATCTTCTACATGCTTCTCGATGCGGTAGCGCATGCCTAGATGGCTTCCGGTATACTGTGTTTTATTATAAAAAGGAATGGAAAATAAATCTTTACGTTCTATCATAACAGCACCTGCTTTCAAAATACTATATCAAAGGTAGCACAAGAAGGGTCTCTTTGCAAGAAATGAAAGGGATATTTAAAACACAGGTCTGTTATGGCTTGCACATTCCATCCCAAGATGATAGAATAAAGATGACATTAGAAACATAATGTTGGGGTGATGAGGAGTAGATAGGGGAAAAATGGAAAACAAATTCTGTTACCTGAAAGGGCTTGTGGACTGCAGTTCGGGACAGATTCAGGATTGCAATGTAAAGCATGTGTCTAGGTGTCCGCGGGAAGAAGACACGGCTAAGAAGGAGAGCCGGCAGGCGTTCTGCTTCTTAAAAGGACTGGTAGACTGTGCTCCGTGTGATGTGCAGGACTGCAATATTAAGAGAGTGCGTAGATGCCCGAGGGAAAACTAAGAATTGCTGCTGAAAACGGAAAAACTGTTTTCAGCAGTTTTTTACGAAAGAAGAGAACCTATTTGTATGCGAAAACAGGGGGCTATCATGAAACAGACCGAAAGACCAATTGCAGTATTTGATTCAGGTGTAGGTGGAATAAGTGTATTACGTGAACTGGTACGCCTGATGCCAAATGAAAATTATATATTTTTTGGAGATTCTAAAAATGCACCGTATGGTGGAAAGAGCTTAGAAGAGGTGCGGAAACTGACGGAATGTCATGTGAGACACCTGTTATCAGAAGGAGCAAAAGCAGTAGTGATTGCCTGTAATACAGCAACCAGTGCAGATGTCTCGATTTTGAGAAAAGAATATCCGGATGTACCGGTGGTTGGAATTGAACCTGCATTAAAGCCTGCAGTACAGTTTATGGAGCATCCACGGGTACTTGTTATGGCAACGCCAATGACAATCCGGGAAGAAAAATTTCAACGGCTTATGGCACGGTATGAAAAGGATGCGGAGATTTATCCACTGGCATGTCCCGGAATTGTGGAATTTGTTGAGCGTGGAGAATTAAACAGTGCAGGATTAAAGGCATTTTTATACAGGCTGTTGAAACCATATTGTGAGGGAACGGTGGATGCAATCGTTTTGGGATGTACCCATTATCCTTTTGTAAAGGATGCAATAGCAGAAGTGATGGGAAATACGGTGGAATTTTTTGATGGAGGAGCTGGTGTGGCACGGGAGACCAGACGGCGGCTTATGGAAAAGGAATTATTGTATACCGGAGACAGAAAAGGCAGGGTAATATTTGAAAACAGCGCTGCAACATTAGAAAAGCTGCGTTTGTGCGAAATATTACTTAATTCTAAATAAAATATAAATTAAATGGGAATATTTTTTTAGATTTTTTTAGAATCCTTTTCGAAAGCTGACACACTTTAGACACATTTCATGGATATAATGAATTTATCAAATGAAGGGACACAAAAATAAAAAACAGATTTCCTTTCGTTTGAAAAAGTGGCAATAATTTCCTTTTAATAGATGAAACATTTTCATAACTAAACTCCTCGAAAAAACAGTCCGGAAGGGCTGTTTTTTCATGCTAAAAAGAGTGGCTGATTTTTAATTGTGAAAAAGTAACAAAAAATCCTGGAAAATATATAAATATTAAGTAACAAAAAAAGAAAAAATGTATTGCTATTACCAGCAAAAAGAGTTAACATAGTTCCGGGTTTAGGAGAATGTAAAAAGAAAAAACAAGAGAAGGAAGGAAAGAGGTCATATTATGGAATCTTATGAATTTCTGCTTTTTTTAGCAATTATTTTAATTTCAACAAAAGTATTAGGACTTTTCTCACGAAAAGTGCATATGCCGGCAGTAGTAGGAGCACTGGCAGCCGGTATTATTTTAGGACCATCTGTATTAAAACTTATCACACTGGATGGAACCAACGGAGTATACCTTGAAATCACAGCTGAAATCGGAGTTATTTTCCTGATGTTCTCCGCAGGACTGGAGACTGATCTGAAAGAAATCAAGGCAAATGCATTGGCATCCTTTATCGTTGCTTTAATCGGAGTTATTGTTCCTCTGATTGGTGGATTTTTAGGGTATGCATTATATTTCCATACAGATTTTACAGATTATCAGGAGGTATTGAAATCTGTCTTTATCGGAGTTGTGCTGACAGCAACATCTGTGAGTATTACAGTAGAAACATTGCGTGAACTGGGACGTTTAAAGGGAAGAGTCGGAACAACCATTCTTGGCGCAGCTGTTATTGACGATATTCTTGGAATTATTGTACTTACCATTGTAACGAGCTTAAAGGATACCAGCGTAAATCCGGTTACTGTTATGGTTAAGATCGTTCTTTACTTTATTGTAATCGGAATCTTATTCTTCCTGGTATCAAAATGCAAACCATTAATTGAAAGCGAAGGTCAGAAAAGACGTGTTACTGTATTTGCACTGGCATTCTGCTTCTTATTATCCTATATATCAGAAAAATTCTTCGGCATTGCAGATATTACAGGTGCATATTTCGCAGGACTGATGCTTTGCAGCATGAAGAACGGTGAATATGTAAAAGACAGAATCAATTTCCCGTCTTACTTATTCTTCTCACCGGTATTCTTCGCAAGTATCGGTATTAAGACATCCTTAGACGGAATGACAGGTTCTATGGTAGGATTTACCATTATCCTTTTAGGGATTGCTTTACTGACCAAGGTGATTGGATGCGGACTGGGCGCAAAGTTCTGCCGCTATACAAATAAAGAAGCATTACAGATTGGTGTCGGAATGATTTCCCGTGGTGAGGTTGCGTTAATTGTTGCCCAGAAGGGATATCAGTGCGGCATGTTAGATGATAGATTCTTCGCACCAATCGTACTGGTAGTAATCGTGACAACATTGATTACCCCGATTCTGCTGAAGCTGGTAATGCATGATAAACAGTCTGAACAGCCGGCAGCATAAAAGTCAGATAGCGCAGTAAAATAAAATCCTGCAGACCAAAAATAAATGTAAGTTTGTTACATTTGCGTCCGCAGGATTTTCTTGTAATTGCGCATAGCTATTGATTTTATTATTATTTGCAACTTGCTATTTAGTATTTGCTATTTAGATAAACGTTTGTGTAGTCTGCCAAAGCAGGGATGCTTATCGGGGCTGTTAGTAGTATCTGGAATTTGTTCTTTATCTGGCAACGCTGGTACAGGGATGTACCAGCGAGGTGCATAGGAACAGGGATGTGACTTTGCACCGGTTGCCGGAACAGAGACAACGAAAAAACAAATTCCAGATACTACTTACACCCTGATACCGCATCCCGTCTTGGCAGACTACACAGACGCCATTCAAAAAGATAAATTATAAAATGTAAAGAATTATCGAAAGAAAAGAAAGAGGATAAAACGTGGAACAAAAGAAAACTCTTGGACAATTGTTTGTACCAATCTGCCTGGAAACATTATGTTATATGCTTTCCGGCATGGTGGATACACTGATGCTTTCATCTGTGGGAGATGCAGCAGTCGGTGCTGTTGGAACAGCCAATACCTATATAGGTATTTTTATCATTATGTTTTCTGTTATTTCAGCCGGAATGATTGCGGTTATGACGCAGTATATCGGTGCCGGAAGAGAGGGGATTGCATATCAGGCAAGACAGCTTGGCATGTTATTTAACGCTATTGTAGGAGCAATTCTTGCGGTATTTTTGTTCTTCCAGTCAGGAATGATATTATCAGCGGTTGGTGTGGCAGATTCTCTGATGGAGTATGCAAAAACATATCTTAGGATTGTGGGAGGCGGATGCATTTTAAACGCACTGATTCCGATTTTCTCCAGCTACTTAAGAGCGTTTGGATATACCAGACAGCCTCTTGTGGCAACGGTATCTGCCAACATTTTAAATTTTATCTTAAATGCAGTATTCCTTTTTGGGTTCCACTATGGAGTAGCAGGAGTTGCTGCAGCAACAGTAATTTCAAGGGTATTGAATCTTGGCCTGGTAATCTGCTTCGGACATTATTATATTCATGCGAAGGAGAAGAAGGAGAGGCTTAAGAACCGTGTGGTATTCGGACAGATTGTCAAGATCGGACTGCCTTCTGCCATGGAAACAGCACTATATAATGTGGCAATGACTTTGATTATCCGTTTCTTAAATCAGATGGATGCCAATGGAATGAACGTAACAGCCCGTTCCTATGCCATACAGATTACAAATTTTTCTTACTGCGTAGGTGCAGCGTTAGCCCAGGCAAATGCAATTATGGTCGGCTGGCGGATAGGTGCACAGGATTATGAAGCCTGTGATAAAGGAACCAGAAAAGCAGCAGTTGTGGGTGTAATTGTTGCGACGATACTGGAGAGCATTTTTGCTTTATCGTCCCATTGGCTGATACGGATGTTTACGGATGATCCACAGATGGTATCTCTGGTTGGAAAGCTTCTGGCAATTGATATTGTCCTTGAAATTGGACGGGTGACTAATCTGGTATACGGAAATGCTTTAAAGACCAGCGGTGATGCGGTATTTACTACAGTGATTGCTGCGATATTCATGTACCTGTGTGCGGTGGGGGGATCTTATTTCTTCGGAATTCATCTAGGATTGCTGGTTTGTGGAGCATATATCGGTATGGCAATGGATGAATGTGTCCGGGCAGTGGGAATGATTTTACGGTGGCGGAGCGGAAAATGGAAACAGAAGGTATTGATAAAAGAAAACGCCTAGTATAAAATAAGAGAAAATTGAAAGTAAGGAGCGGAAGCATGGCAGATACTGAGATTAATCTGGCACAATTAAAAGAATATAAGGCTGGGGAATACCAGTTAATCGATATCAGAAATGAGGATGCCTTCCGCTATGGAAGTATCAAGGGAGCAGTCAATCTGCCGGAGCAGGAGATTTTTTTGAGAAAAGAGGAACTATCGGCGGCCAAGCGTCTGATACTATTTTGTGCCAAAGGAATCAACAGTATCGGAGTAGCGGAAAGACTAAGGGAAGAAGGTTTTGATGCAGTCAGCTTAGAGGGCGGTTATGGCGCATATCTGATGGATAGTTTCCAGAAGAAAACATCAGAGAAAGAGGAACGCTGTCAGGAAATCGAGAAGAGCATCCGCAAGAAATTTCATAAAGCAATCTTTAGTAAATTTGCGAAAGCAATCAATGAATATGAGCTGTTGCAACCGGGAGACAAAGTGGCAGTATGTATTTCCGGTGGTAAGGACTCCATGCTGATGGCAAAACTCTTTCAGGAATTGCAGCGGCATAATAAATTCCAGTTTGAACTGGTATTCTTAGTGATGGATCCGGGATACAGTGAGATGAACCGTAAAGTGATTGAACGGAATGCAGAACTGATGCAGATTCCGATTACGGTATTTGAAACACAGATTTTTGATGCGGTATATGAGATTGAGAATTCTCCGTGCTATCTGTGTGCAAGAATGCGCCGTGGTTATTTATATAGTAAGGCAAAGGAATTAGGCTGTAACAAGATTGCGCTGGGACATCATTATGATGATGTCATTGAGACTATTTTAATGGGAATGCTCTATGGTGCACAGGTACAGACCATGATGCCGAAGCTTCACAGCACGAATTTTGAAGGAATGGAACTGATTCGGCCGATGTATTTAATCCGGGAGGATGATATCAAGCACTGGAGAGATTATAATGATTTACATTTTATCCAGTGTGCCTGCCATTTTACCGATACCTGTACCACCTGTGACCCGGATGGACGTACCGTGTCAAAGCGGATGGAAATCAAACAGCTGATTGCCAGATTAAAGGAAGTAAATCCATATGTGGAAAATAATATCTTCCGTAGTGTGGAAAATGTAAATTTAAGTACCATTATTGCTTATAAGAAAGATGGGGTAAAACATTCTTTTTTAGAAACCTATGTGAATGGAACGGATGAGTAACATGCAAATCAGCTCAGGTTAAAACAGAGACTTTCAAAAAAAGTAAAGAACCCAAAAGGAGCATAAAACCATGGGGAAAGAAGTAAAGACCAATGCCATGCGGATTTTAGACCGGCATAAAGTGGCATATGAAATCTTAAATTACGAATGTGATGAATTTATTGACGGACTGCATACGGCAGAACTGACCGGAGCACCGGTGGAACAGACTTATAAGACACTGGTCATGCAGGGAAAAAGCAAGGCATATTATGTCTTTGTGGTACAGATTGCAGAAGAGGTGGATCTAAAGGCGGCAGCAAGGGCGGCCGGTGAGAAATCCGTAGAAATGATTCATGTAAAAGATATTACAAAGATTACCGGTTATGTAAGAGGTGGCTGCAGTCCCCTTGGAATGAAGAAACAGTTTCCGACCATTTTAGATAAAAGTATGGAACAGTTTGATAAAATCTATATCAGTGGCGGAAGAATCGGCACATCCATGGCGTTATCTCCGGCAGACTTAGCAGCAGTAACCGGAGCAGCCTATGCAGATATTACTGCAAAATAAAGGAAAGAAATTAAATAAAAAAACAAGTGGAAGGAGCGTATTTATTATGAAGGAAACATTAAAGAGAATCAAAGCAGATGTTATATTATCCGCTATTCTTTGTGTGGCACTGGGAGTTATTCTTATGATATGGCCTACGCAGGTAACAAAGGTACTCTGCTATATTTTGGCAGCTATTTTATGCGTGATGGGAATCGGACATATTATTTCTTATATGAGAAATAAACTGGAAAGCAGGCTGGGACTGGCAACCGGAATTGCACTGGTTATTTTGGGTGTATGGATTCTGGTACAGCCATTGAACTTTGCAAAGATATTCCCGGTAGTAATCGGAGTTGTATTGCTGATGCATGGTCTGGAAGACTTACGGATGACCATCGAAGCAAAGCAGAATGGTGACACAGCATGGGGAATCCTGCTTTTGATTACAATTCTTAATTTTGCATTCGGAATATTATTAATCTGGAAAGCCATCGAGATGGTACAGATTGCTATGGTAATCGTAGGAATTGCACTGATTTATGATGGACTGAGTGATTTGTTTGTAGTATATCGTGTGGCAGGTGCTGTCAAAGCGGCAAAACAGGCGGCAGAAGCCATTGATGTAGAAGCAGTAGAAGAAGATTCAGAAGAAAATGAATAATTTAGAAGCATAATCAGGAGGCGTATTATCAATGCGGCAGATGGAGTTTAAAATGGAGAGAACCGGGTTACTGGAAGTAGGAGATGTGTTACCGGTGACAGAGAGTAAGCTGCCGACTTCCTATTACTATACACTTGGAAATGCATTTGCAATGTCAGCAAATTATACCTTCCGGGAACGCCTGAAGTCTACCGAAGGGACGGTAGTGGATGTAAAGGAAACACCGAAGGGCTTTTTTGTGACGGTAGAATTTGATGAGTAAAAAAGTTGTAATCGCAGATAAAATGTTATAGAATAGGCGTGTGGGGTAACAAAAGACAAAGAGGAGCAATTTAGATGCGTTATCTACCAATAAAAAAGGTGGAGGCCGGAATGGTACTGGCTCAGGACATATTAGACGGTCAGGGAGTCATGCTTTTAGGCAGACATCAGATTTTAAATCAGGAGCAGATAGAGAATCTGGATAAGATGGGTTATCCGGGTCTTTATATTGATGATAAGTTTTCCGAAGAAATAGAGATTGCCGAAGTAATTAAGCCGTCTATTCACTCAAAGAGCCTGGAAATAGTACATCATCTGTTTATTGACCGTATGGAAGAGGAAGATGTCAGCGAACAGGAATGGCAGATTCGGGAAGCTGTCATGCAGGTGGTGGACAGTCTTCTGGAAAATGAAGAAGTAATGTATAACATGATGAGTCTTAAGAATTATGATGATTATACTTATTTTCATTCTGTAAATGTGGGAATTTTATCTGCAGTAATCGGAGCACATTATGGAATGGATGAGTATGAGCTCCGCATTCTTACTACGGCTGCATTACTTCATGATATCGGAAAGAAATTCTTAGAGATAGATATATTAAATGCACGTCGTGCACTGACCGAGGAAGAAAGAAGAATCGTATTACAGCATCCGAAGTTAGGATATGAGTTCCTGAGGGATAATTTTGATTTCGCACCGGAAGTATATCTTGGTGTATTAGAACATCATGAATGCTATAATGGCGAAGGTTATCCGATGCGAAAATCTGGTGATGAAATCAGTATTTATGGAAGAATTATCAAGCTGGCAGATGTGTATGATGCCATGATTTCAAAACGGCCATACCGTGATCCGATGCCGCCGGCAGATGTCATTGAATATATAATGGCAATGAACGGTTCGGAGTTTGATCCGAAGCTGGTGGAAGTATTTTTACGCTGGGTAGCTGTCTATCCGGCGGGCTGTGAAGTGGAACTTTCTGATGGCAGAATGGCAGTAGTAAAGCATAATTATCAGGGATTTGTGCTTCGCCCGATTGTAAAAGTCTGTGATACAGGAGAAATCATAGACCTTAAGAATAATAAGGAAGCAAGAAGTATCACCATAGTGCGACTGGTCGTTTAGACGGCTGTTTGATAAGAAGATGAGAGGAAGTTATGACAAATCAGGGAAGGAACGCAATCGATACACTGCTTGCGGAGAGCCTAAAAGAGCTGACAATCAAGCAACCTATAGAAAAGATTACAATCAAAGAGATAACCGATAAAGCGGGAGTTATCCGCCCGACCTTTTACAATCATTTTCAGGATAAGTATGAACTGTTAGAGTGGATTATCCGGACTGAATTATTAGAACCGGTAAAGCCGTTGATTCAGAATGGAATGATTGATCAGGCGTTGATTATTATATTTGCGGGTATTGAAAAAGAAAAAGATTTCTATACCAAAGCAAGCCGCTTAGAGGGACAGAACTCTTTTGAAGATATTGTAAAGGAATGCATTACGGGAACACTGATAGAAGTATTGGAAGAGAAGAATCTGGATAAGAAGATTCCATCGCCATGGCTTACAAAAGAGCGGATTGCCCGGTATCATGCCCAGTCCTTATGTTTTCTGGTAATTACCTGGATAAAAAGTGGAATGTCTATGCCTGCAAAAGAGATGTCGGATATTTATAATTATATGATTCGCAATTCTATCGCAGATATTATAGGCGATAATTAATATACAAATTGGCAGATATGTATAGCAACTGTTACAGATTCTACAATTTGTATATTGGATTGATACAGCCAAAAAAGATTGCATATGTTCGAATGCAGTCTTTTTTTTTATACTCTTACCTAGAAAAACATGAAAAAGAAAGAGATGGTAAAGAGATGATTAAATTTGGAAAGGGCGTCGTAAAGCACAGAGTCCTGATACTCATTATCAGTTTTGCTTTACTGATTCCAGCAGCATTTGGTTACTTTAACACAAGGGTTAACTATGATATCCTTTCCTATCTGCCAGGTGAATTAGAGTCCATGAAAGGACAGGATATTCTGGTAGATGAGTTCGGTACAGGAGCATTTTCCCTATGTGTCATTGAAGGTATGGAAGATAAAGATATCTCCACCCTTCGGGAACAGATTGCAGATGTAGACCATGTAAAATCTGTTATCTGGTATGATTCACTGGCAGACTTATCCGTACCAATGGATGTTTTGCCGGATGAGATTTATGACATATTCAACAATGATGAATCGGACAGTACGCTGATGGCGATTTTGTTTGATACTTCCATGTCAGCAGATGAGACAATGGATGCCATTGAAGAGATTCGAGGAATTACAACAAAACAGTGTTACTTAAGTGGTATGTCAGCAGTTGTAACAGACATTAAGGATCTGACCAACAAAGAGGTTCCGTTTTATGTATTGATTGCAGTACTGTTATCTGTTCTGGTACTTTCCCTGACCATGGATTCCGCAATTATTCCACTGTTTTTCTTATTAAGTATCGGTATGGCAATTGTATATAATCTGGGAAGTAACGTAATAAAAGGGGAAATTTCCTATGTAACGCAGGCGTTGGCGGCAGTCTTACAGCTTGGTGTTACCATGGACTACTCCATTTTTCTGTGGCACAGTTATCAGGAGAATCAGGAACGGTTTCCGGGAGATAAGAATCGTGCCATGGCACATGCAATTTCAAATACCATTACTTCTGTAGTCGGAAGTTCCATTACTACAGTAGCCGGATTTATTGCATTATGCTTCATGAGCTTTACCTTGGGACTTGACCTTGGTGTGGTAATGGCTAAGGGTGTTATCTTCGGTGTAATCGCCTGCGTAACCATCCTTCCATCCCTGATTCTGGTGTTTGACAAGGCAATTGAGAAAACCAAACACCGTGTTATTCTGCCGGACCTTGGAAATATTGCAAACTGGATTACCAGCCATTATTACATATTCATTATTTTATTCCTGGTAATCTTAGGACCTGCAATCTGGGGTTATAACAATACGAACGTATATTATGATCTGGCCGGTACATTGCCGGATTCACTGGAAAGTATTGCAGCAAATAACAAGCTGGAAGAAAATTTTGATATGGGTGCTACCCACATTGTTTTAGTAGACAGCAGCTTAGAGCCAAAGACCATATCGAAGATGATTGATGAAATCGATGATGTGGATGGTGTAAAGGCAACACTTGGTCTGGATGCAATCGTCGGACCGGCAATTCCAAGAGATGTCATCCCGGATTCTATCCGTGGCGAGCTGGAAAATGAAAATTATGAACTGCTGCTGATTACTTCCGAGTATAAAGTAGCATCAGATGAAGTAAATGCACAGTGTGATGCCATCAGCGGCATTATTAAGAACTATGATGAAAATGGCATGTTAATTGGTGAAGCACCATGTACGCAGGATCTGATTACCACGACAGACCATGACTTCAAAGTCGTAAGTGCAGTATCTATCGGAGCAATTTTCGTAATCATCGCAGTTGTATTTAAATCTATATCACTGCCGATTATCCTGGTAGCTGCAATTTACTTTGCAATCTTTATCAACATGGGTATTCCGGCATACACCGGTACACAGCTTCCGTTTATCGCATCCATCGTAATCGGAACCATTCAGCTGGGTGCAACGGTTGACTATGCAATCCTGATGACCAATAAATATAAGAAAGCAAGATATAAGGGAGCCGAGAAGAAGGAAGCAATTACAAGTGCCCTGCAGAGCTCCATCCAGTCCATTATCGTATCCGCATTAAGTTTCTTCGCAGCAACCTTTGGTGTAGGACTTTATTCTGATATCGATATGATTAGTTCCTTATGTACATTGATGGCAAGAGGTGCACTGATTAGTATGTTGGTTGTAATCTTTGTACTACCTTCATTGTTTATGATATTTGATAAAGTAATCTGCGTAACCAGTGCTGGTTTCCGCAACAAGAACAAAACGGTATAGATTAAGAAGGAGGACATAACAATGAAATTTTCAGAATTAAAGAATAAATTCAAAAATAAATATGCGATTCGTGTAATCGCAGGCGTGCTGATGGTGGCAATGCTTGGAACCAGTTATGGCGTATGGCAGGTAAATGCAGCAAAGCCATCTACCGAAAGTGTATCAGAAGAGGCTACGGAAAAAGAAACTTCTACAGAGGAAACAGACACAGAAGATGCAGACGCAGAAGAAACCAAGTCTGAATTAAAAGACCAGCTGGGAAATCTTCTGAATTCCGATAAGGAAACAGAAGAAACCGGAAAAGATGAAACAGTATATATGATTGCAGATGCAGACGGTACCGTAAATAAAACCATCGTAAGCGACTGGTTAAAGAATAAAGAAAATGCAGATACTTTGGAGGATGCATCTGATTTAAAGGATATCAAGAATGTAAAAGGCGATGAGACCTTCAAACAGGATGGAGATAAAGTAACCTGGGATGCACAGGGAAATGATATCTTCTATCAGGGTACTACGGATAAAGAAGCTCCGATTACCCAGAAAATTACTTACTATCTGGATGGAAAAGAAATTGCTCCAAAGGATTTAGCCGGAAAGAGCGGAAAAGTTACCATGCGTTTTGAATTTACCAATAATGAGAAGACAACAAAGACTATCGATGGCAAATCCACAGATGTCTATGTTCCGTTCTCTGTTGTAACCGGAATGGTATTAAATGATAACTTCACGAATGTAGAAGTTACCAATGGAAAAGTAATTTCTGATGGAAAAAACAATATTGTGGTAGGAATCACAATGCCAGGTTTAAAAGAAAGCCTTGGTATTGATGATGCTGACCTTGGTGATGATGTCCAGTTCCCGGATTATGTAGAAGTAACTGCAGATGTAGAAGATTTCTCGCTGGATATGACAGTATCCATGGCATCCAGCAACCTTCTTTCTGAAATGAATGTAAATGGAGATATCGACTTATCTGTATTATCCGATACAATAGATGAGATGACTGATGCATCTGACCAGTTGGTAGATGGCAGCAGCGAGTTATCCGATGGACTGAAAACATTACAGAGCAGTCTTGGAGAATTTAAAGCTGGTGTTGGAACAGCACAGTCTGGTGTGAAAGATTATACTTCTGGTGCATCTGCAGTAGCAGATGGTGCAAATACCTTAAACTCCGGCATTGCAAAGCTTGCAGAAAGTGCTCCGGCACTGACAAGTGGTGTATCTGCATTAAAGACTGGTGTGCAGCAGGCAGGAGCCGGTGCAACACAGATTAATGGTGGAGTTGCCCAGCTGGTAGATGGAATCGGAACCTTGAAATCTACTGTAAATGGCAGTCTTGCAGGAATGGACGCTTATGCATCTTCAGCGGACGCACAGGCAGCATTTGCTTCCGCATTGACTGATTATACCAGTGCAGCAGTAAATTACCTTGCAGTATTACAGCAGTTACAGACCCCGGGAACTACATTAAACGGTGCCTATTCACAGGTAGTAGCAGCAACCGGTGGCGGATTACAGGCGGTTAATGCAGATGCTAATATTTATATGCTGGATGATACAACCAATGCAACGCTTTTAGCAGTAACTACCCAGGCAGGCAGTGCGGTTGATTTCAATAGCTTAAGCACAGCTTATGCAGCCCAGTTACAGAATATTTCAGCAGTTGCAACCAAGCTTGGAACTACAGGTGGTGCACAGGCACTGACTCAGGTACAGGCAGGACTTGCACAGTTTGATGATTCACAGCTTGCAACCTTAAAGGCTGGAGCAGCATCCTTAGATGCAGGCCTGAATGGTGACGATGGAATTGTAGCAGGTGTTAATACATTAGACAGCTCTGTAAATGGCGCACTTTCACAGGGAATTACAGATTTGACCAATGGTGCAAAACAGCTGGCAGACGGAGCAAATACCTTAGTTGCAAATAATGACAAACTGAATGCAGGAATGACTTCTTTGAAGAGTGCAACAGACCTTCTGATAAATGGTGTAGACCAGTTAGAGGATGGCTCTGAGACACTTGCTGATGGAATGGCACAGTTTGATGAGCAGGCAATTGAGAAACTTGCGGATGCTTACAACGGAGATTTGAAAGAACTCTTGGATAAAGTAGATGCAGTACTGGATGCCGGAAATGAATATAACACATTTACCAGAACAGCAGATGGTGTCAAAGGAAATGTAAAATTTATTTGGGAAACTGCTTCCATTAAGGCAGAGGATTAAGTATAATAATTTTAAGAGAAAGGAGGACGGAAGATGAACTGGATAGAAACATTAATAATTGTATGCGGACTTTCCATGGATGTATTTGCTTCAGTAGAATGTCAGGGAGCAATGTTAGCTAAGATTCGTACCAAACAGCTTGTGCTGGTGACATTACTGGTATCCGTATGGCAGGTAATTGTTTTATATCTTGGAAATCTTGGAGCCGACCTCCTGTGTAAATATGATATTAAAGAATCACAGGTTATATTAGGTGAAGTGATTTCAGTGGCAGTATTCCTGTGTCTGGGAATCCGGCTTTTGATTAAAGCCTGGAAGAATGACCGGATTGATGAACGCCGGGAAGAGAACCTTGGCGTACATAAATTCGTACGGATTTGTGCTGTAACATCATTTTATACATTCCTGACCGGTGCGGCATTTGGCTTTCTGGGAACAAGCCTACTGTCATTAATACTGGTTGGAATCATACTTACTGTTGTCTGTGTAGTCGGTGGTGCTTATGTTGGATATCATTTCGGCTATGAACAGAAGACAAAGGTATATCTGATTGGAGGAATTCTTCTTCTGATTGGCGGAGTAGATGTAATAATAAGGTTTATATTATAAATATAAGGGCGTGAAAATACCGCCGGCAGCTGCGTTTGGGAGCGCAGCTTCCGGCGGTATTTGTATTTTCCCCTTGTTAAGTAGTAATGCCGGGGGGTATAATAGCCACAAAGAAAGGAGGCAGTGACCACAATGCTGAAACTTCGAATTGGACAACTACATCAGGACATTATTATGCAGCCGGGAGAAAGCATCGCACAGGCACTGCTTCGGAAAGATTATAAGGTTCCTATGGCATGTGGTGGAAACGGCACCTGTGGGAAATGTAAAGTAGAGATAGATGGTGCATGGGTGAATTCCTGTAAACTCTATCCGAAACCGGAAGAAGATATTATAATTTCTGCCTTTGGCTGGGGAGAGGGAAGAGAAGAATTAACCCGGATTGCAGGAGTAGAAAAAATAAATATAACAGAAGGCAGAGCACGGGAGGCAAAACGACAAACGAGAAAAACTTTCCTTGCAGTAGATATCGGGACTACTACCATAGCAGCGGCACTGGCAGAGAAGGAGACGGGAGCGGTGCTTGCCACAGCAGGCTGCGGCAACAGCCAGCGTATATTTGGACAGGATGTATTAAGCAGAATTAAGGCATCTGTAGCGGGAACGGGTGAAAAATTAAAGACATTAATCCGGCAGGATATTTTAAACCTGTTAGAAGATATACAGAAGAAACAGAAAGACATTGTAATTGAGCATATTTATATTGCAGGAAATACCACCATGGAACATCTTTATATGGGAGATTCCTGTGAGGGACTTGGTAAGGCACCATTTACTCCGGTCAGTCTTGCAGAACGAAAGGACAGCCTTTCGAACATACCGGTGACGTTACTGCCTGGAATTTCAGCATTTGTGGGTGCAGATATTGCAGCTGGCATGCTGGCGTGCGGGATGGATGAAGAAGAAAGACCTTCCCTGCTTCTGGATTTGGGAACCAATGGAGAAATGGTGCTGGCATTAGAGGATAAGATGATTGCCACCTCTGCACCGGCAGGACCGGCATTAGAAGGTGGAAATATTTCATGCGGTGTTGCCAGTGTGACTGGAGCAATCAGCAAGGTGCGTGTCATTGGAGAGCGGACAATTATTGGAACGATTGGAAACACACCGGCAACGGGAATCTGTGGAACCGGCGTGTTAGAGCTGGTAGCAGGACTTTATGAAAATCATATCATAGATGCATCCGGCCAGATGAAGGAAAAATACAGGGAAGAAGGCTTCCCTCTGGCACGGATGAAGGATGGAAAACAGATTACTTTTACCCAGCAGGATATCAGAGAGGTGCAGCTTGCTAAAGCGGCAATTCACAGCGGAATCGAATTACTGTTAGAGCATGCCGGCATTTCCATGGGAGAGATAAAAAAAGTATATTTGGCAGGAGGCTTTGGGGTATATCTGGATGTGCATATAGCAGCAGGCATTGGACTGCTTCCGGCGGAATTAGAGAAGTGTACAAAAGCAGTCGGAAATACATCTCTGCAGGGCTGTATCGCCTATGGAAGTTCGGAAGAAAACAGGAGCCGCACGGAAGAAATGATAAAAAAATGTGAATCAATCAATCTTGCAGAACAGGCGGACTTTGAGGAACGATATGTTGCCAATATGAATTTCCCAGAATAGAAATAAAAGAGGAAGAAATCATGAAGAAAATATTACTCACGGCAGTAAATGCAAAGTATATTCATTCGAATCTTGCGGTTTACAGCCTGCGGGCATATGCCAGAGAATTAAAAGAAAATATAGTACTGGCAGAATATACCATTAATAACCGGACAGAATATATTTTAAGGGAGATTTATCTGAAAAAGCCAGATGTAATCTGCTTTTCCTGCTATATCTGGAACATTTCCATTATTTTAGAAGTGGCAGAGGAATTTCATAAACTTTGTCCCAAGGTTCCAATCTGGGTAGGAGGCCCGGAGGTTTCCTATGAAGTGGAGGCGTTCTTAAAAGAGCATCCGTTTATTACCGGTGTCATAATCGGCGAAGGGGAGAAAACTTTCTCGGAGCTTTGCAGGTATTATGTGAAGGGAGAAGGCAGTTTGGAGGAGATGAAGGGCATAGCCCTTTTTGATGGAGCTGGAAATGTGCAGATTCATGAGTCACAGGAAATTCTTGATATGAATACGATTCCCTTCTGCTATGATTTGTCGGAGGATTTTTCCCACCGGATTATTTATTATGAATCCAGCAGGGGCTGTCCGTTCCGTTGCAGCTATTGCCTGTCCTCGGTAGAGAAGATACTTCGGTTCCGGGATGTGGAAATCGTAAAAAGAGAGTTACAGTTTTTCTTAGACCAGAAGGTAAAACAGGTTAAATTTGTTGACCGTACTTTTAATTGTGACAAAAAGCATGCCATGGCAATCTGGCAGTATATTTTAGGACATGATAATGGAATCACGAATTTTCATTTTGAAATTGCAGCGGATTTGCTGACGGATGAGGAAGCAGACTTAATTGCAAAGATGCGTCCGGGCCTGATACAGTTGGAAATCGGGGTACAGTCCACCCATGATGAAACAATCCGGGAAATCCACCGCCATATGGATTTAAAAGATGTGCACCAGATGATGAAAAAAGTCCAGAAGGCAGGAAACATTCATCAGCATCTGGATTTAATCGCAGGACTGCCTTTTGAAGATTATGAAACATTTACCCATTCCTTTGATGATATTTATGAATGGAAACCGGAGCAGCTGCAGCTTGGTTTCTTAAAGGTTTTAAAAGGCTCTTATATGTATGAACATGCAAAAGAGTATGAGGCAGTATATCGGGCAAAACCACCTTATGAGGTGCTTCGGACGAAGTGGCTTTCCTATGAAGATATCTGTAACATAAAGCTGGCGGAAGAAATGCTTGAGGTATATTATAACAGCACACAGTTTCCGGTGAGCATCCGGCTGCTAGAGACGATACACGAAAGTGCTTATCATATGTTTGAAAATCTGGGACATTTCTATGAGGAACATGGCTACCTTGCCATGAGCCATACCAGAATGCGGCGAAGCGAGATTTTCTTGGAATATGTAGAAAGCCTTGGGGTGGCTGACATGGAAGTGTTCTATCAGGCGGCAACTTATGATATTTACAGCAGGGAAAATGCCAAGAGCCGTCCGAAATGGGCAAAGGATTATGCGCAGTGGAAAGATGTGACAAGAGCATATTGCCCGAAGGGAAGCCTTGCACATATCGAGTGCTTTGACTATAGCTTCGAAGAAGATGCATTTGGCAGAAAATGCGAACCATACTATCTGAAATTTGATTATGAAAACAGAAATCCGCTGACGAATCAGGCGGAAGTTACGATAATTCAGTGGGAGGGAGAGACAAAGTGACAAAAAGGACGGCAGAAATATTAAAAAGATTAGATGAAACTTATGGTACCGAATACATCTGTTATCTGAATCACGAGACACCTTGGCAGCTTCTGATAGCAGTAATCTTAAGTGCGCAGTGTACCGATGCCAGGGTAAATATTGTGACAGAAACATTGTTTAAAAAATATGACACCTTGGAGAAATTTGCCAATGCAGATCTGGCGGAATTAGAGGAGGACATCCGTTCCACCGGATTTTATCACAATAAGGCGAAGAATATCATATCCTGTGCAAGGACGCTGGTTCAGGAATATCATGGAGAAGTTCCGTCTACATTGGAAGAACTTACTTCCCTTGCAGGAGTTGGACGAAAGACTGCAAATGTCATCCGGGGAAATATTTACCATGACCCAAGTATCGTAGTAGATACCCATGTAAAACGTATTTCCAAACGCCTTGGATTTACAAAAGAGGATGATCCGGTAAAAGTAGAATATGATCTGATGAAAGTATTACCGAAGGATCACTGGATTTTATATAACATCCAGATTATAACATTCGGAAGAAATATCTGTTTTGCAAGAGGACCAAAGTGCAGCGAATGTTTCTTGCAGGATTTGTGTAAAGCAGAGGATAAGCGGAAATGATACCACAGGATTATACAGTAATTGACCTTGAAATGACGGGGCTTCATCCGAAAAATGATGCCATCCTTGAGGTGGGAGCAGCAAAAATAAGAAATGGCGAAGTGACGGATACCATGGATATTTTTGTGAATCCCGGCAGGAAAATTACGCAGGAGATAACAGAACTTACCGGAATTACCGATGAGATGGTAAAGGAAGGCTTAAGTCCGGCAGCAGCATTTCATAAGACAGCAGAATTTATCGGAGATGATATTCTGGTGGGACACAATATCATATTTGACTATAGCTTCTTAAAGCAGCAGGCAGTCAATGAGAAAGTGCCGTTTGAAAAAAAAGCAGTAGATACGTTGAAAGCAGCACGCAAATGTATGCTGCGTCCGGAAAAAAAGTCTTTGGAATGTCTCTGCGATTACCTTGATATTGAGCGGGAGCGGGAGCACCGGGCAATCTATGATGCACTGGCAACCCATGAACTTTATCAGTATTTACAAAAGACATATGGAGAAACAAATCCGGAAGTATTTGAACCGAAAGATTTGATTTATAAAACAAAACGCCAGACTCCTGCAACGAAAATTCAAAAAATTCACTTGAAGGAACTGGCGGATTATCATAAAATAGAACTTGACATTGTCTGGGAACAACTGACCAGAAGCGAAGCATCGCGTCTTATGGATAAGTTGATTTCACAGTATGGAAGATGCCCGAAAGATTAGGAAAGTTTTTCTTTGATACGTTTTCTGGAGCCTTCCGGCAGTGTGGCAAGCTTCTGATATACTTCAGTCAGTGAACTGCTGTCGTTTGTTTCTTTTAAAAGAGGAACTAACAACGTATAATTATCTGTAATATCGCTTCCGCAGCGGATGCCAAAGAGCAGAATATCGATGGCGGCTTTTTCTTCAGACTGGTCGCAGAGCAGTTTGCCAAGTTTTGCAATGGTACAGATTAAAGTATTATAATTTTCATCAAACTCGGTCAGAGCTGCAAGGCTGGCAGCACCGTAAGCTAATTTTAGATCGGTATTGGTTTTGCCATTCAGATTAACGATTTTTTTAGCAGACAGATGACGAAGTGTTTCATAAAGGGTGAGGACATCTTCAGATGCCTGTGCCGGGGGAGTCAGCAGTTCTTCCGGAATAGTAATATAAGGAAGGTTGTCAAGACTGCGGCGGCGGGTGGCGTTGGCTTTATTTTCACGGGCCCAGAACTGCTCGGTAATTTCCTGTTCCTGTTTGGTAATCTGACGCTTTCTGGAGTTTAGAAAAACAACAAAAATGATAAAGCATATGAGTATGATAGGAAACATAGTTTGCTCCTTTCGAAAGTATAGTAGTATAAAAATAAATATGAGGTGAATGAAATGATTAATTTTAAAAATTCAAAAGGGAAAAAATATTTCGCAGGATTTATCGCAATTATTCTCGTTGCAGCAATGGTATTATCCCTTTGCATCACTATTTTTTCATAGAATTTTTTATGCATTCATCATGTCATAATATACAGAAATTGCGTATTTCTGTCAAATATATTAGTAGTTATGACGCTTGAAAATGCAAAGTTATATGATAAAATGAGTGTTAGCAAAACTTTCACAGTGTAATCTGGTGAATAAAAAGCTTTAAAATGTCTTGAGGGTTTAAGAGATTGAGAGGAAGAATATGAAAAAAATAAAATTAGTGCTTCCGATTCTGGGACTGGTACTCGCAGTAACAGCGGGTGTATCAGCAACCGCAATTGTGAAAGCGGATGAAAATGCAGAAGTGATTCCACAGAACGTATATATCGGGGATGTGTCTGTAGGCGGAATGAGTGAATCAGATGCAGAGGCAGCTGTAGAAGCAGCAGTATCTGCTTATGAGGATGCGACCTTTGAACTGTCCGCTGCAGAAAACAGTGTAAAGGCAAGCCCTTCTGATCTGGGATTGAGCTGGAGCAATAAGGATATCGTAAAAGAAGCAATGAATTATACCCGTACGGGAAATCTTCTGGAGCGTTACAAAGCGAAGAAAGATCTGGAAAAGGAAAATAAAGTATTTGATATTATATATACCGTAGATACAGACACCACAAAAAGTTTTCTGGAAAATCACGCCAAAGAGCTGAACCAGGAAGCGGTCAACAATGGCCTTACACGTGAGGATGGTGAATTTAAAATCATCGATGGTCAGGAAGGTATCGAAGTAGATGAGGATGCTTCTGTAGAAAGTTTACAGAAATATTTTACCGAAGAATGGAAGGGCGGAGATGCAACCATCAGTCTGGTAGCAAATGTGGTAGAGCCGGAAGGAACTGCAGAAGAACTTTCCAAGGTAAAGGATTTACTGGGCTCTTTCTCTACCGACTTCAGTGATTCTTCTGCCGGTCGTGTGGCAAATGTAAAAAATGCGGTAAGTAAAATCGATGGAACCGTACTTTACCCGGGAGAGGAATTTTCTGTGTATGAAGCTATTGCACCACTGGACGCTTCCGGTGGATATGAACTGGCAGGTGCATATGAGAATGGTACAACCGTAGAATCTTATGGTGGTGGGGTATGTCAGGTTTCCACAACGCTTTATAATGCGGTTATCCGTGCAGAACTGGATATTACCGAGCGTTATGCACATTCCATGCTGGTAACATATGTACAGCCATCTATGGATGCAGCGATTGCCAGCAATTTAAAGGATTTGAAATTTAAGAATAATCAGGAGGCTCCGATTTATATTGAAGGATACTGCAGCGGCGGTATTGTATATTTCAACGTATTTGGTCAGGAGACAAGACCGGCTGACCGTCAGGTAAACTTTGTCAGTGAAACGGTCAGTGAAGAAGAGCCGACTATTCAGGTGCAGACTACCGAAGACCCGATTGGAACTGTAACCGTTCAGAAAGCACACATCGGTAAATCGGCAAAACTCTGGAAGATTGTTACCGTAGATGGCGTAGAAGAAAGCAGAGAGGTATTTAATACCAGTAAATATAAAGCAACACCTAGAATTATTTCTGTTGGTATGGGCTCTGATAATGAAGAGGCAATTGGAGCAATGAATGCAGCGATTGCAACGCAGGATGAAGCAATTATCCGTTCTGCAGCAGCAACCTGGTGCTCAGATGCGGTAGCGGCAAGAGCGGCAGAAGCTGCAGCGCAGCAGCAGCAACAGGCGGCTTCCGGTGGAGTAGAGCCACCGGCTGATGCACCTGCCGCACCAACAACACCGACGACACCAACTACACCAACAACACCAACAACACCGACGACACCGGATACAGGAACCGGAGATGGAGCTGCAACCACCCAGTAAAATGGTGAAAGATGATGCAGGCATGCGATTTTTATCGCCACCCGCGTAAATAAGAAGCAAGAAAGGCTGCCTCGGCTATGAGACAGCCTTATGCTGTAAAAATGGGAAGAAGAATCTATGAAGATAGGAAAAGTGCCGGAAAGTGTATTAAAACGCTCCGTAATCAGACAATTGCATACGAAGAGAAAGGAAGTTGTGTTAGGTGCAGGCGTGGGAGAAGACTGTGCTGCCCTTACCCTTGCCCCGGATGAGATGTTTGTAATGTCTACGGATCCGATTACAGGAACAATCCATGAAATCGGAAAGTTGGCAATTCTCATTACTACTAATGACCTGGCAAGTGCCGGAGCAGAACCAATTGGAGTTATGTTAACCATATTGCTGCCGGAGCACACGGAAGAAAGTCTTTTGAAACAACTGATGCAGGAGCTGGAAGAGGCTGCCGCGGCGGTGTCCGTTCAGATTATGGGCGGACATACCGAGATTACCAGGGTGGTAAATCAGCCACTGGTTACTGTATGCGGTGTAGGGAAGGTAAAGAAGAACGGACTTATTTCTACCGGAGGAGCAAAACCGGGCATGGACATCATTGCCACTAAGTGGATTGGCTTAGAGGGAACAGCTATTATTGCCAATGAAAAGGAAGAAGAACTCTGTACTCATTTTTCCAGGCATTTTGTAGAACAGGCACAGGCACTTGACCGGTATTTATCTGTAATGCCGGAGGCCGCCACCGCCGTGAAGTCTGGCGTGGGAGCAATGCATGATGTAACAGAGGGCGGTATATTCGGAGCACTCTGGGAGATGGCAGAAGCATCCGGCGTCGGACTGGAAATCGACTTAAAGAAGATTCCGCTTCGGCAGGAGACAGTAGAAGTCTGTGAGTTTTTCCATATCAATCCCTATGAACTGATATCCAGCGGCTGTATGCTGATGGCAGCAGTTGATGGAAATGAGCTGATCAGAAGATTAAAGGAAAATGGTATTGAAGCAACGGTAATCGGAAAAGCAACTGCGGGAAATGACCGCGTGCTTATGAATGAGGACGAACGCAGATTTTTAGAACCACCGAAGACGGATGAATTATATAAAGTAATTCAGTAGTAAATCAGAAATCAATTGGAGGAATTGAAGCATGAGAGAGAAGATTTTAACCTTTATAGAGAAGAACAGCAGAATCGATTTAAAAGAGCTGGCTGTTGTATTAGGCGTAGAAGAAGCAGCCGTTATGAATGAATTAGAAGCAATGGAGAAAGAAAATATCATCTGTGGCTATCATACCTTGATTAACTGGGATAAAGCCGGCGTAGAAAAAGTATCTGCATTAATCGAAGTACGGGTTACTCCGCAGCGTGGTATGGGATTTGATAAAGTGGCAGAGCGTATTTACAATTATCCGGAAGTAAATTCTGTATATCTGATTTCCGGAAGTTTTGACCTTTTAGTAACCATTGAGGGAAAGAGCCTGCGTGAAGTATCCCAGTTCGTATCTGAGAAGCTTTCCGCACTGGATTCTGTATTAAGCACACAGACCAACTTTATCTTAAAGAAATACAAAGACCACGGAACCATTATGGCAGCAAAATCAAAAGATGAAAGGATACAGATGATACCATGAGAAATCCATTATCAAAAACAATCGTAACGATACAGCCATCTGGAATCCGGAAATTTTTTGATATTGTAAATGAGATGGAAGATGCTATTTCCTTAGGAGTAGGCGAGCCGGATTTTGATACTCCATGGCATATCCGGGATGAGGGAATTTATTCCTTAGAGAAGGGACGTACCTTCTATACTTCCAATGCCGGATTAAAAGAATTAAAAATAGAAATTGCAAAATACTTATTCCGTAATTATGACTTGCAGTATGATTATCAGCATGAAATCATAGTAACCGTAGGCGGAAGCGAGGCAATTGATATTGCCATGCGTGCCATGCTTGATCCGGGTGATGAAGTATTAATCCCGATGCCAAGTTATGTATCTTATCTGCCATGTGCCGTACTTGCCAATGGTGTGCCGGTACCGATTAATCTTAAGGCAGAAAACGATTTCCGTCTGACTGCAGAAGAATTAGAAGCGGCAATTACGCCAAAGACCAAGCTTCTTGTTATGCCTTTCCCGAATAATCCGACCGGAGCAATCATGGAGAAAAAGGATTTAGAAGCAGTGGCAGAGGTAGTAAAGAAGCATGACCTCTTTGTCATCAGTGACGAGATTTATTCTGCACTGACTTATACCGAGAAGCATATTTCTATCGCATCCCTTCCGGGCATGAAGGAGCGTACCATTGTTATCAATGGATTTTCCAAATCCCATGCGATGACCGGATGGCGTTTGGGCTATGCCTGCGGACCGAGAATCATCTTAGACCAGATGTTAAAGATTCATCAGTATGCAATTATGTGTGCACCGACTACCTCACAGTATGCAGCAGTGGATGCACTCCGGGCGGGAGATGAAGATGTCCAGAGAATGCGGGAAGAATATAATGGCAGAAGAAGATATCTGATGCACCGTTTTGAAGAAATGGGCTTGGAGTGTTTTGAACCATATGGAGCCTTTTACTGTTTTCCATGTATCAAAGAATTTGGAATGACTTCTGAAGAATTTGCCACCAATCTCTTAAAGACAGAGAAGGTAGCGGTTGTTCCGGGAACTGCATTTGGTGACTGCGGAGAAGGATTTATCCGTATTTCCTATGCTTATTCTCTGGATAATCTGAAAGAGGCATTAGACCGTATGGAGCATTACATAACAGGATTGCGAGGCGGGAACAATGGCGAAGCTTAATATCGTACTTTATGAGCCGGAGATTCCTTATAATACCGGAAATATCGGAAGAACCTGTGTAGCAACCGGAACCAGACTGCATCTGATTGAACCGCTGGGCTTCCATCTGACAGAGAAAGCAATCAAGCGGGCAGGAATGGATTACTGGGACCAGCTGGATGTGACAAGATATGTCAATTATGAGGATTTCTTAGAGAAGAATCCGGGTGCAAAGATTTATATGGCAACCACCAAGGGGCGCCATGTTTATACAGAAGTAAATTATGAGCCGGACTGTTATATTATGTTTGGAAAGGAAAGTGCGGGTATTCCGGAAGAAATTCTGATACAGCATCCGGATGAGTGTATCCGGATTCCGATGATTGGAGATACCCGTTCCTTAAACTTATCCAATTCAGCAGCAATTGTATTATATGAAGCACTGCGCCAGAACAATTTTGACCATATGCGGCTGGCGGGTGAACTGCACAGATTACATTGGTAGAAAGGTAAACTATGGGCATCATCAAAGCAAAAGATTTGGTACATGAATATATAAGACGTGATGAAGAAGGCAATGTGGAGTCTATCCAGACTGCCCTTGATAAAGTAAGCCTTGATGTAAAAAAGGGTGACTTTATCGCAGTATTAGGCCACAACGGTTCCGGAAAATCTACCCTTGCCAAGCATATCAATGCAATTTTAGAACCCACAGAGGGAAGTCTCTGGGTAGATGGATTTGATACCACAGATGAGAAAAATATCTGGGATATCAGACAGCGTGCCGGAATGGTATTCCAGAATCCGGACAACCAGATTATTGCAAGCGTGGTAGAAGAGGATGTCGGATTTGGACCGGAAAATATAGGCGTGCCGACAGATGAAATCTGGCAGCGTGTGGAAGAAAGCTTAAAAGCGGTCGGCATGTTAAAATACAGAGAGCATTCCCCGAATAAATTATCCGGCGGACAGAAGCAGCGTGTGGCTATTGCCGGGGTAATGGCGATGCAGCCGGAATGTATTGTTTTAGACGAGCCGACAGCCATGCTGGATCCGGTAGGAAGAAAAGAAGTATTAGAAGCTGTTCATGCACTGAACCGGGAAAAGGGTGTGACCATCATTCTGATTACACATTATATGGAAGAAGTGGTAGAGGCAGACCATGTCTATGTTATGGATGCCGGAAAAGTGGTTATGCAGGGAACGCCGCGCAGCATCTTTTCCCAGGTGGAGCGATTGAAGGAATATCGTCTGGATGTGCCGCAGATTACATTATTAGCATATGAACTTAAGAAGGCGGGACTGGATATACCGGATGGAATCCTGACCAGAGAAGAACTGACGGAGGCGTTGGAAAAGCTATGTCAATCCTAATAAATGAATTAAATTATGTTTACAGCTCAGGCACTGCCTATGAGATACATGCCTTAAAGGATGTTAATCTGAAAATAGAAGATGGAGAATTTATCGGTATCATCGGACATACCGGTTCTGGTAAATCCACCCTGATTCAGCATTTGAACGGACTGGTAAAAGCTACCAGCGGCGGCATTTATTATAATGGACAGGATATTTACGAAGAGGACTTTGATATGAAAGCCCTGCGTAGTAAAGTGGGACTTGTCTTTCAGTATCCGGAGCATCAGCTTTTTGAAACTACCATTTTTGATGATGTATCCTTTGGACCAAAGAACCAGGGACTAACCAAGGAAGAGGCAGGACTTCGGGCATATGAAGCATTACGGAGCGTAGGACTTCCGGAAGAATTATATTATCAGTCACCCTTTGATTTGTCCGGTGGACAAAAAAGACGTGTTGCAATCGCAGGGGTGCTTGCCATGCGGCCGGAGGTGCTGATTTTAGATGAACCGACAGCGGGACTTGACCCGAAGGGCCGTGATGAAATCTTAGATTTGCTTGCAGCAATGCATAAAGAACGTGGAATTACCATCATTCTTGTTTCACACAGCATGGAAGATGTGGCTAAATATGTGGGAAGAATTATTGTAATGAATCAGGGACAGGTGATGTTTGATGATGTTCCAAAGAAAGTATTCCGCCACTATAAAGAACTGGAAGCAATCGGACTTGCGGCACCACAGGTAACTTATCTGATGCATGAATTGAAGGAAGAAGGCTTCCCGGTAAGCACAGATGCAACTACAGTAGACGAGGCACGGGATGAAATCCTGCGTGTAATAACAAAGAGACAGGATGGAACAGTATGTTAAGAGATATTACATTAGGACAATATTATCCGGCAGATTCCGTTATTCATAAGCTGGATCCGAGGGTAAAATTATTTGGAACACTGATTTATATTATTTCCCTGTTTGTATTTAAGGGACTTCCGGCATTTATACTGGCAGCAATCTTTCTGGTAGTATTAATTAAGCTGTCAAAGGTGCCATTTTCCTATATGGTTAAAGGATTGAAAACCATTGTACTGATTATGTTATTTGCAGCGGTATTTAATCTGTTTTTGACACCGGGAACAAAGCTGGTTTCCTTCTGGATTTTTACCATTACTTATGAGGGATTGAAAAATGCTGTTGTCATGATGGTTCGTCTGATTTTCTTAATTATCGGAACCTCGCTGATGACACTTACCACAACACCAAACGAGTTGACAGATGGTCTGGAAAAAGCGTTATCTCCATTGAAATATATAAAAGTACCGGTGCATGAAATTGCAATGATGATGTCAATTGCACTTCGATTTATCCCGATTCTGATTGAAGAAACAGATAAAATCATGAAAGCACAGATGGCAAGAGGAGCAGATTTTGAACATGGAAATCTGATTCAGAAAGCCAAAAACATGGTTCCACTTCTGGTGCCGCTATTTGTATCTGCATTCCGCCGTGCCAATGATCTGGCAATGGCAATGGAAGCCCGCTGTTATCGTGGTGGGGAAGGCAGAACCAAGATGAAACCGCTTCATTACCAGAAACGTGACCGCATGGCTTATCTGACTTTACTGGTCTATCTTGCGGCAGTCATCGGACTTCGCATCCTCTGGATTAACGTATTGTCCGGTATGGCAGCCGGTATACTTCCGGGAGCATTTCCATTATGAGTACAGAGATAAATCCGGTTGTGAACATAGAAGAGGTAGAAGAGCAGAAAACTCCATCTGCCCCAAAACGATTGAAACGGGTGAAGCTAATTGTAGCCTATGACGGTACGAATTATCACGGCTGGCAGGTGCAGCCCAACGGAGAGACCATAGAGGGTGTATTAAACCGCACCTTAAGCAGTCTCTTAGGGGAAAAGATTATTGTGACCGGAGCATCCCGGACGGATGCGGGCGTACATTCCATGGGAAATGTAGCAGTATTTGATACGAAGAGCCGCATTCCGGCGGAAAAGATTTCTTATGCCCTGAACCAGCGGCTTCCGGAGGACATCGTAGTGCAGAAATCAGAGGAAGTACCAGCTGCTTTTCATCCGAGACACTGTGACAGCCGGAAAACCTATGAATACCGGATTTTAAACCGGGAGTTTCCGCTTCCGATGTATCGGAATAACACATATTTCTGCTACCGCAAGCTGGATTTAGAGAAGATGCAGCAGGCGGCAGAATATTTAAGGGGAGAACATGATTTTAAAAGCTTCTGTGCTGCAGCGGCAGTGGTTGAAACAACGGTTCGTACCATTTATGAGCTGACGGTAAGCAGGCAGGAGGATATCATTACAATCCGTGTTACTGGAAATGGATTCCTTTATAATATGGTCCGGATTATTGCAGGAACCCTGCTTCAGGCAGGCATGGGAATGATAGAGCCGGAAGAGATAAAAACAATTCTTGCGGCAAAGGAAAGAAGTGCTGCAGGACCAACGGCACCGGCACAGGGATTAACGATGATTGGAATCGAATATTTATGATAATAAGATAGATGGTATATGGCGAATGTTGTGGAAAATATTTGTAGAGAATTTACTTGACACACGAGGGGTCGTGTACTATAATATCTAAGTCTGACATAGTACAAGAATGTCAATCCAAAGCCCCGGAGCGACATTTCAACTATAGAAACAATAGTGTGGAACGCAAAGCGGACTGCGTCCGGACATTACGCAGAATGTATATGTTCCTTATAATTTCAAGGAGGTAAACCAATGAAAACTTTTATGGCTAGTCCAGCAACCATTGAGAGAAAATGGTATGTAGTAGACGCTGATGGAAAGACATTAGGACGTTTAGCATCAGAAGTTGCTAAAGTATTAAGAGGAAAGAATAAACCAACATTTACACCACATATCGATACAGGTGATTATGTAATCGTTGTAAATGCAGAGAAGATTAAAGTAACAGGTAAGAAATTAGACCAGAAGATTTATTACCATCATTCCGATTATGTAGGCGGTATGAAAGAGACTACATTAAAGGAAATGTTAGCAAAGCATCCAGAAAGAGTTATTGAGTTCGCTGTTAAGGGAATGCTTCCAAAGGGATCTTTAGGAAGAGAAATGTATACTAAATTATTTGTATACGCAGGACCAGACCACAAGCATGAAGCTCAGAAACCAGAAGCTTTAACATTTTAATAGGAGGTAAAAAACATTGGCTAATACAAAGTATTACGGAACAGGAAGAAGAAAATCCTCTGTTGCCAGAGTATATTTAGTACCAGGAACAGGTAAGATTACAGTAAATAAAAGAGATATCGATGAATATTTCGGATTAGAGACTTTAAAAGTTATCGTTCGTCAGCCATTAACAGTTACTGAGACAGCCGACAAGTTCGACGTATTAGTAAACGTAAAAGGTGGCGGATACACAGGACAGGCTGGAGCAATCCGTCATGGTATTGCAAGAGCATTACTTACCGTTGATGCAGATTACAGACCAGTTCTGAAATCTAACGGATTCTTAACAAGAGACCCACGTATGAAAGAAAGAAAGAAATACGGTCTCAAAGCTGCACGTCGTGCACCACAGTTCAGCAAACGTTAGTCGTTTCCGAATTATATTCAAAACATTCAAACAATATTCCCGGAAGCTTTGGGCTTCCGGGATTTTTATCTAAGTACCAGGTCGGGTACACATTTTCCAATATATAGAAATAGTCTTATAAATAGCATTATTTTAACAGAAATTAAGATTATATAATTTCAGATTACCGTTACAATTTAATGATAAGCATTATCATAATCAGAATATGATTACATTTACAAGCTGCTACTGGCGACTATTGCAGCACAAAATGAGCGATTCAGGGAAAGAGCTGTAGACGGGAAGATATAGTTACAGCCGAAAATGAGAGATTCAGGGAAAGAGCTGTAGACGGGAAGATATAGTTACAGCCGAAAATGAGAGATTCTTTTAAAGCTCCCTGCCAGCCAATAGTCCAGTACTTAGCCGAAGCCCGATCATTCAGACCAATAGACCGGGCATTAGACAATTTCTCTGGAAAATACCCGAAATATCTTCCGGTTATTTCAGAAAGAACCGGATAAGCCTGTCATGAAGAGAAGTATATGGCTGGTATCTCATAGGCAGATCAATACAGGTTTTTTTATCAACGATGCTTTTATAATGGGAAAAGGTATCAAATCCGGTTTTACCATGATAAGAACCCATGCCACTTTCGCCGAAGCCGCCAAAGCCCATTTCTGTTGTGGCAAGATGGATAATGGTATCGTTGATACAGCCACCACCGAAACCAGTATGGGAAATGACTTCATCTGCAGTCTTTTTGCTTGAAGTAAAGATATAGAGAGCAAGAGGATGAGCCATGGAATTAATTTTGTCGGTAGCTTCGCTCATGCGTGAAAAAGTTAATACAGGCATAACCGGACCGAAGATTTCTTCTGACATGACGGCATCTTCAAAAGTGACATGATCCATGACGGTTGGCTCAATCTGTAATGTTTCTTTGTTGGAATTACCGCCATAAATTACTTTTGAAGAATCAATCAGCCCATTGATGCGATGAAAATGCTTTTCGTTGATGATTTTGCCATAATCGGAATTCTCAAGAGGAGATTCCCCATATTGCCGGATGATTTCTTTTTTTATTTCTAAGAGCAAAGCATCTTTGATCTGCTCATCGCAATATACATAATCCGGTGCCACACAGGTCTGACCGCAGTTGAGATATTTCCCGAATACGATTCGTCTGGCAGCTAATTTCAGGTTGGCATCTGCTGCAACGATGCAGGGACTTTTTCCACCAAGCTCAAGTGTTACCGGAGTAAGGTGGGAAGCTGCATGCTCTAAGACAGTTTTGCCGACCGCCTGACTTCCGGTAAAGAATATATAGTCAAAGTGTGACTGCAAAAGAGCCGTATTTTCTGCCCGGCCACCGGTTACAACTGCTACATATTTCTCTTCAAAACATTCTTTTATCAGAGATGTGATGATGGCACTTGTGTTAGGCGAGTAGGCGCTTGGCTTTAAAATGACAGTATTTCCTGCGGCAATTGCATCGATTAATGGGTCAATGGTTAACAGAAAAGGATAATTCCAGGGGCTCATAATCAGTACAACACCATATGGAGACGGTTTTTTGTAGCTTCTGGAATGAAATTGTGCAAGGGGCGTATGAACGTTTTTTTCTCTGGCAAATTTTCTGGTGTGCTTTATCATATAGGTAAGTTCGCTTAAAGCCAGTCCGGCTTCGCACATATAGCTTTCGTGGGCTGATTTTCCAAGGTCAGCCTTAAGCGCTGCTAAAATTTCATTTTCATGGCTTAAAATAGTATTTTTCAGCTTTTTTAAAGCGGCAATCCGGTAAGCAACAGATAATGTTTCACCGGTTTTAAAATAATTGCGCTGCGTAGAAACAAGTTCTGTTATTTCAGCTTCAGTCATTATTTTTCCTCCTCTGGCATAAGCATATAATAGTATTTTTCGAGCTCTTTTGCATTCATCAGAACTGGAACCGGATAAAGCGGGTTCGCTTCTTTATCGGCATATCTGGAAAGTTCCGGAATATCTTCTTTTTGAATCTCGGAAAAAGTATCACCAATCTGGAAATATTCTTTCATGTCTTTGATGGCAGAGATAAATTTATCAGCAGCTACTGCATGATCATCGGATTCGTCAGCAATACCTGCATAAACAGCAAGTTGGTAAAGCTTTTTGTAAATGGTAGAACCATAATCTTCTAATACCATCGGAAGTATTGTCGCATTGGCAAGCCCGTGTGGAATATTATATTTGCCGCCAAGGGAGTGGGCTACGGCATGGACATAGCCGACATAGGATTTGGTAAAAGCACATCCGGCAAAGAAAGAGGCTTTCAACATTTCTTTTCTTGCTTCTATATTCTGACCGTCGTCATATGCTTTGTAGATATTGTCAAAAATTAATTTAGTTGCTTTTTTAGCATATTTTCTGGTATGTCTTGTAGTAGAACCGCCAATATAAGCTTCTACGGCGTGGGTTAAGGCATCCATACCGGTGGTGGCGGTAAGAGATGGCGGAAGACTTATGGTTACTTTCGGGTCTAATACAGCATATGCAGGAATTAAAGGGAAATCATTGATGGCATATTTGTGTCTTGTCCGGGCATCTGTGATAACAGCAGCGAGAGTGGTTTCGCTTCCGGTTCCTGCAGTTGTCGGAATCGCAACCAATAAAGGCAGTTTTTTATGCACTTTTAAGATACCTTTCATTTTGGATAAAGACTGCTTAGGTTTTGCGATTCTTGCACCGACGGCCTTGGCACAGTCGATACTGGAGCCACCACCAAAACCAATGATAGCATCACAATGTTTTTCAAGATAAAGCTCTCTTGCTTCTTCTACATTTGTTGTAGTTGGATTAGCAACCGTCTTATCATAGATAAAATAATGGATGTTATGGTGGTCAAAATGCATAAGCATCCGGTCTAAAAGACCAAATTTGCGGATACCGGCATCTGTAATGATTAATACAGTATCAATGCCTTTTTCTGCAAAAAGCCCGGTCAGTTTGGAAGTGCTGTAAAAAACTTCCGGATGTCTGTAAGGCAAAAAAGGGATTGCAATTTTAAAACATTTCTGAAAAATTCTGCAATATGCAGCTTTACATTTATTCATGCTCGTCATTCCTTTCTAATTCATCGCAATATTGTTCTAAGTTTGCGGAAATTGTTTTTAATGCAGAATAAAAAACAGTCCGGGTTTCATCGGAAAGATCTGAGCCGCCAAAAGATACTGCATTGTTGATTGCGGCATTTACTTTTTGGGCATAAGAAATCCCTTTGGGTGTAAGGATGACTTTGGCACGGTATTTCCGCTTGTCGGACGTATCTTCTGCATTGACATATTCTACCAGCCCCTGTTCTAGGAGGTCGGCAAGCACCCTGGAAATACCAGCCTTGTTTTCTTTGGCGAGAACACAGATTTCAGCGGCGGTAAGACCTTCCGGAGAATTGTTTAGAAAATTCATGCATGTAACATGAGTGCCCTTAAGACCAATTTTGTTCATCTCATATTTCTTTATTTTTACAATGTTTTTGTAAATCGATGCAATATTGGTGGTAAAGGTTTCAAATCGTTCAATCATAGCTGCCTCCATAAAGCTACAGGAAAAAGGTATAAATTTCCGTTATTTGCAAAAAAAAGATGTTGCATACTCAACATATAAAAGCATAACAGTTAAAAGTTGAATAGTCAACATCTTTGCACATATATAGAATAAAAAGTATTGGAAGCGAACTAATTCAATATAGAAAGAATAAATCTCCGGTTTCAGTTGGAGTTTACAGAAACCACACATCCGGATTGGTAGAAGAGATGCAGACAGCTCCGGCATTCAGCATGGATACAACGTCTTCTTTATCGGAAATGAGTCCGCCAGTAACGGGGCGGTGAATTAAGAAAACATTGAAGCAAGGGACGGTATAGCCAAACGGCTATGCCGTTCTTTGCTGTTTTTGAGTTGTATTTTGGGCTTTTTCTTTTGCCCGTTCAAAATCAAATGCACCGATGAAGTTATAAACAATCGTGATTTCCCTTGTCTTGGATTTCTTATCGGTATGGGAAACCTCGATACGGTCTATAAACTCCCGCAAAATGGAAGCGTCAAGTTCCTGCATATCGGTGTACTTCTTTACGACGCTGATAAACGCCTTAACGTTGGTTTTTTGCTTTTCCTGCTGCTTGATTTCTTCCCGCAACACTTCTGCCATTGATTTTAAGTTTTCCTGCTCCAACTCATAATCACGGGACATTTTGATAAACCGTTCATCTGATAATTTCCCGGTTACATTGTCCTCGTATAAATGCTTGAACAGGTTATCCAATTCGGCAATCCGGCTTTCGGCTCTGGAAAGTGTTTCGCGCTTGCGAGAAAACTCCGCGTCGCGCTCCCGTAAACGGCTGTCCGCTGCTTCTTGGATAAACTCGGCTTCGTACTGCGTTACATACTCGATTGCTTCCCGCAAGTTCCGCAAAACAATTTCGTGCAGGACAACATTTTTAATGGAATGGGTCGTACACAAATCTTTGCCTTTCCGATAGGTCGAACAGATAAAATACTTCTGTTCTTCGGTAAAGTTCGTTGCGCGGCATTGATACATCTTGCCGCCGCACTCTGCACAATAAAGCAGCCCGGAGAAAATACCCATATCGCCCATTTTGGTAGGACGGCGGCGTGATCGGCGTATGTTCTGCACAATGAGGAATACGCTTTCTTCCACAATCGGCGGCTGCGTGTTCTCAAAGATCACCCATTCCGACGGGTCGTTCCACAACTTCTTTTTGCTCTTGTAGGATTGCTTGCGGGTCTTGAAGTTTACGGTATGCCCTAAATACTCTATGCGTTCTAAAGTGCGGGAAACCGTTTCATTTGTCCATTTATATGGGTTAGCCGTTGGCTTGTTGGTAACAGGCCGCCCCTTTGCTTGGGAGTAAGCTGTCGGATTATAGATTTCGTGCTTTTCTAACCATTTTGCAATCTGCGTCGGTCCCATGCCGGAAACGCACAATGCGAAAATCTGCTGCACAACGGCTGCGGCTTCCTCGTCTATAATCCACTTCTTTTTGTTGTCCGGGTCTTTCATGTAGCCGTAAGGCGGGATTGTGGTAAGATGTTCGCCGGATTTACCTTTTGATTGCCAAGTAGCGCGTATCTTCTTTGAAGTATCGCGGGCGTACATCTCATTGAACACGTTGCGGATTGCGGTAAACTCATTTTCGCCCCGCGTACTGTCTACTCCGTCGTTGACAGCGATAAAATGCACGCCAAAATCGGGAAACAGCATATCGGTATAAAAACCGACTTGCAAATAATCTCGCCCAAAACGGGACATATCCTTGACGATAACGCGCTTGATTTTCCCCGCCTTAATATCGGCTAACATACGCTGAAAGCCGGGGCGGTTGAAGTTTGTACCGGAATATCCGTCGTCCTCGTCATAGTGCCGATAGGCAGTAATCCCATGCTCCCGGCAGTACCGTTCCAAAATCTTCTTTTGGTTTGCAATACTGTTGCTCTCGCCCTCTAATTTGTCCTCTTGCGAAAGTCTTTCATATAAAGCCGTTATACCCTCGTCCTGCGTGTCCTGCTGCTGATCGCGCACATAGAATTGCAAGACATTGTTTGAAATGACTTCGCGGACTTCCGCGCTTAACACTTTGGGGGCTGCAATCTGCTGAAAGGAAAAAGTGTTACTCATCTGCGCTCACCACCTTTCGCGGCAAGTGCAGCGTTCCCGTTCCGGCTTGCGTAGTAAAGAAGTCTTTGCATTTGATTGTCAAGGTACAAAGTATCTGTTTGAAGTGCCGCACGAAAATAGTATGCGGTCAATTTATCCGACTGTTTCATGTTACCTCCTATTCCGACAGCCGGACAAACAGGTTATATATATTATACCACATAACCCGCCGCCCGTCTGCAATAGGAGAGTATTTTCGGCATTATACCGGGCTTTTTTCTCGTTTTAGGTCATTGTGGATTAGGCGGCGTACCTTTGTCGCGGCGTCCTCTTTTACACCGTCTTTTACAACGGCTTTGACGATATAGGTTATATCCCCGATCTTGTATTCGCGTACAATCGGGGATTTTGCTTCTTGTTTATTTGTTTGTTCCATAGTAGAAAATCCCCCTTTCGTGGGATAGAAAGAGAATATTAAACTGAAAAGGCAAAAACGGGCGGTTGTTAGCTGCAACCTCACGGGAGTTTCACCCCGGCCCATGCTTATGGGTGCGCCGCGCAATACTTTGAGGGTGTTCAACGCGGGAGTATCATTGTGCCGCCTTGTATGTCGTCGCCCACAAGCTGCTAAACTTGTTTTACGGCGAGGTAGTTCTCGCTCGGCTTTCCCCGTAGGGGGAAAAGCTGTCATGGCGTACCCGCCGACTGGCTCGGTACAGACGGAATGTACCCGTTGCCTGTTATGCTGCGCACCAAAGGCCGCTTTCTTTGTCAAAGAACAATAGGCTTTGTCGGCCTGCAAAAGCACATCAACAGCGGATATGCTTTTGCGGAACGACAAATAGCCCATAACGGGAAGCGTGGAAAGGGGACACGCTCCCCGCATGGGCTAAAAGATTATCCTACATGAAAAGCAAGGGTGCGGGTAATAAGGCGCACTTGCAGCCTGTTACGCATTTCCTCGTCCACATAGGAATAGGTATTGCCCGCGTCGTCTTTCAGCGTGCGGGTACAAAGTTTCGCTATGTAACCCTCGTAGTGCTTCAAGATCGCGCACATGGCGGTTGTGTCGCCGTTTGCCGCTGCGGAAATGACAGGGAACGGCAACAGATTTTCAGACTTCCTAACGGTATTCATCATCTGCTTTTCCCTCCAAATACTGTTTGATTTTCGCAAGCGCGGATTTCCTGTGCCGGAAAACCGTCGTGCGTACAACATTCAGCAGTTCGCCAATTTCCGCGTCGCTCATATCCAAGAAGTAGGACAAAAGGATAATGTCGCGTTTCCTTTCGGGCAAAGCGTTAAGGGCTTCGGCAAGCAGTTCATTTTTGACGAGTACATCAAAGCCGGACACTTGAAAACGGAAATAATCGCTTTCGTATTCGTCCGTTGTGAAAAGCTGCGCGAGTTCGCTTTCGCTCAAATCCGAAAAAGTAACTTCGCGTGCTGCGCGTTTCGCAAGAGTGCGACGGTGGCTTTTCGCTTCGCCGACCAAAGTTTTCTTTGCTAATGCGTCGTACTGATGTTGTATTCTTTCCTTGTCGGAAGAAGATAGCTCCATAGAGTTCACCTCCTTCCCGCGTGGAGTAGAGGACGGGAGTTAAGGGCTTGTCCTCTCTGCCCCTTTCGCTCCGTACCCGTTCGGGAGATGGCTCTTGAGTGCGCTTTTCAGAAAAAAGTTGAAAAAAGCAAAATGCGCCCGTCCGCAAGACGCGGACGGGCGCAAAGGAAATGTAAGCAGTAGCTAAATGTATTGACAGTTCACATTCATAGCCGGAATATCCCGCTTGCGGAGCATAGCTTTTTTTGACCGCAAAGCATTAGGCGGGTTACAGTAAATAAAAATGGACACGGCGATACCTCCCCGATACCGCCGTATCCTTAAAAAAGGGCGACTTTAATACACTACCCGCAATCCATTCTATAATAGGGAACAGCGGCTTTTGCGCAATATTAAATAAAAAAGCCGATAACACATAGGTTTTTTGACCTAATGCGTTATCGGCTCTGCGTCTATGCGTCTGGCACTTTTAATCATTTTTTTTTGAATTTATTATATGTGTTAGCTAACTGTCCACAAGCCGCGTTAATCTCTCTGCCATGAGAAACTCTCATAGTAACTTCAAGTCCTGCTTGCTCTAATTGATGTTTGAATGCAACTATTTCCCGTTTCTGTGGTGCTTTAATTCTTGAATTGCTTGTTGGGTTGTATTGTAACACGTTAATCATAACTTTTTTGCCCCGAAACCATTTTGCAAGTTGTCTTACATCTGAGGGCCGGTCATTTATACCCGGTAAAAGCAAATACGCAAAGACAATTTTGCGATTATGCCTTTCAGAATAGGATAAGGCTTGCTTAACAACATCTTCAATAGCATATATGCGCATGTGAGGAATAATACGATTTCTTGCAGATTGTGTTGCTGCGTGTAAAGATATTGTCAACTGAATTTTAAGATGTTCCTCGCGCAATTTTTTTAATTGATCGACCGGACCAACTGTTGATATGGTAATGCCGTCGGTTGGAAAGTTGAGCCCATATCTATCTCGGAGAATATGGATTGCTTTTATCAAGTTGTCATAATTGAATAAAGGCTCTCCCATACCCATAAAAACGATACGGTTTACTTTTCGACGCAACAATATAATCTGTTGTACGATTTCTGACGATGTTAGATTACGAACAAAGCCATTTCGCCCGGACTCACAAAAAATACAACCAACAGGACAACCGACTTGTGTGCTCACGCAAACAGTTCCACCATCTCGCCGCTTGATAAAAACCGTTTCAATGTATTTGTTGTCTTTCAGTTCGTAAACATACTTTTCAGTATCACTGCTTTTGCAAATATTTTTTACCAACATTGATAGATTTTTTTTGCGTGGTAATTGCTTATATAATTCTTCATATAAGGCTTTTGCTTCATTCTCGCCAATAACTTCCGACATTTCTTTGTAAGTAAATCCGTATGGATCATTCCGTACTTCCGCAGGCGTATATTTAGGTAAACGTTTCATTTTTATATCCTTTCTTCTAAATAATAAAAGTTTGTTTTTCTGTATTTTTGATTACAATCTCTAATTTTTCTACATCAATGATATGCGTCAATTTGCATTTAGGGCAGAAAAGAGGAAAATCTTTTAATACAGTATTATGAAATACTTGAACTCTCGTCTTTCCGTTACAAATCGGACATTTTATCCAATATTTTTTAAGCATTATATTTCACTCGTCCTTTTTACACAAAAAAATGCAGGTCAATCCTCAACATGAGCATTGACCTGCATTTATAATGCACAGAGCAGTACAACAAAACTAAGGCATAGCTTGCACTATGTCTATACTATATCTATACGTCGTTAGTTTTTTGTATAGCATCCGCAAAATAAGCATGACAAAAAAGCCCATGTTGAAAATGGGAAAATCCTTTTTTTCAATGCTTATCTAATACGCATGCTATGCAACATAAACGCCGCCTCCTTTTACATAAATTTTATTTTATCAGAAAATCAGTCTACTGTCAATACACAACAGGAAGTATTTAACCTAATGATATGAATTGTGTGGACATATCCAAAAAGAAAGGTGAACTGTAAAATGTAACAGGGTGAATGAAAATGGCAAAAAGACCCGTACCATTGTACGACTTTAAGGCTTTCGGGGCAGCTATAAAAGCCGCGAGAAATGAATACGGCGAGAGCCGCAAAAAGGTAAGCGACGAGTTATATATTTCCCCGCGCTACCTTGCGAATATCGAGAACAAGGGACAACAGCCGAGTTTACAGGTATTCTATGACCTTGTAACCCGGTATCATATTTCGGTAGATCAATTTTTCTTCCCGAACAGCAATGCGGAGAAATCCACCGGGTGGCGGCAGCTTGACGCGCTGCTGGACGGTATGAGCGATAAAGGCATACGGATTGTAACCGCAACAGCAAGGGAGATAACGGAAGTCGAAAAAGCAGAGGATTAACCTCACAATATGAGAAATCGGGAGATTGCAGCGCATGGCGGCTGCAATCTTTTTTTGCGTCCAAAATCAAAGGAACGCGCAACAAATACCGCCTTTCGGTGGGGGTATGGAGTAGATAGCAAGCACAGCAAACGAGTACCCGTTTGCGGAAAATGCTTGTTGGGATAATCCCAAACCCTTATACCGAAAGGCGGTGCGGAAATGGAAAACCGAAAGAGAAATATACAGATGAAGTTTTACGTTACGGAAGAAGAAAAGCGGCTGATCGACGAGAAGATGAAGCAGCTTCCCATAAAGCAGTATGGGGCATACTTCCGTAAAATGGCGATAGACGGGTATATTCTTGTCGTTGACCGAAGCGACACAAAAGCATATATCCGGGAACTGCAAGCGGTGAGCCGGAACATCAACCAAATTGCAAAACGCGCCAATGCGACGGGGACGGTTTACAGGCAGGATATAGAGGACATTAAAAAGGCGGTGGACGAGATATGGCGGTTACAAAGACGCACCCTATTAAATCAACCTTAAAGGCTGCGATAGACTATATCTTAAATCCCGAAAAGACAGACGGGAAGCTGCTTGCGTCCTCTTTCGGCTGCGGGCTGGAAACCGCCGATATTGAGTTTGCATGGACGCGGGAAGCTGCCGGAGATCGCGGCACACATTTAGGGCGGCACTTGATACAATCCTTTGCGGTGGGAGAAACCACACCGGAAGAAGCGCACAAAATCGGCATGGAACTTGCCGGGGCGGTATTAGGCGGCAAGTATGAGTTTGTTTTGACAACTCACGTCGATAAAGACCATCTGCATAATCACTTGATTTTCAACGCGGTTAGCTTCGTTGACTACAAAAAGTACCATTCCAACAAGCAAAGCTATCACTTTATCCGGCGCACCAGCGACAGGATATGTAAAGAGCATGGGCTATCCGTCGTCGTACCGGGACAGGACAAGGGAAAAAGCTATGCAGAATACACCGCCGAAAAGCAAGGGACAAGCTACAAAGCAAAGCTGAAAACGGCGATAGATACTCTCATTCCCCAAGTGAAAGATTTTGACGAACTGCTGCGCCGCTTGCAGGAAATGGGGTATGAAATCAAACAGGGCAAATACATTTCCTTTCGCGCTGCCGGACAGGAACGGTTTACCCGCACAAAGACGCTCGGCGCGGCCTATACGGAAGAAGCGATAAAGGAGCGTATCAAGGGCGTGTATGTTGCCAAAACAAAAACGCTGCGGGAAGATAAGAAAATCCGGCTTGTCGTCGATCTTGAAAACAGTATCAAAGCCCAACAGTCGGCGGGCTATGAACGGTGGGCAAAAATCCATAATCTGAAACAGGCTGCTAAAAGCATGAACTTCCTAACCGAAAACAAGATTGAGTATTATAGCGAACTTGAAAGCAAGATAGCCGATATTATGACCGCTCATGACGCGGCGGCAAAGGCGGTTAAGGAAGTGGAACAGCGTATGTCTGATTTGTCGCTGCTTATCAAGCACACCACCACATACCGACAGTTAAAACCGATTTACGATGAATACCGAAAATCGCCGGACAAGGAAAAGTATCTGCGGGGGCATGAAAGCGAAATTATCCTGTTTGAAGCTGCGGCAAGGGCATTAAAGGAAATGCAGATAAAGAAGCTGCCCGATCTCGCCGCGCTGCGCAAGGAGTATAGAAGCTTAAACGACAGGAAAACCAAATTGTATGAAGATTATCGGCAAGCCAAGAAGCAAATGCAGGAATACGGCGTTGTCAAAAAGAACGTCGATAGTATTCTTTACCCGTCCCAAAGCAGGGCGCGGGAGCAGGAGCGATAAGGCGCAAAACATGGGGTGGCAAGTGGAATGTTAAGGGCTGAAAACGCCTGTGTTTCTGCGGCTTTCAGCGCATGAAAACGACATAGACGATAAAGTATATTCAAACCCGCAAAAACGGCTTTCTAATTGTCCACGCAAGGACAAAAAAAGAACAGGGGCGCGGTGCCGGAAATCGGCAACCGCGCCCCTGTTCTCTATGGGCTATTCCTCGTCGGTCAAGATAAACTCCCTTTCGGAAAACTCGCTGTCCGTCATGGCTTGCAGCTTGTTCACCGCTGCGGCGGCAAGCTGGCGCATATCCTCGTCCATGTAGGGCATGGCGGCAAGGATATTTTCAAGCGTTGTTTCCCGGCTGTCCTCGGCGTAGATCGCAACAATGTTTTCTTCCTCAATGGTAAAGCGGGTATTCATGCTATCAAACCTCCAAATCCTTTTTATGCTCTTTCTGTTTATCTTTCGGCTGCTGCGCCGCCTGTTTCTTGTATTCGTCCAGCTTCTTCAAAATGGACGGTTTTTTCTGCGGCTGTTCCCGTTTCTCGGCTTTTACCGCTTTTGCAAGGTCGGTAACGGAGATCGCTTCGCCCGCCTTTGCCCGCTGCTCCAAATCCGCGACGGTGGGCGTTTGCGGCGTGTTATTGATAAGCCCGTCAAAGTTGTTGTCGTTCTGCTCTACAATGTCCTCAACGTGCTTTAAGGGATTATCCCGCTGCGGCTGCTCGGCGGCTATGGCAAACGCCTGTGTACCATTCCCCATAATGAGATACTTCCCGTCCTCCGACGCATGGTGAAAACCAAAGCCCGCCGCTTCGATCTGTTCGCGGGTCATATCGGTAATATGAAAATTGCCCCTCGGCGTTCTAACGGTTTCACCCGTCATAAGGCTGTCGGGGGTCGCTTCCGGCTGCTGCTTTTCAAGCTGCCCGTCCTTGTAGGAATAGCCTTGCGCCGCGATTGCTTCAAGGGTCTTGCCTGTAACGTCGCCGTAAATCCGCTTGTCTGCGTCAACCAGCATTTGCAAGGTATCTTTTACAGTATCGGACAAGGCTTGCTGCTGTTCGGGCGGTAACTTGTCAAATACGGGGGGCTGCTGCTCCTGCTCGGCTTGCCGCTGCTGCTGCAATTCGGTAAAATGCCCCTCAATCTCGGTAATGAGTTCCTTTGCGGTCGCCTGTATCGTTTCAAGGGACGCTTTTAATTCGGTCATTTCCTTGCCGCTGCTCCACCCGGCAACATACCCGAAAGAGTAATCCGACGTATCAAGCCCGAAATGCTGACACACCGTATAGGCAACGCTTTCAGCCTGTACCTCGCGGCTGCGTCGGTCAACGCGGTTTTGTTCCTCCGGCGGGGCGTTTAAGTCCACGTCATGCAGCTTCGCATGGGCGATTTCGTGAATGGCGGTCTTTACCGCCTGTAACTCGCTCACGCCCTCTTTGATAGCAATTCGCTTATCGGTCAAACTGAAATATCCGTTTGCGCCGTTGGTGATCTGCTCAAAAGCAATCGGAACGGGGGACGCTTTTTCAAGGGCAGCGAAAAAGTCCTCGTACTGTTCCACATCGGCAAGCAGCGGTTTAACGGAAAGGTCGGGAAACTCCTTGCCCTCGGTCTGCGAAATATCAAAGACGGTTATAACCTTAAAGGCGGGGACGGTGATTTCCTTTTCTTCCTTAATCGCTTTTCCCTCGCGGTCAAGCATGGGCTTTCTCGTTTCGGGGTCGATTTTATCAACCAGCTTTTTCACCTTGTAGGGTGCGGGGGCAAAGATTTTAATGCCTTTCTCGCCTTTCTTTACATGGCGGTCAAACTCCTTTTCCCATTGACGGAAGCCCATTACCAAATTGCCGCCCTGCATGGCAATCAAAATCGTATTGTTCAGACTGTAATCATGAAACTTTGACATAGCGGTTAAAAACTCTTTATAGCGGTCGCTGTCAAAAATTGCTTGTACGCCTTGCTCCAAACGGGCGGTAATCTCCTTTACCTTTTCGGCGGGCTTTTCAGAAGTAAGGATAATGGGGACGACGGGGCGGGGCTGCTGCGGCTCGGCGGTCTGTACGGCTGCTTGCTGCACTTCGGCTGCGTCCATATAGGTCTTGTCCTGTTCGCTGCGCTCCGGCTGCGGGTAACTCATAATCTTGTATTCCTCCGGCACTTCGCGCCCCTCAAACTGCCGTTCCCACTCGTCGCCGCTTTCCACGATATAACCATATTCGGTAAACGCGCCTTTTTCCTGCGCGGCGGCATTTCTTCCGAAAGTAGTAAGGTCAATGCCGCCTTTCCATTCTTCGGGCATTTGTACCATGCCGGATTGATTTAAGTAATAGTCGCCCAAATCGCGGTAGGTATGTACTTCGGGGATATGGACGTAAAAATCCACGTTGTAGGTGAAGTCAATTACCTGTCCAATATTTGCAAGCCCGTTTTTCTGCTGCAAAGCTGCGTTCAGCTTGCCGATCTCGGCGGGGTCAAGCTGTTCGAGCCGCGCCGCAAGGAAATTGAGTTCGTCCACGTCGGCGGCGCATACCATTTCATAAGGCAAGGCAATATGTTTCTCCGGGTCGTCGGAATAGCCGCGAATGGAAAAATCCTGCGGGTTATCGGCGGTAATGCCGACGCTCTGCATAGCGCCCTGTAACTGCTCCTTTGTGGCGGGCATATCCAGCCAATAGCCGCTTGGGTCGCCCGCTTCAAAGCGGCTGCGGTTGCCTATCATAATAGAAAACTGTTCGCTCATGTGTTCACGCTCCTTTTCCTGCCCGGTATTATCGGGGATAGCTGCCGCCTGTTGCTGCTGCGGGGGTTCCTCACCCTCTATGGTGTAGTCCGGCATGAGCATACCGTTTACTTTGAAATAGTCGGCGTACTCCTGCGGGATAGGCGGGGAGATTTCCGTAAACAAGCGGTCATACGCTTTGATACGCCCATTCAGATACTTTTCCATAGCTGCCTTGTCGGTGAAAACCTTTCTATCCTGTCCGGCGATCTTCGCTTGGGTTCTGCTTGGGCTGTTGGTTCGCACGCTCCATGTAAGCGTCCATGAATACGGGATAGATTTCTGCGCTTCTTGGTTGTAGCGGGTATTTTCGTAAATGTAGTAATTCATCTGATATACCCGGTTGCTGCGGGTGTGGCGGTTATACTCGTTTTCCTGCCACTCGTTCGCGGTGTGCTGGACGTGCGGCGTTCTCACATATTCCAATGCTTTATCCAGCAAAAGCGTTTTCCCCGCCTGTTCTTCCCATGCGGCGGCTTGCTCCTTTAAGCTGTCAAAAATCGCCTGTTCTGCCGCCGCGCTTTCGCTGCGCATGGAAAGTAGCTGCGCAATCGGCAAGGAAGCATAAGGGGCAATATCCCCGTCCTTTGCTTCAAAATATATCCGGCGTTCTATCCGCATGGTTTCGGCGGCTTCTAATTTGTCATGGTCGTATGAGGTGTACGGCATATTGTTTCATCACGTCCTTTCTCGATTTTTAAGGGTTTGGGACTATCCCAACAAGCAAAATGCCCGCGCTTCCCATAGAGCAGCGCGAGCATTTCTCGCAAACGGGTACTCGTTTGCTGTGCTTGCTATGTAGTTGTTTTTATCCGTAAACGCCTGTTTCTTTCGCTTTCCGCTTTCTGTCTGCGGCGTATCTTTGCCGCGCAATCGGGACAGTATTTCGCCCGGTTGCTGCCCGCCGCAAACGTGCTGCCGCATACCGCGCAACGCTTCAAATCGGTTTCCCCGCTGCGGGTGATCTGTTCGCATAGCTGCCTGTCTGCGGGTAAAACCGCTTCGCGGAAATAACGGCATAACAGCGAATAGCTGATACTCTGCACACAAACGCAAGTTTCCCCGTCGTCCAATAGCAGACAGTTCCCGCAATCGTTGTTGGCGCACGCGGCGCGGGTCATTTTCTTAACGGCTCGATACTGCTTTTCATCAAGCCTAATCATTTTCGGTTCTGCTCGACGCGGAAGTTTACATACTTGCCGCCTGTGTCGGCAAGCAGCACAACCCCGTCAAAGGTCTTTCCTGTTTTGGTGGAGTACATACCTTTGATTTTTACCTTTCCGTCTTTCAAAAGGGCGGCGGCAATCGCCTTTGTGAAAGCCTTTTTGCGCTGCTCAAAAAAGCGGTCATTTTTCCACATAACAAAGCTGCACGCCCTGTCGGAACAGTAGTAGTTTTTCTTGCCCTCGTAAACCGCCGCGCCGCAACGGGGACAAGTGCCGATTGCTTCCCGCTGCGGGGCAAACAGCTTCGCTTTATCTTCGGAAATCGCGGAATAGGTTTTGACAAGTCCCGCTGTCATTTCCTCAATCCCGCGCATGAAATCGTCTGGGCTGTCGCTGCCTTTGGCAATCCCGGTAAGGCGGGTTTCCCATTCTGCCGTAAGCTGCGGGGACGTAAGGACTTCGGGCAGAATAGCGGCAAGGTTATACCCGTCCTTTGTGGGGATTAGCTTTTTGCCCTTGCGCTCGGCAAAGCCCGCGCTAATGAGTTTTTCAATGATACCCGCCCGCGTTGCGGTAGTGCCTAACCCTTTGCGCTCCGCGTCCTCCGGCGTGTCCTCCTTGCCCGCGCTCTCCATAGCCGAAAGTAACGTATCTTCGGTATATGCTTTTGGGGGCTGCGTGTAACGCTCGGAGATCTCCGCTGCCGGATTGTCAAAGGTCTGCCCCTCGGCAAGCGGCGGCAAAACGGCTTCCAGCTCTGCGTCCTCGTCCTGTTCCTCGGACGCGGCGCGGGACAGCTTTTCAATCTCACGCCACCCCTCGCAAAGCGTCGTCCTGCCCTTTGCGGTAAAGGTATAACCGCCGCAAGAGATAACCGCCGTAACCGCTTCATATTCATAGGGCGCGGCTGCGGCGCAAAGCAGCTTCGCGCACACAAGGGTCATAAGTTTTGTTTCGCTGTCGGCAAGGGAAGAAAAGCCCGCTTTCAAAAACTCGGCTGTCGGCAAAATAGCGTGGTGGTCGGTTACTCTGCTGTTATCGCAAACCCTTGTAAGGCCTGCTTGCAGCTTTACCCCCTGCATAAAGGGAAGCAGCGAACAAAGCCCGGTAATGAGTTCCTTTGTGCTGCTCTGCATATCGGAAGTGATATATTTGCTGTCGGTGCGGGGATAGGTCAAAAGCCGCTTTTCATAGAGGGCTTGCGTATAATCAAGGGTCTGTTTCGCCGTAAATCCATACAGGCGGTTAGCTTCGCGCTGCAACGCGGTAAGGTCAAACAGTTTCGGCGGGGCTGCGGTCTTTTTCTCTTTTTTGAGGGAAGTACAAACGGCTTGCGATTTCTCGCAAGCCGCTTTCATCTGCTGCGCTGCCGCTTCGTCGTCCTGCCGTTCCGAAAGGGCGGCAACGCCGCCAACGTCCAGCCGGACAACATGATATTTCTCTTTCTTAAAGCTGCTGATTGCATAGTCGCGGTTTACCAGCATAGCAAGGGTGGGCGTTTGCACTCTGCCGACATTCAATGTTTTATGGTAGAGGATAGAGAAAAGGCGGGTCGCGTTAATGCCAATGAGCCAATCGGCCTTTGCTCTGCAAAGCGCGGATTGATAAAGGTTGTCGTAGCTGCGCCCGTCTTTGAGATTAGAGAAGCCCTCGCGGATTGCGCTTTCTTCCATGCTGCTAATCCAAAGGCGGGAAAAGGGCTTTTTGCAATTCACCTGTTCATAGACAAAGCGGAAAATGAGTTCTCCCTCGCGTCCGCTGTCGCAAGCATTGACAATCTCGGTAACGTCGCTGCGGTGCATAAGGTCTTTGAGAATGGAAAACTGCTGCTCCTTGCCGCTGGCAACAATAAACCGCCACTCCTGCGGGACAATGGGGAGATCGTCGTACTTCCATTTACGGAATTGTTCATTGTAGGTCGCCGCGTCTGCAAGGCTAATCAAATGCCCGATACACCACGACACAAGATAACCGTTGCCCTCAAAATATCCGCTGCGCTTTTCATTCGCGCCCATAACGGCGGCAATCGCCGCCCCGACGCTCGGTTTTTCTGCAATTACAAGTTTCATAGATTGTCGTCCTCCTGCTCGGTCTGTTCGGTTTCTACTTCTTCCGTTTCCTCGTCGTCCTCGTCAAAATCAAGGTCGTCAAGGTTGCTGCTGCCTTTCGCCGCGTCCTTTTTGGGCTTCAAAATCTTAAAGTAGTAGAACGCGCCGCCGCCCGCTGCGGCAACAAGCAGCACGACAAGCAGAATACCCATGCCGCCGCCTTTTTCTTCTTCCGGCGGCTGCTCGGTTTCTTCCGGCTCCGGCTCGGCTTCCACGCCCGCGCACTCGCTCATATTGACGCTGCAAACGGGGCAAGCGGTGTTGACGCTTCCGACAATACATTTTTCGGTGCAGCTACAAACGGGGGCTTCGGTCTGCCCGTCCTCCATAAGGGCGGTTAAATCCGCTTCGTCCACTTGGTTAAGGAAATGGACGGTGTTTTCCCCGTCCTCGGCGCGGTCAATGATGATGTAAAAATAGTTGCCGCTTTTGGTTACGACGGTGATAAACTGCTTGTCGCCGGACGCTTCCCCCGTAATATCGTCCACAAGGGACATATTACCGTCCGGGGTAAGGGGCTGCGGCTCATAGCCGCCCGTCGTTTCCTCCGGCTCGGTTTCCGGTGGGGGCGTTTCCTCGGTTACAGGGGTAGGCGGCAAGTCGCTTTCAGACCCGCCGCCCGCGTATGCGGTAACAGAAAGGCCGCACATGATAACCAGCGCGGCAAGCAATACGGTAAACTTTCGGATTAGCTTTTTATTCTTCATTGTCGCTGTCCTCCTGTTCGGCGGGGTAAGTGGCTTCCGGCTGCGGCAAGGTGATTTCGCCGCTGGCGTAAGCGGAGAGGAACGCGGCAAGCTGCGTCCCGTCAAGGTGTACTGCCTTTACCATTTGCACGATCTGTGCGTTTTCTTCCTCGACTTTCTGCGCTTCAAGGTCTTTCAGCTTCTTTTGGTATTCAAGGATTTTTGCCCTCGTTTTCTCAATATCCCTTTCGATACGGTCAAGTTTCGTGTTCGCCATAGTCATTTACTCCTTTCCAAACTGTTCTTTCCATGAATAGCTGCGCCCCAATCCCTTAACGGTTTTAAGATAGGGCATAGCGTTTTCTTCCAAAGCCGCCGCCCGGTTAAATAGATCGGGATAGTGTTCTTTGAGATATAAAATCTCTTGTTTCTTCATGCTCGGACAAAAGAAACAGGACGATTTACCCGGCTGCGGCAATCCTGCCGCTTTGATTTCCCGAATACAATCGTCCCTGTTCCAGCCCCATTCTTCAATGAGAGGGTAGCGGTTATGATATTTTTTGTCGGCTTCGTTGTACTTGCGGGAATGTTCATACCGTTTCACTTCTCCCGCGTCATAGCCGATATAGCGGTTGACTTTCTCGCCGCGCTGCCATACTTCGCGGCAAGGCGCATAGTGGTTGCAAAACTTTTCCTGCGGTGCGATTTTGTGTTTCTGCGAACAACGCTTATGCCCGTAGGCAATCGACGGGAGCGTATGAGAGCGCAAGCACTCGGTTTCAAGAGGTAGGCGGTTGCCGTAGCGGTCAACATACTGCACAACGGTAATCTGCGGCATACCGCGTTCCGCAAGCCATTGATTGATTACCTTAACAAATTGATAGGTATGCGGGTGTTCCGCACCCGTATCGGCAAAGGTGATAAGGTCAACCGGGATTTTGTGCTTGTATAGGCCAATAAGTAAGGCGGCACTATTCGTGCCGCCGCCAAAAGATACAATATTCATTTTTCAACTCCTTTTAGTTGTAATGTAACCGCCCGTAGGCGTAAAAGTGGGATTGCCAATAGCTGGTGTCCAGTCTTGAATACTGGATAGGGTCGCCACAATGCAGCATGACGGGGCTTCCGTCCCCGTCCTCGCCCACATAAATCCCCACATGGGAAACGCCGGGGGTATCGTATGTACCCGTAAAGAAAACCAAATCCCCCGGCTGCGGGTTAGAAACAGGGGTTGAGATGTTGTAAAGCCCTTGCGCCCCAAGTCTGCCCGTATTGTATAGGCCGCTGTTCGTCAACACATAACTCACAAATCCGCTGCAATCAAAAGAGGTTTCCGGGGTGCTGCCGCCCCACACATAGGGAAAACCGACGTATTTATCCGCTTCCTCCATGAGCCGCGCAAACTTTTCATCGGAATTAAGCAGCGCGGTGGGTACTTCGTAATCGGCGGGCGGGTTTTCATAGTATTTTGAAACATAGCCGGATTGCGGGAACAGATCGGGACGGTTGCCAAGGGACGACATATAGATTGCATATAGGGACAACTGTTCTTCCCCCATGATATAAACGGGAACATGGGAAAGGTTGAAGTTTTCCAAATCCACATGAAGAATGTAATAGTTATAGGGTACTTCAACTTCGTATTCGTTGCCCTCGCTGTCCGTCCGCGTTTCGGTGCGGTAGCGTACCTCGACTTCCTCCGTAACCGTCAAGATATACTGTTTCTCAAAGAGCATTTCAAGGGTGCTTTGCGCTTCATCGAGAGTAAACACGCCCTCATGCAGCGCGGAGAGGATAGAGATTAGCACATAGGGGTCATGCTCGATCTCGTCCGCGTTTACCCGGTATTCGTCGTAGCCGGGGTATTCGCTTTCGATATTGTCCAGCATATCTTGTAACTCGGCTTCCATAGCGGCATACGCGCTTTCCGCGCCCGTTATATCCGCGTCCTCGGAGAGATAGGACGACGCAATCAAACCGCTGCCGCTGTTGCCGCCAAAAAGGGAACAAGAGGACAGCCCGCCGAAAAGCAGCAGCACGATAAAGGCAATCCCGCCCACAATCAAGCAGCCTTTCCAGTGCCGGACAACAAAGAACGTCGCCCGTTTGGTTTCCTGCGCGGTTTTCTTCGCCGCCTTTGCGGTGGCTTCGGCGGTCTTTTTCACTTTGCCGCCCGCTTTCAGCGTTTTTGCGTATTGCTTTTTAATGCGCTGCTTCTGCCAAAAGCGGGAAATGGGGTTGGAGTGCGCAAGAGCGGGGTTATCATGCAACGCCTTTTGATAGAGGAAATCGGCGTTTGCCTTTACCGCCTTTTTCTCCGCTGCCGCCGCTGCCCGGTAGGGTTTCAGCTTATGGCTGCGTATGCTGCGCTTTGCTGCCCGCGCCGCCATGCCGCCCGCTTTCTCGCCCGCAAGTTCTACCCGGTGCCCGCTTTCCACACCGACGTTTTCTTTCTCTACCTCGTAGATTTTCCCGTGTACGGTACTGTTTAACTCCTGCGCCGGACGGGATAAGGGGTTATGCCGCAACTTGCCGTTTGGGGGCTTATCGGTCTTTTCAAAGGAAAGGCGCGTTTTTGCCTTGCCTTTCGCTTCGTCAAAAACGCGCTCTTTCTTGATTTTGGTCTGCTTGGGGATAGCTGCCCGCGCCGCATCTAAACGGCCTGCCGCCTTGTCCGATTTCTTAATTGCCTTTTGAAGTTCCGGCGTTGCCCGTTCCGCTTCGGAAAACTGCAAGCGGGAAGTATGGTTTTTTAGCTGCGCCGCGTCAAGGGCTTTTTTCTCCGCGCCTTTTGCCGCGTGTCGTTCAACCTCTGCGCCGATATGCTGCACAACCTTTTCCGCTGCCGCCCCTGCGGGGGCTGAATAGTTTTCCTCCTGCGGCCTTTCGCTGATACTGGACGTTTCGCCCGTCGTAAGGTTTTGTGCAACCGCACCGTCGCGGGTCATTTTCTGCGTTACCTTGTCGGGGGCTTTCAGTTCCTTGCTCAATCTTCATCACCTCCAATCCGCTGTTTTGCAAGTTCGCAATAGTTGGGGTTTAACTCAATGCCGATATAGCGGCGGTTAAGCCGCTTTGCTACCATGCCCGTCGTGCCGCTGCCGAAAAAGGGGTCAAGGACAATCCCACCCACGGGACAGCCCGCCAAAATGCACGTTTCCGCAAGTTTGGGCGGGTATGCTGCGAAATGCCCGCCATGATACGCGACATTGTTGATCTGCCAAACGTTGCGGCGGCTGCGGACGGGAGAAATCAACTCGTCGGCGTATGCGCCCTTTTCGCGGGGGCGGTTGATTTTCTGCGGTTGGTTTTGCCCCGGAACAGTAACGTTATACTTGTTTCCTTTGCTAACTCCGCTTTTCAGCCGCCCCGCCGTTGTGGGTGCTATCGGCTCGGCTACCGCTTGCCAATCGTAGTAATACTTCTTTGACTTGGTAAGCAGAAACACATATTCATAGCAGCGGGTCGGCCTGTCCCGCATGCTTTCCGGCATGGGGTTTGTTTTGTACCAGATAATAGAACTGCGCAAATACCAACCGTCGCCCCGCAAGGCAAGGGCTACAAGCCACGGAATACCGATTAAATCTTTCGGCTTGCAGCCGGGGGCGCGGTGGTTGAACGCCACTTGCTGCCCGTTCCTGCCTTTGGGATATTTAGGGTCTTGGTGGCCGGCTTTGCTGCCTGTGCCGCAATAAGTGTCTGCGATATTGAGCCAACAAGTACCCTCCGGCGCAAGCACCCGCTTTACCTCATGGAAAATCGCTGTAATGCGGGAAACATATTCTTCCGGCGTTGCTTCCCGCCCGATCTGCCCGGCTGCGCCGTAGTCTCGCAAGGCATAGTAGGGCGGGGACGTTACGCAACAATCAATACAGTTATCCGGCAAGGTTTGAAGCACCTGCAAGCTGTCGCCGCAATAGATTTTATCCGTTTCTATCCTCATGCCGACACCTCGCCGGGTTTGGTCGTCATGACGCGGTACAGTTCCGTGTCCTGCGGGAAACGGTCAATAAACGGCAAAATCACGTTGCCGTAGAAAATAAGCCCCTCGCCCGCTTCGGAATGGGTTACATAGGTCATTTGCTGCTGCGAAATATTAAGCTGCTTTGCAAGGATTTCCCTGTCGCCCTGCGCTTGGTTGAGCATATACACAAAGTCCGAGTTTTCAAAGATGTTCTCCACCTCGCGGGACGACAACAAATCTTTCACGTTTTGGGTGATACCTGTTGGAATACCGCCCCATTTGCGAAAACGCTTCCAAATCTCAACGCTGTACGCTGCGGTCTGTTCCTCTTTGAGCAGCAAATGAAACTCGTCGATGTAGTACCGCGTCGCCTTACCCTCGCTGCGGTTTATGGTAACTCTGTTCCAAACTTGGTCTTGGACAATGAGCATACCGAGTTTTCGTAGCTGGGTGCCGAGTTCTTTAATATCAAAGCAGACAAGGCGGTTATGAATATCAACGTTTGTCCTATGGTTAAACACATTCAAGCTGCCGTTTACATAGAGTTCCAATGCCGACGCGATACGCTGCGCTTCCTTTTCCGGCTGCTTCTTGATTTCATTGTAGAGGTCGCCCAAAATCGGCATATTCTCTGGCTTCGGGTCTGCAAGGTAGCTGCGGTACACGCTGATAACGGCGCGGTCAATCAAGGTCTTTTCAACCGCTTCCAGCCCATTTTTGCCGCCCATAATGAGTTCGCAAAAGGAAAGGATAAAATCGCTCTTTAAGGCTATGGGCGTGTCGCCCTCGCTGTAATTGAGGTTTATGTCCATCGGGTTAATGTACTGCGTGCTGTTCTGCGAAACCTTGATAACCTGTCCTTTCAGCCGTTCCACAAGGGGGTAATACTCCGCTTCCGGGTCGCAAATGATAATATCGTCTGCGGTAATGAGAAAAGCGTTGGTGATCTCGCGCTTTGCCGAAAAACTCTTGCCGCTGCCCGGTGTGCCGAGGATAAGGCCGTTTGGGTTTTTCAGCCGTTTTCTGTCGCACAAAATCATGTTATTCGATAATGCGTTTAAGCCATAATACAACGCTTCGCCGCTTTGGAACAGTTCTTGTACCGTAAAGGGGACGAAAATAGCGGTGCTGGAAGTCGTCAAGCCCCGCTGGATTTGGATTAGGTTTTCGCCCAATGGGATAGAGGACATAAGCCCTTGTTCCTGCCGATAGTCAAGGCGGGTGAGCATACAGTTGTATTTCTGCGCGATACTTGCGGCACTGAATACGTCGTTGTCCAATTTCTGCTTTGTGTCTGCCACATTCAAAACTAACAGCGTAAGCAAAAACATTCGCTCGTTCCGGCTCTGCAAATCCCGCAAAAGGTTTTTCGCTTCGCCGCCGTAGGTGGCAAGGTCGGACGGGATTATATCCATGTCGTAGCCGCTGCGGATTGCCTTTTTCTGTTCCTCAATCTTCATGCGGTCTAAATCGGTGATTTTCCGCTTAATAGTCTTGATTGCTTCGTTGTGGTCGATACTCTGAATGTGCAGATTGACGACAATCCCGTTCTCCGCTTCCATGAAGTCGGCAAGCATACGGTCTGAAAGTTCCGGCGCGGCAATCTGCAAAAAGGAAACCGCGCCAAACTTCCCGCCCATTTGAAACATTCGCCCGTCGCCAAAACGGAAAGAGGACGGGGCAATAAAGTCTTTGACGGAAAGGCCGCTTACGGGTAGCCATTCCCATGCAAAATTGAAGCGTTCCCCGTCCGGGTGGAAAAGCCCATGCAGCACTTCAAGCCGCTGCTTCCCGTCCAGTACCCGCGCCGCCGCGCCGATCACCTTAAAATGGTTCAGCGTGTCCGTTTCGATACGGGCAAGCCGCGCCCGCGCCGATTTAATATCTTTTGCTTCAATGGTAAAGGTGAGAAACTTTGTCTTGATAAGCCCGTTGTTGCCGCGTTCAAGCTGCGTTTGCAGCATTTCGGTGTATTCGGCTCTGATACTGTCAAAGTCGTCATTCTGCGGGGCAATCGTGATACTACTCTTAAAATCTTCCTTGTTCGCATGGCGGCTGATTAAGGAAAGCTGCACGCTGATAGAAGCGTCAAAAGAGTTATACATATCGCAAAGGGCTTCAAAAATGGCGGTCTTGTCGTCCGGCTGCGCAAGTTGATAGTTAATATCTTCAAACTCAATGCACTTGGAATACCGCCCGTTTGCAAGGCGGCAAATCCCGTCCTTATACATTCGCTCAAACGGTATGCTGTCCTGCGCCGTATGGGGCTTCCCGTCGCCCTTTGCCTGCCGGATAAGCGCGTCGATCTGTTTCTTTTCCTGCCGCGTAAGTTTACGCTTTTCGTTTTGGGTCTTTCCCTTTTCCTTTGACAATCGCCCGTACCTCCTTATCTAATCGCTCCTGCCGCGCAAGGGCAGTATAAAAATTGTTGGTCTGATAAGGTCGCTCTTTGGGGCGAAGAAACTTCACTTCCACAAATTGCCGTATAATCACTTCCAGCGGTTGCCCGTTCTTCTCGTACATAGCGAGTAGGAACATAGGCAGCATGGCAAGCACCATGCACAAAGCCGCCGTTGTCGTTCCCGCGCTGTCCTTTGTCAAAAAGAATAGCGGTAGCCCGATAGCCACCGCCGCGCCGAAACAGAGTAATTGTCTTTTGGTAAGGTTAAACATTACCTTGCTTTTGATTTTGGTTAAATCCTTTGGGACGGTTACATACGCCATAGTCCACCTCCTTTAATGCGCGCTGAATACGGATTTTGCAAGGCTTCCCGTCTTGAAAAGCGTAAAACACAAGAGGACGGTATAGCCCATGCAAGACCAGATCGCGCCGGATATGTCGTCGGTTGCTGCGATTGTCTGTATCAATACCGCGTAAATGCCGACGCACACAAGAATTAAAAACGCTTGGAAACCGAGGGCAAGCAAGGATTTCAAATAATTCTGTCCCATGCCGCCCCATTCGTGATTTACCATTGTCGCAACGGGGATAGGGGCAATACTCGTTACAAGGTATATTTCAATCATGCGACCGTACACCACAAGCATAATGCAGATAGAGAGGGCTTTCATGGTAAGCCCCACAAAGAGGGATTGAAACCATAGCCCCAAAAGCCCGCCGACGCTCATAGCGTCCAGCTTTGCTTCTATGTCGGTGATAACGGTTGCAATATCTATGCTTGTGTCGGATAGGATAACGCCCGCGCTGTCGTTGACGACGCTCTGCGTAACGTCGAAAACACCCATGACGATGTTCCAAGTATTTGTTACCAGCAGCACCGCAACAAAGGTTTTGAAAATCCATTTGAAAAATATCCAAGTGTCGAGATCGTGCAGATTGTTTTTCTCAATTACAAGCTGGATTAGTTCGTAGCACATGACAAAGGTAATGATAACGCCCGCAATCGGCACAATGACGTTTTCCGAAAGGCTGCGTATCATATTGAATATACCCGCGTTCCACCCGGCGGGGGTTGTGCCGACTTGCGTTACGATTTCTCCAACCTCTGTATTTACGC
>NZ_JAOQKI010000001.1:263184-304853 GCF_025567465.1 Roseburia amylophila
AAAACGGCTCAAAAAATGTTGTGGGAAATAAAAATGCCGCCGTTACGTTTCGGCGGCTGCGTCCTCGTCGGACAAATCTATTTCGTATATGTCAAAAGGTTCGTCGGGCTTTACGATTGCCGGACGGGTGGACATATACCGTTCAACGTCAAAAGCGTTTTTCTTGTCGAAGTCGGAAAGGTACTTGTAGTTCGGGTGCTGCGTTATATCGTATTTGTCGCTGAAAAATGGGCGCACGCCGCGCAACTGCAAAATACATTTTCCTCCGTCCATAACTGCGATTTCGTCCTGTGTCATCAACTCCTTTCCCAATTTTTGATAATTGAGGCCATGAGAAACCTGCGTGCCGCGATTTTCGGAAGTGTTGAAACTGTCGATTGTTTCCCGTCCCAAGTTTTCCGAAATATCCTTTGCATTTTTCCCGCGCCCTCCCAAAAACAAGGTGCTGTCGGCATTGTCAAGTATGATTTCTGCCGCGTCCTTGTAAATGGCTTTTAGCTGGCTCTGCGATTGCAGAATGATAGAAGCCGATATTTCCCGGCTGCGGATTGTGGCAATCAATTTTTCAAACTGCGGGATTTGCCCGATGTTTGCAAACTCGTCTAACAAGCACCGCACATGGACGGGCAGTTTGCCGCCGTATTCATCGTCGGCCTTGTCGCAAAGCAAATTGAAAAGCTGCGATTGCAGCATAGCGATAACAAAATTAAACGTGCTGTCCGTATCGCTCATTATGAGAAAAAGCGCGGTCTTTCTGTCGCCTAACGTATCAAGTTCTAATTCGTCGTAGGACATGAGATCGCGGAGTTCCTTTATATCGAAAGGGGCAAGCCGCGCACCGCAAGAAATAAGGATTGATTTTGCTGTCTTGCCAGAGACGAAAAGTCAAGGACTTTTTCATCAAATTCAAAAAGAAGTCACATTTTGCGGACTTCCTCACGGAGCAGACGCTTGATTTTGTCCTCCATTGTCTCTTTTGCGGTCTGGCTGAAATGCACACGGACGATATAGGTTGTCTTGCCGATCTGCTTTCTGACAGTCGGGCAAGTGGCGGTGTTGGTTGCGGTATTGTTCATTCAAAATCCTCCTGTAAATGAAAAATGCCCGGTGACTGTTCATCATCGGGCGGTGTCGGTATGAGGGAACAAGGCAAGGCGGCAACATTAAGGTATCTATAAAAACCTTGCCGTCTTTGCCACGCTTGCCGTGTTCCTGTTGTCAATCTCGGAGATAGCAGACCCATGCTGTGCCGTCTTTCTCGGTCACAAGTCTGTCCCCGATACGGCTCTTTGCCGTTCTCATGGTGCGTGAGGAAATCCCACGCTCATTGACTGCCTTTTCCAGCTCTGCGCTCGGCATACGCTTTCCATCTGCCAGCAGTTCCAGAATGAGCATTTGCGCCTGTGCGGTCTTGCTTTCGGTCTTGGCGGTGTCTGTCCCGGCAAGAAGCTCGTCAGCGGTAATGTCATAAGCTCCTATCCATTCAAAGCCTTTCTCGTCTCCCAGAGAAAAGGCAAGGGACTGTCCGGGCGGCGCAAGGGAGCTTTTCTCATGGATAAGCACCCTCGTTGTGGGGCTGTCCTTCAGCTTGCCGATAAAAAGCAGACTGCGGACTGCCGCCGTAATGTCGATAGACCCCAATCCCCGGTAGGTGCTTTGCGTTCCTGCGGCTTTGTTGAGGTGTCCGATCAGCACGATAGCGCACCCGGTAGCCTGTGCAATGTCTCCCAGACTGCGGAAGATGGGACGGACTTCATTTGCCCGGTTCATGTCCACATCTGCGCCCAGAAACGCCTGCACCGGGTCAATGATAACCAGCCTTGCGTTGTTCTCACGGATTGCCCTTGCTATGCGCTCATCGGCAAGGGTCAGCGGCGTGTCTCTATCGTCAATGACAAGTACTCTTTCAAGGTCTGCGTCCGCTTCCATCAGCCGGGGCTTAACGGTATCGCCCAGACCGTCCTCGGCGGTCTGATAGATGATATTGAAAGGCTCAAGTGTCTCCATACCGGGTAAAGGCTTTCGATTGGTGCAAGCCGCCGCAAGGCGCATAGCAAAGTAGGTCTTGCCCTCGCCGGGGTTGCCCTGTATGATGGTCAGCTTTCCAAATGGGATATACGGAAACCATAGCCAATCCACGCTCGTCAGCTCCACATCTGCCATACGGAGCATTGGGACAGGCTTGGCGGTGGGCAGCTCTCGCAGCGTGATTGTCTCGGCTATGAATTTGCGGCTGGGAATGTCCCCTTGCTGACGGAGAACATCGTTCCAGTCTTTCCTTGCCGGGACAAGGCGAATGACGGCGATCTCGCTGGGAATGTCCTGCGCCAGTCGGAAGCAGGCTTCACCTCCTGCGGTGTCGCTGTCAAGGCAGAGGAATACTTTTCGGGTGTCCTTGCGTTCAGAAAGAAAACGGTCAAGGGCTTTGCCCGAAACGCCGCCCAGGGCAAGATAATTTCTTGTCTGCCAATCCTGCGGATAAAGGCAGATAAAGGACAAAAGGTCAATCGGCGCTTCAAAAACAAAAAGCTGGTTGCCGTTTCCCTCATAGCGGAACGGATAGGACTTGTCAGACCCGGTAATATCCTGTCTGAATGGGTCTGCCGTTCCTCGCACATGGGCGTATCTTGGCGTACCGCTTCGGTCTCTGCCAACAAAGACAACATTGTGCCGCTTTGCGTCCTCGTAAATATCCCCGGAAAGAAGAAAAGCCTCAACAAGCGTTTTGTTGAGACCTCGGCTTTCGCAAAGATATTGAATTGCTCTATCGGCTGTTCGGTTGTGCAAGGGCAAGTGAAACGCTGTGGGCGGTGCTGTGGTGGCTTCGGTCTGTCCCTCGGCGCTTTCGCCGGTTAAGAGCTGGACTGCTTCGGGAAAGGACTTGCCGTAAAACTCCATGACGAAATCAATGGGATAGCCGCCCTTGCTCTGGCTGTGGCGAAACCACTTGTTTCCCCGAACGGTCAGGCTGTCATGTTCTTTCCAGCGGTATTCCCGTCCGCTTTTGATAAGCGTCTCTCCCTGTGTACGGAGAAAATCTTCCAGACTGACGGCGTTTGCCCGGTCAATCTGTGCTTGGGTGTACTGCATGGGGTGTCCTCCTTTACTCATTGTCATTTGGGGACGGCAGATAGCCTAATTCCTGCAACATTTCAATCTGCTGGTCGGTAAGGGTGGCTTCAAAGGCAAGCTCCTTTCGGGTGCGCTCGTCCAGCTCGATAAGGTCGGAAAGAGGTCTGCCATCGGTCAAGGGGTCTCCGCTTAACAGGCGTTTCGCCATTCTGCGGACGGGGTTTTTCTCGCTTTTCCAATCGTGATAATTCATAGGGATATATCCTCCTTTTTGTGTCGTGTTTGGGGTCGATTTTGGAGCTTTTGTTCCTCTGTACGCTCGTTAAATCGGGCGGCAGTATCTACGCATGACCTGACCTTCCAAAGACGGTGTAAATCGTCTCTGACGGTCTTAAACTCGCCGTAGGTGGTGTCATGTGCCTGTTCCAACTCGTCATACTCTGCGGACAGCTTTTTCACATCCACTTTACCGTCTGGGAACTCCCCGGTCAGCTTTCGTCTGGCGGCGTAGAACTGTTTCAGTTCCGCTTCATGCTCTGCCTTGTACTTGGCTCTGGGCTTCTCAAACTTGATTTTCTGCAAGCCGTCATAGACAGGCTTCAAGCTCTGGAAAGCAGCGGAGCTGTCATAGAGCTGCTTAATTGCTTTCATTCGGGCGGTCTGTTCGTCCAGCGTTTTCTTCAAGCTCTCTGTGGCAGCACTGTGTTCGCTGACACGGTGTTCCAAATCTTCAAGGGAGTAAATGCCGTTTGCCCGGAGATAATTGAAAGTCTCGTTCATCTCCTTTAGGTTGCTGACCTTGCCTTTCTGCGAATATGCCCCGGCTCTGCGGCTGGTGTAATAGGCGTTCAGCAGAGAAACAAGGTCGGGTGCCTGCGGCTTGGCAATCTCCGCTTTTGCTTCGGCAATCCAATCGAACAGGAGAGCGATTTTCTTCTTGATGTCCCGGATAACGGCATTGGTTGCCTTGATCCAGCGGTTGAACTCGCCCTTTTCGGTGCGTATGCCTTTCTTCTCCATTGCCCGGACGGTTGCGCCTTCATGGATAGTGGGAAGTAAATCCACGCCTTGCCGTTCATAGCTGCGGTGGTCGATACGAACATCAATACCTTTTTCCGCAAACTTGGCATTGCACATCTCCGCCCATGCTTCACGCCAATGTTCCAGCGTTTCGGGACTGCCCCAGTCGGTAGTGGGAACGGCGTTGAAAACAAACTCTCCGTTCTGGTCTCGGATACGGTTGCCGTCCTCGTCCAGTTCGTACACCCGGCGTTGCTTTAGTCCCCATTTGCCGTTCTGCTCGATGGGACGGATGGGGCAAAGCACATGAAAATGCGGATTGGGTATGCCGCCGTCCTCACGGTCTGGCTGGTGTACGGCGAAGTCAACCACCATGCCCCGGCTCACAAAGTTCTCCAACAAAAATTGCCTTGCAAGAGCGATGTTTTCCTCAAGGGAAAATTCATTCTGCAAGGCAATGTCAAAGCTGTATGCAAGCTGGGCGTTCTTTCCACGCTCGGCTTTTTCCACGGCATTCCACAAGGTCTGACGGTCTGCAAATTCCGGGGGAGCATGGGACGGCAGGAGAATATCGGAGCAGATCACGCCGCCCTTGCGGGTGTAGTCGCTGTATTCGCCGTAATACTCGCTATACAATCGCTCCCCGGCACGGTAGGCGGCAGAAGCAATAGCGGACTGTCCTGCGCTTCGCTTAGTCTGCGTGACGCTCAGATGAAATAGTGCCATCGGCTTTCAACTCCTTTTCTCTGTTCGCTTGGCTGATATGGGTAATCGCCATGTGACGGACGGCTCGCTGGACTTCGGACAGGGAAAAGATGTGTTCCATCAGCTCTGTCATTTCGGTGCGTGTGAGATCTTTGACCACCGGGGCAAGGCTCTCAATCGTGCCGCCCAGATTGCAAAGACGATGGGTGCGTTTCTGCCTTTCGCCTTTCTCCAGATACTTCTTTCTGTTCTCCAGACGCTCCAGCTTGTGCTGTTCCTGTGCAAGCTGCGTCTCGGCTTGCTCCTTTTCGGCTTGGAGCTGGTCGAGGGTTTTCGGTTTTGTCATTGTGATTGACCTCCTTTTTTGAAAAATGGGGATAAAAAAAGACCGTCAACTTTTCGCATAGTGCGACCAGTCAACGGTCTGATTTTTGGTATTCGGTTTTTGTGTTCAGTTCGGCAAACTGGAAAATGTTAACTAATCTGTGCCTTGATTTTTATCCCTATCTGACCTAATTGATCTTGAGCTACTTGCAAAAATTTCTGGCAGCTATCTGTTATGTCATACTTGAAATGGATTTCTATCATAGCCATCTTAAAATCAGCATTGGGGTATATTTCATCGTACTGTTTGCTTTCGATAAAAGCCACATACGCATTGATTTTATCTTGTAAAATCTTCAAGTGTTCAAACTCATTGTCCCAATTCAAATGGTCGGTAATAAGGAGTACCAAACAAGCATTTTCTTTATCGTTTGCAATTGCGTCAATCTGACTTGCGTTATCAACAGCCACAATATCTCTCCTTTACAGTTCTTTATAAAGGCAACTCGATAAATATGTATTTGTGTCAGTCCCAATGTTTGAAATCATATCCATATTTGACCACAATATTTTTCTTTTCACCCGATGTTTTGATTTTCCAATATATAATCTACAATTTCTTGAATTGTTGCTTCTTTGTCAAGACCATACTCTTCCGGTACAAATATAACTTCAGAAGCTCCTTCATATCCCATCAAATCGTCTATTTCGTCAAAAAAATCATGTATAACATTTTCTTTCACTCTTTTCCCTGTTTCTTTGTCTATACCATGATTTTTAAAAATCCCAACAATTCTTTCTACTTCTTTTCTTGTCATCATTACGCCTCCAAAATATGTTAAATCGTTATATCATGATGCTCCATCGATTTTCCTCCCGTAAGTCCCGATTTGTTTGTTCCATAAAATTCATTTTAGTCGCTTTCAAACTTGCTGGCGGCGAACAGCATTTTATGCTGTTTGCGGACGGCAAGTCCACAGGGGATAGCCGCATTAGCGGCGCAAGGGGGTGTAGCCACCTTGACGGAACGAAGTGACGCAACATTCTCGGTCATGCAGTTTTCTTCTGCTGACCGGGAATGAAGCTCCGCAGGACGCACTACTCTCGATAGGAGAGTATAGAAGTGCGCCCTTAGAGTTCTAAGGGTATTTTTAGATAATTGGGAATGTTTCTTTGTCAAACTGCGTAACATTGAACACGATACGCCACTCGACATCATCACCAACCGGTTCAAAGTGCAGAGCAGAACAAGCAGCATGAAGTTTTTCTTGTGAATTTGTTCCATATATAACTGCTGTCGGACCATCTGCACCACCAATAACACCAACAACAAAACAGGAACTACTGCCAACTGGACGGAACGAATGATCGTCTGGTGTAACTTCTATCGGTCTATCGCCTTCATCACAGTCAAAAACCGAAATGTTCTCCATCGGTTCAGGGGTAAGTGTATAACTCATGGCAATATAATGTGTCGGATAAATCCAGCGATCAGAACCAAAACTATTTTGAGGAACTGTCTGCTGTTCTATTTCCTGCACGGTCAGTGTATGGGTTATTCCGCTAACAGGATGGGAAAACATAAATGAATCTCCGGGTGCGTGAACTTTGAAATGTGAGCCTGGAACTTGTCCTGGTTGCTGCTCCATTGTAAGAAAAAGTTTATTGATTTCAGGGTGATGCTTGGTTCCCCAAGGAAATACGTCTCTGCATATGACCCAGCCATAAGTACTATCCAGCCCATAATGGTCGATTGCCCATTTTGCTTCCAACTCATTGATAACGCCATCTGGCAGACAAGGATTAAAGCTCACAGCGCAGCCATGGGTTGTCTGTAATATTTTCTCGTTTAACTTCAAGCAAGGTTTGAAGTTAAAACAAAGTGGGTTTTCCCATTCCATCTGCATCTGTTGCTCACGGGTAAAATTTTCACATGAGTCATTTTCCCAGTCCAGATTCCATTTTTTCATGAAGTCACGGATGCTTTCTGAATCAACTCGCATACAAAAATCAACGACAAGTCCTTTGCTACATGAATAAGCAGCCGGAATTACCCAATGATATCCAGCCCAATCGAATTGTTTATCCAGCTTGATCTCTTTTCCGGCACGGTCTTTACCTCGATGTCCCCAGAAATCTCCATCAAAGTAGACCTTCCATTCAGGGGCAACCAATTCTGCCTCTGAAGTCATATCATTATCGTAATAATCTTCTGTGTATTTAATCTGACTGTAATCAAAGGAAGATTGCAGGTTTTTGATATATGTCCACGGTTGTTCCATAGGCAACAAATTCATCTTCTCTGAAATTTCCGATAAAGTTTGCTGTTGTTCCTGGGTTGTAGGGTTTTCATTGAGAAAGGCTTCAAACTGTGCTTCGTTCCACATCCACGCTTGTTCCACTGCCGCCACATCACCACAAGCCAGTATAAGCCGCAGAAAGTCGGTAAAATTTTCAGCTACTGGATGAACATAATCAGGAGAAGTATTCATGGGGCTGACAGAGAAAACCATCTCTCCAAATCCACGAATGAAACAGAAGTGGATACCATCTATCCCTGCCCATCCAAAAACCGATGCCCCTTTTGGGGTACAAAAATAATTTGTATTATCCTCACGGAGTTCAACTCCCACAGGACTTAAATCGACACCCCGCTGTAAAAATTTTTTCAAAATTCTATTCATTAAGCATCCCCCCATAAAATTAGTGCTATCATGCTCTTTATTGTAGTAAATTTTATCACAAGAGTGTGAATAAATCTACTGGCGAATGCTGAAACCGCCCGAACAGTTTCTTTCTGCTCAGGCGGCTTTCTTCATCTATTTTTCTTTCTTCTGCTGCACTTGTTCATGGGCTTCCTGCTGAACATCAGCCCAGCGGAAAAGCCATACTTGAAGTGACTTTCACTTTCTTCACATTGGGCGATTGCTGTCTGCGCCCGGAGTTCCTGCACCAGCTCATAGTCCTCTTTGCTGAGCCGCTGGGACAACTGCTCCATGAGCTTTTCACAGGCTATGACTGCCTTTCGGTATTCCGGTGATGTAGGTACAACTGTCTCGCAGGGATAAAACTCCCCATTATACATGGCTTCCAAAATCATAGCTTTACCTCTCTCAACAGTAGATTAGTTCCGTCTTGATGATTTCCTCTGCCCGGCAGCGGATGGAGTTCATTGACTGCACCCATAACATCTGATTTTCCGCTTTCATGGCTTCGGTCACGCCCTCGGCTTTCATCATCTGCCGGATAATCAAGTCCAGCCTGTCTGCCGCCTGCTCGTTCAGATCGGCAACGACGGTGTGGAGCCTGCCGGACAAAATTAGCTCGTTGTAAAGCATGGGACGGTGCAATTTCAGATAGGACTGGTGCAAGCGTCCCCAATGCCCAATAGGTCGGCGTTCCTCCGGCAGCTTCAAGTCCGGCACATAGTAGTCGCCCACCAACACATAGTCCATACCGTTCTCATGGATTCTCGGTTTCAACTCTTTCATAAAATCACGCTCCCTTTCTCGGTCCCAGCTGCGGCAAACTGCTCACCGGGATAAATACCCCTCTGGCAATATCCTCGGTGCGGATTGCCTGTTTTCTGGCTTCAATCTCCGCTTTTTTCTTGGCTTTCGTGCGCTCCTCATACTCTTTCTGTTTACCATTGGCTTTCCGCTTCAAGTAGTTCTGGTGGAGCCTGTCCTTGCGTTCCTCACGCTTGCGGATTTCCTCTAATTCCTCCGGGGTAAGCTCCACTTCGCCAAACGCAGGGGGAACGAAACGACCCACGAAATTGAAGTAAATCTCGACCTCCTGTGTGGTCTGAATACTGCCCTTGCGGTCACGCTCATGCACAAGGATTTTCTCAATAAACTCATTGAGCATGGCAATCGTCAGCTTGTCGAAGTTCTCATACTTGTCAATCAGAGCGATAAAACGGTCAGCGTCCTTTTCGTGCTTCTCGTAGCTCTTGATAGCCTTTTCCAGAACAGAGATTTCAGCGGTAAGCTCGGTCTGCTCCTTTTCATATTGAGCGTCCAGAGTGGCATATCTGCTGTCAGACAGCTTTCCTAAAATGTTGTCCTCATAGATTTTGCAGAGCAGGACTTCCAGCTCGGAAACTCTCTGCTTTGCGGTGGCAAGGCGTGTCCGCTGTTTCTTGACCTCTGCCGTCTGCTGGCTGGACTGCGCTTCCTGCACCACTCGGACAAACTCGGCTCTGTCATGCTTCGCATACTCGGCAATAGCTTTGAGCATTTCGGAAACAAGGGACAGTACCACATCTTCATTGATACGGTGCTGTGTCGTGCAGAGCTTTCCAACTGGGACTTTGCTGTATTGGGAACAGGTATATTGAGAAATACGCTTGCCGTTGTTGGTACGGTGGACATACATCTTGCCGCCGCAATCGGCACAATAAAGCAAGCCTGTGAGGGGAGCTGCTTCGCCCCAGCCGTCCGGGTAGCGTCTGACATTCCCACGGATTTTCTGCACAAGGTCAAAGGTCTGCTGGTCAATGATAGCTTCATGGGTATTCTCGAAAATTGTCCATTCGTCCTCCGGGACATAATGGCTTTTCTTGTCCTTGAAGTGCTTTCGGGTCTTGAAGTTGATGGTGTGTCCCAGATATTCACGCTTTTCAAGAATGTTGCAGATGGTGGAAGAACCCCAGCCGTACACATCTTTGAAGGTCTTATTTTTGTTCACGCCCTCGCCGTGCCGGGCAAGGTAAGCGGACGGAATGAGGACTTTTTCTTCTTTCAGCTTGCTGGCGATCTGATACGGACCGTAGCCGTCAATCGTCATGGCAAAGATGCGCTTGACCACCTCGGCGGCTTCGGGGTCAACCAACCATTGGTCTCTGGCTTCGTTCCAAAGATAGCCGTAAATGACCGTGCCTGTGAGGTGCTTGCCGGACTTGCCTTTGGACTGGAAAGTGGAACGGATTTTACGGCTGGTGTCTCTGGCGTAGTATTCGTTCATAATGTTGCGGAAAGGGGTAAAATCATCGTCCCCTCTGGCACTGTCCACGCCGTCATTGATGGCGATAAGGCGAACGCCACGCTGACGCAGGATTTCCATAATCTGACCGACTTTCAGATAGTCACGACCCATGCGGCTCATGTCCTTGATGCACAAATACTCCACATTCCCGGCTTCCACTTCTTTCATCATTGCTAAAAATCCGGGACGGTCAAAGCAAGTACCACTAATGCCATCGTCCGTGAAATGGACAATGTTTGTAAAGCCCTGCCGTGCGGCGAACTCCTCCAACATTGCCTTTTGATTGGATATGGAATTGCTCTCACGCTGTTGGTCATCATCTTTGCCAAAGTCATCACGGCTCAGTCGTTCGTACAGAGCTGTGATTTTCTCATTTTTTCTCATAACTTGCGCTCCTTTCTTCGGTTTTAGGTTGTGTGTTCTAAGAGACTTCCCAACCGCTTGATTAAGAAGTCTTTTAGAGCATACAACACCCGCCGCTAATTTGTACTTTCGGTACTGCTTCACCGCGAAATGGTCGGGGTCGCGTTCCTCCAAGTCGGCAAACAGCAGATCGACGGGGCTTTGATATTCCTCGTCGTCCTCGCGGGCTTCGCTGGCGTTGATAAGTTCCAACAGGGTAATAAAGTTCTTTTCCGCTGCGGGGGCTTCGTACCAGATGTAGCCCACCAACGCGCAATACAAAAGCCGTTCTGCCTTTACCCAAAAATCCTCTGCGCTTTTTTCGCCCTCACCTTTGGTATTCGCTATCAACGTATTTACCAGCTTCAAAATATCTTTCTCGCTGCGGATATACACAAAGGGGTTGTAGTGCATGGATTTTTTGAAGTTAATCGTATTCAATACCTTAATGCGGTAGCCTGCCCGTTGCAGCAGCTTCCCGCACTCAATCAAAACCGTACCTTTCGGGTCTGTCAAGACGTAAGAGGAATGAAGCTGCATTAAATTAGGCTTGACGAAAAACCTTGTTTTTCCGCTGCCGCTGCCGCCGATCACGACGACGTTCTTATTTCTCGCGTACTTCGGCTGCTTCGGGCGGCTGTTCATGGTAAGCCGTTCCGTCTGCGTCAAAATGATGTTGTTTTGAAACTCCGGGTCTATGTAGGGCTTTATATCTTCGGCGTTGCCCCATCGGGCAGAGCCGTACTCCGCGCCCTTGCGGTATTTCTTCGCGTTTTTCCCTTTGACATAGACAATCAAGCGGATAACCACCGCGCCGACAATGCCGACAAGCAAATCCAGAGGGTAAATGCTCGGCAAGGCGTTTTCAAAGGCTGCGGAAAATCCTTTTGTGATATTCAGTATCTTTGCGGATATATCCGCGCCGGGGGCAAGCCGCACCGCCTGTCCGACTTTATCAAAGAGATAGACAAAGAACACATAGGGGATATTCGGAAGTATCAGCTTTTTGTAGTTTATCTGCTTCATATCTCGCGCCCCCTGTCCATTTTCTTTACCTTGTCGCGGGCGGCGTTAAGCTGCTTCGCCTTGTCCTTTGCAGCGGCAAGGGCTTTGCGGATAGAGGGCTTTTTATCCCGGTTCAGCTTCTTTGCAGAAAACTCTTGAAACGCTGCGGTCATAACGTCTGCGTCCCGGCCTTTGAAAAACACAAGGTAACGGGTCTGTTCACCCTTAACCTTTTTCAGCGAAAAATCTATGTTGTATTTCTTCGCCGTACTCTCAAAGGCTTTAATATTGCTGTCGGTGATCTCGATGTTGGAAACGCCCGCGTTCTGCTTCATAAGCTGCCGCATGGTCTGTTTCCCATGTGCGGGCTTGCTTTTCTGCTCCAAAAACTTTTGGATTGCTTTCTGCAACGCCTGTTCGGTAAGCCGCGCCGCGCCTTTTCCCACTTTGACGTATAGGGCAATCGTTTTTTGGGTTACTTCTTCCTGCAAGGTATCAACTCCTTTCCCGGTAAAGTGCGGCTATGCTCATTCGCCGCCGTATAAGTCGTGATTGACAAGGGCGGTATAGTAGCTGTCAATGGTACTCGGCGCGTTGAACAGCACCGCTTTTAGATACTGCTTGATGTTGCGCACTTTGGTTGTGTTCTCCCTCATGCAATCCAAAACGAACTCAATATGGCTGCTGTTCAGCTTCAAAAACTTTGATTTCACTAATTCGGCGGGGTAGTCGTCCCCGGCAATACGGATTGTCTTTCGCGCTGTGCAGACGGTTTCCAGCATAAGGTCAACAATCTCGTCCAAGCGGTCTTTGTCAATTTTGCAGTTTTGAATGAGATGGTCGTATTCGATATTGTCCTTGATAATCTCCCTGTAAATCTCTACTGCGCTATTGCTTTTCGCTTCCGTTCTTTTCCTTTCCGACGGCGTAGCCGCTTTGCCCTGTTCGAAGGGCAAGGGATTTAGGGAATGGAATGGAAAGGAATGGGTACTTGATAAATCAGTAATTGATTGTTCTTTACTTGATATATCTTTATTTAATTGCGTTGGATTTTCCAACGTAGGTTTTTCCTGCGTAGGTTTTTCCAACGTTGGATTATCCAATGTTGGATTTTCCAATGTAGGTAAATCCAATATAGGCGGCTGTCCGCCGCTGGTAGCTGCTTCCGGCTCTCGCGGCTGCGGCTGCTCGTATATGACGTAATCCGCGCCCCGCAAGCGTCCCTTTTCGTCGCGTTCCCGGCTGCGCACGATATATCCGGCTTTTTCGAGTTCCTTTACCGCTTCGCGGATTGCGTCGATCTTCTCCCGGTTGATATGGGATAAGCCCGCAAGGGTATAATCCCAATCCTCCGGCAAAGACAGCATTTGCGACAACAAGCCCTTTGCCTTTAAGGACAATTCCTTGTTGCGCAAGTGGTGGTTGCTCATAACGGTATATCCCGTATTTCGCTCCACTCTGAAAACTGCCATTTTTCCTCACTTCCTCTCTTGATCTGCGTGGACAATTAGAAAGCCGTTTTCGGCGGTTTTGGTATTGCAATATGCCCTTTGCCGTTTTCGCGTCTGCAAAGCCGCATGGCACAAGGGCTTTTGCCCGTCTATTTGTCCATGCTGGCGGGCGTTTTCCGCGTCCTTTTGCCGGGGCAATAGGGACACTTTTTGAAAACGCAAAACTCATATTTCCATTGTGGGCGGTAGAAACGGCAAGTGCCGCAATCTTCATCATCTCCGGCACAACCGGATTGATAGCGGTCAAATCCCGGCTTCTGCTGCATGAGCAGTTCAAATGCCCGCTGCTTGCCCTTTGTGAAATACATTCCGGCTGCGCCTCCTTTCCTGCGGGCATAAAAAAACGCCACAACTTCTTTGAAGCTGCGGCGTAGTATGCAGAAAGGGACGCTATCTTTCGATAACGTCCCTTTTGCTTGGTTATTCACTTGTAACCTGTTTGCCCGCTGTCCTTAAAACGCGATGATATAAGGGTTTTTGCTTGTTTTCTTATCTCACCGCGCTTAATAACAGGGACTTTGGAAATCCGGCATATGCGGGATACAACCTTAGGCATCAGTGCCGGCAGGATTTCGATGTAATCCGGTTTAACAGAGCGAAGCTGCTTTTCGATGCTGCTGTAAGCCATGGAATCGATGACAAAGAAACGCAGAATCGTGGAAAGTTCTAATTCCCTGGCTCGTTTAATAAGAGCTGGTTTGGTAGTGATAATACCGTCAGCCCGGGTAAATTTCTAAATGAAATCCACGGCAATCTCTTTCCCGGAAAGACCGTTAATTAAATCAATGTGTACCATAGCGTCTCTACAGTTGGAAAGCATAATATAACCGCCTTTCTGAATCTTTGTAACTATTATACCTGTATTTGAAAAAATGATAAAGAGAAATGAAAAGAAATATGTTATAATTTAAAGACAAATATATCGCAAAGAGAAAGAGGAAACAAATGGATTTTAATGCAGTTTATCATCAGGCGAGTGACAATTATTGTTATCCGCTGAATGAAGAGGAGTTAATTATTAATATTAAGACGGGATATGATGTGCAATCGGTATCCATCATATTAGGAGACCCATTTGCTGTTGGTATCTTAGGTGGCGGAGAGCATTGGGATGGAACGGAAGAGGCAATCATTTATAAGAAGCGTCTGAAAAATCAGATTTGGTGGACAACAACCGTCCGACCGGAGTATAAACGTCTGAAATATTATTTTAAGTTACAGACAGAAAATGAAAGCTGGTTCTATTTTGAGGATGGATTTGTCAGTGATGAGCAGATGCATCTGGAAGGCAGAAGCCGCCAGTGCTTTGTATTTCCATGGATGAATCCATGTGATGTGCCACGGACACCTGCCTGGGTAAATGATACCGTATGGTATCAGATTTTCCCGGACCGTTTCTGTAACGGCGACCATTCCATTGACCCGGAGGATGTAGTGCCGTGGCGTGAGCATGGCAGGGTGAAAAATGAGGAATGCTTTGGCGGAGATCTGGCTGGAATCACAAGTAAGCTGGATTACCTGCAGAATCTTGGAATCAATGGATTATACCTGACACCAATCAATGAGTCACCATCCAACCATAAGTATGATACGACGGATTATACAAAGATAGACCCACGGTTCGGAGATGAAGAGACATTGATTCATCTGGTGGAAGAAGCACATAAACGTGGCATCCGTGTAATGTTAGATGGCGTGTTTAATCATTGCGGATATTATTTTGCACCGTGGCAGGATGTCCTTGAAAAAGGACCGGAATCAGAATATTATGACTGGTTTATGATAAATGAATGGCCATTTGACCGGAATGGAAAAGCTGCAAAGAAAAAACAGATTTATACCTTTGCCTTTTATGATGGAATGCCGAAAATCAATACCAATAATCCGGAGGTCAGAAAATATTTTGTCGATATCTGTGCAAACTGGGTGGAGCATTATGGTATTGACGGAATCCGTCTGGATGTGGCAAATGAGGTATCTCATCGATTCTGTAAGGAGCTGCATGCCAGAGTAAAGGAAATTAACCCGGACATTTATATTTTAGGAGAAATCTGGCACAATGCACTTCCGTGGCTTCGCGGGGATGAATTTGATGCCGTTATGAATTATCCACTGGGACAAAGTATTAAGGATTTCTGGATAGATAAAAGCCTGACCAATGAGGATTTTGAGTATACGATTAACCGCTGCTATACAAGCTATATGCAGCAGACCAATGATGTGCTTTTCAATCTTCTGGATTCTCATGATACAAAGCGGCTCCGCTCGGATGTGAAAAATCTGGATGAGTATTTTGCGCAGATTGCAGTATTATTTGCAATGCCGGGCAGTCCTTGCATTTATTACGGAACGGAAATTGCAATGGAGGGAAGCTATGATCCGGATTGCAGACGTTGTATGCCTTGGAAGGACATTGAGGCTGGAAAATATGCTGAACGCAGTAAAATTATTGCAACACTGATTCACCTGCGCAGGCAGGAACCACTTTTAAAAAGCCGCAATTTCCATTTCCCAAATGATTATGCCAAGTACAAGCGTGTTATCCAGTTCCGGAAAGTGGATTTTCCGGATTGTTATGTGGAAGTAATCATCAATTGCTGTGAGGAAGATGTGGAAGTAGAACAGCAGGGAGAAATCCTGCTTGCCCGCCACTACATTGATTCCACACTTTTGTCTAATGGCGTGCTGATAAGAAGAATAAGAAAGTAAGTGTAGTAAAATGAATGAAGATGAAAAGGAATTTGAAATGATTGGACAGAAATTAATACAATCAGAAATAGGGAGTTAAATTATAGCTCCAAGGTAAATGAAAAATAGAACAATGAATGCAATAACAATCCCAATAACAATCCATGTCCAGTGAAAATGCATGTTTTGTGGTTCTCTATCAGCTTCATTGGCATAGAGTGGGTTATATGGCATTGTTCTATGTTGCATAGACTGATTTGGTGTGGAGACACTTTTAGCAGGAGTATTGGTATTTCTGTTAGGAGAAAGCAACTGATGTTTTAGGGCAAGAGGGTCACTCTGGTTTAATAATCGCTGATAAAAGGACTGAATCCACAGAGTATCATCTGAGGTAGCGAGCGAACCAGGAGATGTATTGATATCATGGCTGAGCTGATTTCTGAGATAGAGCAGATATTTCAGCTTTTTTAAATCAGAATTCCAGTTGGGAATCATTCTTGCAACTGAAAAGGGAGTATGCTCCATATCTTCAATATAATATTTAATACCACTTTTATAGTTTTTCTCCCGTTCTTTCTGATACAGATCATCACAAAAGCTGGCTGACTTTTTGTACGCTTCATAAAATTCATTATCGGTTGGTGTCATTTTTTACTCCCCCTATTATTTCTTTGCAATGCGGTCTGCCTCTGTAATTGGACGGAGAACACGGCATGGATTACCGGCGGCAACGACATTGGAAGGAATATCCTTTGTGACGACGCTTCCGGCACCGATAATGGTATTTCCACCAATGGTGACACCTGGAAGAATGGTGACATCACCACCCATCCAGACGTTATCGCCAACAGTAATCGGAAGTGCCTTTTCCAACCCAAGATTGCGTTCTTCGGCAATGGTAGCATGAACGGCTGTATACATGCCGCAGTTTGGGCCGATAAAACAGTGGCTGCCAAGAGTGATCGGAGCACAGTCCATCAGATAGGCATTGTGATTGATAAAGCAATCAGAGCCAATGTTACAGTTATAACCATAGTCGGTATAAAATGGGGAGAGAATGGTAACACGTTCACCCATTTTTGGAAGCAGTTTTTTAAGAATATCTTCCCGCAGCGCCTTTTCCTTTGGTGCAGTATGGTTGAAAGTGAAATATAAATCTTCGGCTTTCTCACGTTCTTCTGATAATTCCTGGTCATAATTGGCATCATACCAAAGTCCCAGCTTCATTTTTTCTGATTCTGTCATAGGAAACCTCCTGATTCGTTACAAATAGAAAATGTATAAAATAAATTGAAAATCATATTACAAAAACCACACATCCGGATTCGTAGATGAGATGCAGACTGCTCCGGCATTCAGCATGGTAACTACATCTTCTTTATCGGAAATGAGTCCGCCGGTAATAACCGGAACTTTTGAAAGCCGGCATATGCGGGATACAACCTTAGGCATTAGTGCCGGCAGGATTTCAATGTAATCCGGTTTTACAGAACGAAGCTGCTTTTCAATGCTGTCATAAGCCATGGAATCAATGACGAAGAATCGCAGAATCGTGGAAAGCTCTAATTCCCGGGCTCGTTTGATAAGGACTGGTTTTGTAGTGATAATTCCGTCGGCGTGGGTGTATTTGCGGATGAAATCCACAGCAATCTCTTTTCCGGATAGGCCATTGATTAAATCGATATGTACCATAGCCGTTTTCCCTGCAGCTTTGACCTTATCTACAATATCTGCAATATTGCAGATGTCTCCAAACAGGATAAAAATAACCTGACTGTCGCAGGTGAGACATTTTTTCAATCCTGCCATATCCTTGATGGCTGCAATAATCGGAGAATTATCCATAGCATCTTTACAATTTGAAAGCATAGTAAAACCGCCTTTCTACGCATCGTATTTTCGTATTTATAAATATTATACCGTCATTTCCGGAAATGATAAAGGAAAACTATAGGATAAAAAATATAAATTTGCGGAATTTTATGAACATACGGAACGCATGTAAAAACAAGTACGCCAGCATCCGACCCCTCAATCAGATACTGGCGCACCAAAACAGTTATTCCCCTGGAATAAATATTTATCAGAATGATGTGAATCATTTGATAACAATGAGATTATAATTTTGCAGGAACATTTTTTGTGGCAATAATATCCACGCCGGTACCTGCAACGTCCTGAACCAGAATATCTCCGATAGAAACCGGTGCAGGAACAGTGACGCCACAGAGAGCATTGATAATTGCAAAAATCTTTTCTTTTGGGATATCCTCTTTGGTTTTGCAGGACACCATCGGAATCGTGCCACCGGATACCCGGACGGTAGAAGTTACGATTCTGGTTGGATGGGTAACTTCCTTACGGGCATAAGCATCGCCGCGTTTGCAGGTGTTGCCGGTAACATCAAGAATTTCTGCATTTTCCATGGTTACGGTAATAGAGCAGCCTAAAGGGCAGCCGATACAGGTTAATTCACGTTTTTCCATCCTCTTACGCCTCCTCTATACAAATGGTAATCTGCTCTAAATCAGGGCAGTTGGTAAGCTGTTCTTTGGTAAGGACAACGGATTCCATCTCGCCCGGAGCCATAACCGGACGTTTCCGGAAGCTGATACGTTCTTTGCCGAAGTAAGTGGCAATTCCGCAGTTTTTATAAATTTGTCCCACGCGGAACCGGACAGTAACTTTGTCCGCCATAGCCTCCGGCCGGATGTATTTTGGAACGGTATAGCGGACGCCACCGGTTGGAATAATTTCGACAGATGGCTGGCTGCATTCGGAAACGGATGCATCGGAATGCTGGCTGCTGGTATTACATGCATCAGCAGTGTTGCCGGATAAAATATATTGTGCAGCATTCGCTCCGGCGATACCGGCTTCTTCAGAAACATAATCCACCAGGTCATGGACATGCAGGACATTTCCACAGGCAAAAACACCGGAAATACTAGTTTCTAAGCTGTCATTTACAACAGGACCGGAGGTGACCGGATTTAAAGTGACACCGGCACTGCGGCTTAATTCATTTTCCGGAATCAGACCACAGGATAAGAGGAGCGTATCACAGGAATAATATTCTTCTGTACCGGCAATTGGCCTTCCATCGGAGCCGACTTCTGCAATGGTAACACCGGTGACACGCTCTTTTCCTTCAATATCAATAACGGTATGGCTTAATTTCAACGGAATATCAAAGTCATTCAGACATTGAACAATATTACGCTTGAGACCACCGGAATAAGGCATCAGTTCTGCTACGACTTTTACTTTGGCGCCCTCTAAGGTCATGCGGCGTGCCATAATCAGACCGATATCACCGGAGCCTAAGATAACGACTTCCCTGCCCGGCATATAGCCTTCCATATTGACAAGACGCTGTGCCGTTCCGGCGGAGTAGATACCTGCCGGACGATAGCCCGGAATATTAAGGGCACCACGGCTCCGTTCCCTGCAGCCCATGGCAAGGATAATTGCTTTTGCCTGAATCTCAAACATGCCATCTTTCCGGTTCATGGCAGTTATTTTTTTCTTATGGGAGATATCCATTACCATAGTGTTTAATTTGTAAGAGATGCCAAGAGCGAGTACTTTTTCAATAAAGCGGGAAGCATATTCCGGCCCGGTCAGCTCTTCCTTAAAGGTATGAAGGCCAAAACCGTTGTGTATGCACTGGTTTAAGATGCCGCCCAGTTCTTTGTCACGTTCAATAATGAGAATATCATTTATTCCATTTTCTTTTGCGGATACAGCGGCTGCAAGTCCTGCAGGACCGCCGCCAACGATTACTAAATCATATGATTTCATGGCATTTCCTCCTGAATCTCTTTGTTATATCCATAGACAAACTGTGAAGAGCCACCACATTTGCTGATGTCCGTCATTTCCATAGGAACTTCTCTGGAAAGAATTTCCATGGTACGCGGGGAACAAAAACCTGCCTGACAGCGTCCCATGCCTGCTCTGGTACGACGCTTGATGGCATCTAAAGAGCGGGCACCCAGCGGGCGGTGAATAGCATCGAGAATTTCTCCTTCTGAAATCATTTCACAGCGGCAGATAATGTTTCCATAGGCAGGCTGCTTTTTGATCAGTTCATTTCTTTCTTCTAAGGAAAGCTCTTCTGGTCTTAAAATTCCTTTGCGGGTGGCAATGAAATTTTCTTTTTCGGTTAAATGCATCTTATCCTGCACCAGTCTGGCCATCATGACGCCAATGGCTGGTGCAGAGGAAAGTCCTGGAGATTCGATACCAGCGGCATCAAAAAAGCCGGGAGCATCAGCTGCTTCGCCGATGATAAAGTCGCCATTATCTTCATGGGCACGAAGTCCTGCAAAAGAAGTAATGACCTGACGCATCGGAAGATTCTTAACGCTGTGAGAGGCTTTTTCGGAAAGAGAAGCAAGTCCTTCTCTGGTGGTATTGATACCTTCTTTGTTATCGGTATCCTCTGCGGTCGGACCAACGAGAAGATTGCCGTGAACCGTAGGAGTAACCAGGACACCCTTTCCCATTTTACCCGGTAGCTGGAAAATCGTATGGGATACATGAGTTCCGGCAGATTTATCAAGAAGCTGGTATTCACCTTTCCGGGCGGTAATGTGAAGTTTTTTGCTGCTTACCATATTGTGAAAAACATCTGCATATACACCGGCAGCGTTGATAACAGTTTTTGCGGTGATATCCTGCTTATCAGTGGAAATCAGGTATCCATCTTCTAGGCTGGTGATAGAAGTTACAGCAGTATTTAAAAAGAATTCAACGCCATTTGCAACGGCATTTTCTGCGAAGGCAATTGTCATATGAAACGGACAGACGATACCACCTGTGGGCGCGTAGAGAGCATTTGTGACATGATCGTCTAAATTTGGTTCCATGGTGTGTAAGGCTTCGCGGTCAAGAATGCGTAAGTCTTTGACCCCGTTTCCTTTCCCCTGTTCCAAAAGACGTTCCAATTCGCTGGCATCCTGTTCATCGGTGCAGACCACCAGAGAACCGTTTCGTACAAAAGGAATGTCCAGATCCTTAGAGAGAGTATCCATCATGGCATTTCCTTCTACATTAAGCTTTGCTTTCAGCGTGCCCGGTTTTGCGTCAAATCCGGCGTGGATAATGGCACTGTTGGCTTTGGAGGTTCCGCAGCAGACATCCTCTTCCCGTTCAATGACACAGATGCCTGCCTGATAGCGGGATAACTCTCTGGCAATGGCACAGCCGGTGACTCCGGCACCAATAATTGCAATATCGTACATATAAAACTCCTTTCTGCTGGCAACAAAAAAAGCAAGATAAATAAAAGCGATACTCTCGCTCTTCTTTACCTTGCTCTCGTCTCTTGGTAATTCAATCTTTATTTATACATATTATAACATGAATTGGAATGGGTGACAATTCCTTTTTTACAGTAAAATGAAAAACATAATTTAGGCGGGTGACGAGAAAATGTCAGAAAATTTGAAAAACAGGTATCGCAAAGTTTTGCCCTATGCTATACTAGAATTATGGGAAAAACAGAGCATCAGAAACTGAAAATATTATATATATTAGAACTGCTGTATGAACAGACGGATGAGAAGCATGCTGTCAGGATGAGGGATATTATAGCATATCTGAATCAGAAAGGTATTTCGGCAGAACGCAAAAGTATTTATCGGGATTTGGAGATGCTGCAGGACTTTGGTGTGGATATTTTAAGGGAACAGGAGTACCGAGGCGGATATTATATCGGAAGCCGTGATTTTGAACTGGCAGAATTGAAACTTTTGGTGGATGCGGTGCAGTCATCGAAGTTCATTACACAGAAGAAATCAAGAGAGCTGATACATAAGTTGGAGAAGCTGGTCAGCGTCTATGAGGCAAAACAGCTTCAGCGTCAGGTAGTGGTAACCAACCGGAATAAGACCATTAATGAGAATATTTATTATAACATTGATATGATTTACAACGGAATTTCCGGAGATGTAAAAATCCGTTTCCAGTATTTTTCGTGGAATATCGAAAAAGAAATGGAGCTTCGACGGGACGGAGCATTTTACGAGGTGAGTCCGCTGGTGCTTTCCTGGGATGATGAGAATTATTATCTTATAGCATATGATGAGGAAGATAAGATTATCAAGCATTTCCGCGTGGATAAGATGCTTAAGATTTCACTGACCAGAAAGAAACGGGAAGGTCTTAAGCAGTTTGAAACCTTTGATATTGCATCTTATTCAAAGAAAACTTTTGGTATGTTTGCCGGTGAGGAAGAAACGGTGACACTGCTTTGTGAAAATGATATGATTGGCGTGGTGATTGACCGGTTTGGGCAGGAAGTAAATGTCAGAAAAGCAGATGATATGCATTTTAGAGCAAGACTTCATGTGGCAGTCAGCGGACAGTTTTACGGCTGGCTTTGTGGCCTTGGAGAAAAGGTTGAGATTATCGAGCCGGCAGAGATGAGAGAAAAATATGTGACATATCTTCAGAAGATACAGAATAAATACAGTTAGCAGGTGATGGGAAGAATGGAGACAGAAGTTAAGTATTGTAAGATGTGCAGAAAGGCATTGCCGCCTTTGTCAGACAGGGAATACTGTTATGCCTGTGAGGAACTGCTTCTTTTTGATAAAGTGCGGGAATTTGTACGAAACAATGATGTAAATGAATATCAGGTGGCAGAGTATTTTGATATTCCGGTACGGATGGTAAAGCAGTGGATTAAAGAGGGAAGAATTGAATATAAAGAAAAGGATAAAGCAGGTATTATGTCGAATTATTGTTCCCGGTGCGGACAGCCAGTTTCCTTTGGAACACTTTGTCCACAGTGCCTGCGTCTTTTAAATGGAGAAAAGGCCAGAATGATTGGCTTCTCAAAACCGGAAGAAGGGGAAGAGGGCGAGATGCGTTTCTTAGACGGAGAAAGAAAGTAAGCAGTACTGCTTTGATTTTTGGTTATATTTGTAAAACAGAAACAGCCTGTGATTTTCATGATGTATCATGAAAATCACAGGCTGTTTTTAAAATAAAGTCTATTTCTGCTTTCTGATTTCAGTTGCTGCTTTAATAAAGCCTTTGAATAAAGGATGTGGACGGTTTGGTCTGGATTTTAATTCTGGATGGGCCTGGGTTGCAACGAACCAAGGGTGTCCAGGAATTTCTACCATTTCTACGATACGTCCATCCGGAGAAAGACCACACAGCTTCATACCGTTTTCAGTAAGAATGTTACGGTAATCATTGTTCACTTCGTATCTGTGACGATGTCTTTCGTGGATGGTTTCTTCTCCGTAAACCTGATAAGCAAGGGAGGCAGTATCCAGAACACATGGGTAAGAACCGAGACGTAAGGTTCCACCGATGTCTTCAATGCCATCCTGATCCGGCATCAGAGCAATAACAGGATGTGTGGTATTCGGGTCCAATTCGATGCTGTGCGCGTCATTGAGTTTGCAGACGTGTCTTGCATATTCAATGATAGCAACCTGCATACCAAGACAGAGACCAAGGTATGGAATTTTATGTTCTCTTGCATATTTTGCAGCAGTAATCATTCCTTCTACACCACGGTCACCGAAACCACCCGGTACAATAATTCCGTCAGAATTACCAAGAATTTCTTCTGCGTTTTCATCATTTAATAATTCGGAATCTACCCAGTTTAAATTAACGGTTGCACGCTCGGCAATTCCACCATGTTTTAATGCTTCTACAACAGAGATATAAGCATCATGAAGCTGTGTATATTTTCCGACTAAGGAGATATTTACTTCCTGAATCGGATTGCGTAATGCTTCAACCATATCGGTCCAGTCTTTTAAATCCGGCTCCGGACATGGAAGATGAAGAGAATCGCAGGCAACCTTTGCCAGATTTTCTTTTTCCATGGCAAGTGGTGCTTCGTAGAGATATTCTACGTCCAGATTCTGCAGCACATGGTCATTTGGCACATTACAGAATAAAGCAATTTTATCTTTTAAGCCCTGGTCTAAAGGATGCTCGGAACGGCATACGATAATATCCGGCTGGATACCCATTCCCTGTAATTCCTTTACACTGGACTGTGTCGGTTTGGTCTTTAATTCACCGGATGCCTTGATATAAGGAATCAGTGTTACATGAATCAGAATTGCATTTTCATGTCCGACTTCATGCTGGAACTGTCTGATGGACTCTAAGAAAGGCTGGCTTTCAATATCTCCGACAGTACCACCTACTTCAATGATGGCAATATGGGTATCATTGGAAGTAAAGTTACGGTAGAATCGGCTCTTGATTTCATTGGTAATATGTGGAATTACCTGAACAGTACCGCCACCAAAGTCTCCACGGCGTTCTTTCTGAAGTACAGACCAGTAAACTTTTCCGGTAGTAACGTTAGAATTCTTGGTAAGACTTTCATCAATGAAACGTTCATAATGGCCTAAATCCAGGTCGGTTTCTGCTCCATCATCGGTAACGAAAACTTCACCGTGCTGGATTGGGTTCATGGTACCCGGGTCAATATTGATATACGGGTCAAATTTCTGCATAGTAACCTTGTAGCCTCTGGCTTTTAACAGACGGCCAAGTGATGCAGCAGTAATGCCTTTTCCGAGACCGGAAACAACTCCACCGGTGACAAAGACGTATTTTACAGGCATGGTAGTTCCTCCTTAAATGTGTGTATATGGTTAAAACTTAGATAGACCGACAGTGAATGCGCCGTCGGTCTCATTTTTTCTCAAACTTAGTCTATTATACAACGACAGTAAAAATAAATCCACAAAAATTTATAAAATATTTAGAAAAGAAAGGAAAACTTAACAGAGTTATTATTGATTTATCCGGGCAGATTACATATAATAAGAACTATATTTTGGGAGAGTTTCGAGAATCATATACGGAGGATACAATGGATAACCTGTTTAATAATGGAAATAATAATCAGAATGGTGGAAATAATAACCAGAATAATGGGAATAATAATCAGAACGGCGATAAAAAGGGCGGTAATGGCCAGATGATACTGGCATTTGTTATCATTACTCTTGTGACGCTGTTCTTTATGAGTCTTTTAAACCGTTGCAGTGCAGATATGACTTCCCAGCGGATTACCTATACGGAATTTGTCCAGATGGTAAAGGATGACAAGGTAGAAAAGGTCGAAGTAGGTGCAAACCAGTATAATATCACACCAAAGTCAGATGATAAGACGCTGGTAAAGATGACCTATTATACCGGATTTATTAAAGATGAAAATTTATTAGATCTCTTAAATAAACACAAGGTAGAAATTGACGGATATATTCCGAATAATACATCGACATGGGTATTTAATATTTTAAGTATTGTATTGCCTTTGATTATTATCTGGATTATTTTTGGCGCAGTCATGAAGAAGGCCGGCGGCGGAATGATGGGAGTCGGCAAGAGCAATGCCAAAGTATATGTAGAAAAGACAACCGGTGTAACCTTTAAGGATGTTGCCGGACAGGATGAAGCAAAAGAATCTTTACAGGAAGTGGTAGATTTCCTGCATAATCCGAAAAAATACCGTGAAATCGGAGCAAAACTTCCGAAGGGAGCATTGCTTGTAGGACCACCTGGAACCGGTAAAACGCTGCTTGCCAAGGCAGTTGCCGGAGAAGCAAATGTTCCGTTCTTCTCACTGGCCGGTTCTGACTTTGTAGAGATGTTTGTAGGTGTTGGTGCATCCCGGGTAAGAGATTTGTTTAAGGATGCCCAGAAACAGGCACCATGTATCATATTTATTGATGAGATTGATGCCATCGGCAAGAGCCGTGACAGCAGATTCGGCGGTGGAAATGACGAGCGTGAGCAGACCTTAAACCAGTTGCTGGCAGAGATGGATGGATTTGATACTTCAAAGGGGCTTTTAGTTCTGGCAGCAACAAACCGTCCGGAAGTACTGGATAAAGCGTTACTTCGCCCGGGCCGGTTTGACCGTAGAATTATTGTAGACAAACCGGATTTGAAGGGTCGTCTTGAGACGCTGAAGGTACACTCCAAAGATGTGCATATGGATGAATCCGTAGATTTGGAAGCAATTGCTCTGGCAAGTGCAGGACTGGTTGGCTCCGATCTTGCAAATATGATTAATGAAGCGGCTATTAATGCAGTAAAACATAACCGTAAATTTGTAAATCAGAGTGATTTGTTTGAAGCCTTTGAAATCGTGGCAGTTGGTGGAAAAGAGAAGAAAGACCGTGCCATGAGTAATCATGAGAAGAAGATTGTTTCTTATCATGAAGTAGGTCATGCAATGGTTACTGCATTACAGAAGAATACAGAACCGGTACAGAAAATTACTATCGTACCAAGAACCATGGGGGCATTGGGATACACCTTGCAGACACCGGAAGAAGAGAAATTTCTTGAGACCAAGGATGAATTAATTGCCAAGATAACGACTTATATGGCAGGCCGTGCAGCAGAAGAACTGGTATTCCATTCTGCAACCAGTGGAGCAGCAAATGATATTGAAAATGCGACTAAGATTGCAAGGGCAATGATTACACAGTTTGGTATGTCAGATAAATTTGGCATGATGAGTTTGGCTTCTGTAGATAATGCATATCTGGATGGTGCAGCACATTTGAATTGCGGCGATGAGACAGCGGCACAGATTGATGAAGAAGTCCGTACCATGATTCATAACTGCTATCAGGAGGCATATCAGCTCTTAGAAGAGAATCGCGAGGTATTAGACCATATTGCGGATTATTTATATGAACATGAAACCATTACGGGTAAAGAATTTATGAAGATATTCCGTGAGTTAAAAGGGCTGCCGGATCCGGATGAGGAAAAGAAGGAAGAAGAGGACCAAAAAGAAGAGAACGGGAATGACGTTTAACATTAAAGAAGAATTAAAGAAGCTTCCGGATCAGCCGGGGGTCTATATCATGCATGATGCCAGTGATGCCATTATTTATGTAGGTAAGGCAGTAAGCCTTCGGAACCGGGTACGTCAGTATTTTCAGGCGTGTCATGACGAAGGAATCAAGAAAGACCAGATGGTAAAGAAGATTACCCGGTTTGAATATATTATCACTGATTCGGAATTAGAAGCACTGGTATTAGAATGCAATTTAATAAAAGAGTACAGACCGAAGTATAATACCATGCTCCGGGATGATAAGACTTATCCCTATATAAAGGTGACTCTGGGGGAAGAATTCCCCAGGGTTCTCTTTTGCCGTCAGCTGAAAAAAGACAAATCCAGATATTTTGGTCCATATACCAGTGCCGGTGCGGTGAAAGATACGATAGATTTGTTGAAAAAAATTTATCATTTAAGAACCTGCAACCGGGTATTGCCAAGAGATATTGGAAAAGAACGTCCGTGCCTTAATTACCATATTCATCAGTGTCAGGCACCCTGTCAGGGGTATATTTCCAAAGAGGAGTACCGGGAGAAAATCAATCAGGCAGTAGATTTCTTAAATGGCAATTATCAGCCGGTTTTAAAAGAATTAGAAGAGCGGATGATGCAGGCATCGGAAAATATGGATTTTGAGCGGGCAATTGAGTACCGGGAACTTTTAAACAGTGTAAAACAGGTGGCACAGAAGCAGAAAATCACCAGTTCCGACGGAGAGGATAAAGATATAATAGCTCTTGCAGCCGATGACCGGGATGCGGTAGTTCAGGTATTCTTTATCCGGAGTGGCAGGCTTATAGGAAGAGAACACTTTTATGTAACTATTGCCAATGAAGACAGTAAGGAACAGATACTGGCAACATTTTTGAAGCAGTTCTATTCCGGAACACCATATATCCCAAAGGAAATCATGCTGCAATATGCAGTTGAGGATGCAGCAGTTATTGAAGACTGGCTGACTAAGAAGCGTGGTCAGAAGGTAGTACTCCGGGTACCACAGAAAGGAATGAAGGAAAAACTGGTAGAGCTGGCAGAGAAAAATGCCGCACTGGTATTGTCCCAGGACAGGGAAAAGCTAAAGCGTGAAGAAGGCAGGACAATCGGTGCAATGAAAGAAATTGCATCCTGGCTGGATTTAGAAAAGTTAGAACGTGTGGAAGCCTATGATATTTCCAATATCAATGGATTTGAAACGGTAGGTTCCATGGTGGTTTATGAAAAGGGAAAACCACAGCGCAGTGATTACCGGAAATTTAAGTTAAGAACTATCACGGGACCGGATGATTATGCATCCATGCACGAGGTTCTGACCCGCAGATTCACCCATGGACAGGAAGAAAGGAAAATTTTACAAAAAAAAGGGCTGGATGACCAATATGGGGGATTTACAAAATTCCCGGATTTGATTATGATGGATGGTGGAAGAGGTCAGGTAAATATTGCTCTTCAGGTGCTGGATGAACTGCATCTTTCCATACCGGTCTGTGGAATGGTAAAAGATGATCATCACAGGACGAGAGGATTATATTATCAGAATATAGAGATACCGATAGACACTTCCGGTGAAGGATTTCATCTGATTACAAGAATACAGGATGAAGCACATCGGTTTGCCATAGAATATCATCGTTCTTTGCGAAGTAAGGAACAGGTACATTCTGTGCTGGATGATATTCCGGGAATCGGTCCGGCTCGAAGAAAGGCACTGATGCGAAGGTTCCAGTCTTTAGATGCCATTCGCAGTGCGTCCATAGAAGAATTGTCTGGGACAGAAACGATGAATGAAAAAGCAGCGGAAGAAGTATTCCGCTTTTTCCACGGGGAAGAGGAAAAATAAAAAGAAAAAGAAAAAGGAGAATCACTATGACCAAAGAAGAAAAATTCAAAAACAAAAGTATCAAGAAAAAAGTTAATGATTCATTTAACATGATATTCAGGCTGTATTTTGCAACAGTAGCACTAGCCAGTCTGGGATTGATTCTGCTGGCAGTGGTACCGGATGCGTTCCGTATTCCGGTTTTGGTTATCTGCATTGTGATTATGCTGACAATCGTAGTAGTAAGTGTTACTTTAACCGGCCGGGAATCCAAGTGGTTAATTTATTATATTGTAAAACCAATCCGGGAATTAGAAGATGTAGCAGAGCATCTTTCTCATGGAGAATTACATGAGAAAGTAACTTATCAGTCTGAAGATGAAATCGGAGAACTGGCAAATCAGTTCCGTAATATGGAAGATACTTTACAGAAAATTGTTGGTGATTTACAGAATATTTTAAAAGAATTTGCACAGGGTAATTATACCGTACATTCTTCATGCAAAGAAGCATATGTGGGAGAATTTGAAACAGTGATGGAAGAACTGGTAAGCACCATCCAGAACGTAAGCAGTACATTATGTCTGATTAAGGAATCTTCTAATCAGGTAGCCGCCGGTTCTGAACAGCTTGCAATCAGCTCCCAGGACCTGGCAAAGGGTGCAACAGACCAGTCTATTGCAGTAGATAATCTGGTGGAGAATGTTTCAAAGGTTACAGAGCAGGTTGTTGCAAACAGCAAGTCAACAGATATTGTACATGACCGTGCAAAGAGTGTAGGAATGGAAGCAAATGTCAGCCAGAACAAGATGCGGGAACTTATGGAGGCAATGGAACGTATCTCGACAACATCCAAAGAACTGGAAAGAGTTATTACTGAAATTGATGGTATTGCAAGCCAGACCAACCTTCTTTCCTTAAATGCATCCATTGAAGCTGCAAGAGCCGGAGAAGCAGGAAAGGGATTTGCAGTTGTTGCGGAGCAGATTCGTATGCTGGCTGAAAGCAGTGCAGAATCTGCAGAGACATCCAAACATTTACTGGAGACAAACCAGGTAGAAGTAGAACATGGAAATGAAGTAACACAGCAGACATCGGAATCATTAAATAAGGTTATTACAGAACTGGATGCTATTATTACAGAAGTTGCTAATATCCGAATTGCATCTGACCGCCAGGCAGTGTCAGTAAAAGAAATTGAAGATGGTGTAAAACAGATTGATGATGTTATTCAGACCAATTCTGCAGCATCCCAGGAAGCATCAGCAACCAGTGAAGAATTGTCTGCAGAGGCAACTTCTTTAGATGAACTGGTAGAACGTTTCAAATTATTAGAACAGTAAAGAATTATAAAAATACAGGGGTGAAGATAAGGAAGGAGTCATGCCATGGAAGGTGTAGGAATTGAGAAAATTGTAAAAAAACTGCAGTTAAAGAAATATATTGAGGATATGGAATTAAAGGGACACCGCATCAGACTTGCGGATGTAAACCGTCCGGCGTTACAGCTGAGCGGATATTTTGAACATTTCGAGCAGTCCCGTGTACAGATTATCGGTATGGTAGAATATACATACCTGCAGCATTTGAATGATTCAGAAAAGGACAGCATTTACAGCCGGTTCTTAAAATATGATATACCATGTGTTATTTTCTGCAGGGATTTACAGCCGGATGACCTGTTCTTACAGAGGGCAAAGGAAAATAATATTCCGGTATTCGGAACAGGCAGAAGCACATCAGAATTCATGGCGGAGCTGATTTATCTTTTGAGTGAAGAGCTTGCTCCGTGTATTACCATCCATGGTGTGCTGGTAGACGTTTACGGTGAGGGACTTCTGATTACCGGTGAAAGCGGAATCGGTAAGAGTGAAGCAGCACTGGAACTGATTAAGCGGGGACATCGTCTGGTAACAGATGATGTGGTAGAAATCCGTAAAATCAATGAGCATACCTTAACCGGCACATCACCGGATATCACCAGATACTTCATTGAGTTAAGAGGTATCGGAATCATTGATGTAAAGACTTTGTTCGGTGTTGAGTGTGTAAAAGAGAAACAGAATATCGACCTTGTAATTAAACTGGAAGACTGGAAGAAAGATAATGAGTATGACCGCCTTGGCCTTGAGGAAGAATATACAGAGTTACTTGGAAATAAAGTAGTCTGTCATTCCCTTCCAATCCGTCCAGGCCGAAATCTCGCAGTTATCTGCGAGGCTGCAGCCGTTAACCACAGACAGAAGAAGATGGGTTACAATGCAGCTCAGGAATTGTATCGTCGTGTACAGGCAAATCTGAACAAGAAGGACGACGAGGAAGAAGAGTAAAAGGAGATTCATTCATATGGAACGAGAAGTAGCATGGAATCATTACAGTGAAGAAGAGAAGAAGAAAGTTTTTGAATTTGCAGAAGAGTATCGTAAATTTATATCAGCATGTAAGACAGAAAGAGAATGTGTACGCACTTTTGTAGAGCGGGCAGAGGCAGCAGGATATCTTGATATAAAGAAAGTGATTGCAGAAGGAATAAAACTGGAATCCGGTGCAAGAGTGTATGCAGATAATAATGGAAAAGCACTTGCTATGTTCATTGTAGGAAAGAAACCAATGGAAGAGGGCATGCGGATTCTCGGCGCACATGTGGATTCTCCGAGAATGGATTTAAAACAGAATCCATTCTATGAAGATACCGGGCTTGCTATGTTAGATACCCATTATTATGGTGGTGTGAAGAAATACCAGTGGGTAACACTTCCGCTGGCATTGCATGGTGTAGTGGCAAAGAAAGACGGAAGTGTAGTAGAGGTAAATATTGGAGATAAGCCCGGAGATCCGGTATTTGGTGTCAGTGATTTACTGATTCATCTTGCTGGTGAGCAGATGGAAAAGAAAGCAGCAAAGGTTATTGAAGGAGAAAACTTAGACCTTCTGATTGGAAGCATTCCGCTTGCAGGTGAAGAAAAAGAAAATGCCAAGGATACGGTAAAAGAAAATATCCTTGGAATCTTAAAAGAGGAATATGAAATTGAGGAAGAAGATTTCCTGTCCGCAGAGATTGAAGTAGTACCAGCCGGAGAAGCAAGAGATTATGGACTTGACCGGAGCATGATTATGGGGTACGGACATGATGACAGAGTCTGTGCGTATCCATCCTTTGAGGCAATGCTGGCAAAAAATGAAACACCGGAATATACCAGTGTATGTCTTCTGGTAGATAAAGAGGAAATCGGCAGCGTGGGAGCAACCGGGATGCAGTCGAGATTTTTTGAAAATATGACAGCAGAAGTGATGGCAGCAGCAGGACAGTATACAGAACTTGCACTGCGTCGTGCATTGCAGAATTCCCATGTATTATCCTCTGATGTCAGTGCGGCATTTGACCCCAATTATCCGTCCGTTATGGATAAGAAAAATGCAGCATATTTTGGAAAAGGAATGGTATTTAATAAATATACCGGTTCCAGAGGAAAGTCAGGTTCTAATGATGCCAGTGCAGAATATGTTGGAAAATTGCGTGCGGTGATGGACGATGGTAATGTATTTTATCAGACTGCAGAATTAGGTAAAGTAGACCAGGGTGGCGGCGGAACCATCGCGTATATTCTGGCAAATTATGGAATGCAGGTAATTGACAGTGGTGTGGCAGTTTTAAATATGCATGCACCATGGGAAATTATCAGTAAAGCAGATTTATATGAAGCATATAAAGGATATGTAGCATTTTTGGCTTCATAGAGAAATAAAAAATGGGAGAAGCAAATTGTGAGAGAAGACTGGATAGAAGCCATTAAGACAATTGTAGATGAAAGCAGAATACGCTTGCAGGAGCCGATGAGCCGTCATACCACATTCCGGATTGGGGGCATGGCAGAGATTTTTCTGATGCCGACCATCAAAGAGGCAGTGGATGTCATCACATTGTGCAGAGCAAAGAAGATTCCGTATACGATTATTGGAAACGGAAGCAATCTTCTGGTGGGCGATAAGGGAATTCCCGGAGTGGTCATTGAATTTGGCGCAAATGCTTCTTCCATTGAAGTAAAGGAAAATATGATTCATGCCGAAGCGGGAGCATTGCTTTCGAAGGTTGCGCACAAGGCACTGGAAGCATCCTTAGGCGGCATGGAATTTGCAGCAGGAATTCCGGGAAGTATCGGAGGTGCAGTTGTGATGAACGCCGGTGCTTATGGCGGAGAGATGAAGGATATTTTAGTATCTGCGGATCTTTTGACCAAAGATGGTGAAGTGGTAGAAGTTCCGGTAGAAGAGATTTCTTTAAGTTACAGACACAGCCGTGTCATGGAGACCGGGGAAGTAGTGCTGGGTGTAACGTTAAAATTAGTATCCGGAGAAAAAGAGAAAATTGAAGCTGTCATGCAGGAACTCCGCCAGAAACGGCAGGAGAAGCAGCCGTTGGAATTCCCAAGTGCAGGAAGTACCTTTAAGCGGCCGGAAGGCTATTTTGCCGGAAAGCTGATTATGGATGCCGGGTTAAGAGGCTATCGTGTGGGAGATGCCCAGGTATCCGAGAAACATTGTGGCTTTGTTATAAACCGTGGGCAGGCAACTGCAGCAGAAGTGGAAGAGCTGATGCGCAGGGTGCAGGAAAAAGTAGAACAGGAGTTTCAGGTAAGACTGGAGCCGGAAGTAAGAAGGTTAGGAGAATTTTCATGAAACTGGTAATTCTGACAGGAATGTCCGGGGCTGGAAAGAGTACAGCACTTAAGATGATGGAGGATATCGGATTTTATTGTGTCGATAATCTACCGATTCCGCTGATTGAAAAGTTTATAGAGTTGGCAGATTTAAGAAATACCGAGCTTCAGAAGGTTGCTGTGGGTGTGGATATCCGAAGCGGACAGGCATTGGAAGATTTGCAGGATATTCTTGACCACCTGAGAGGTGAAGGAAAAGAATTTGATGTACTGTTTTTGGATGCAGAGGATGGTGTGCTGGTAAAACGTTATAAAGAAACCAGAAGAAGTCATCCACTGGCAGGAAGCGATCGTGTCGATAAAGGCATCGAAGAAGAAAGAAGAAGATTGGAATTCTTAAAGAAACAGGCAAATTACATTATAGATACCAGTCATCTTCTGACCAGAGAATTAAAAACAGAATTAAATAAAATATTTGTAGAGAATCAGGAATTTAAGAATTTATTTATCACAATTTTATCCTTTGGATTCAAGTATGGAATTCCGGCAGATGCAGATCTGGTGTTTGATGTACGTTTTCTGCCAAATCCCTATTATGTGGAAGGCTTACGCCAAAAGAATGGTAATGATAAAGAAATTCAGGATTTTGTGATGCAATATAAGGAAGCCCACGTATTTCTGGATAAATTAGAAGATATGATAAAATTTCTGATACCGAATTACATAACAGAGGGGAAGAGCCAGCTGGTAATTGCCATTGGCTGTACCGGAGGCAAGCATCGTTCCGTAACCCTTGCCAATGAATTGTTTAAACGGTTGGAGAAACAGAAACAGTTTGGAATTAAGATAGAGCATCGTGACATTGAAAAGGATACGATGCGGCACTAGATGGAGATATGAGATGTCTTTTTCAGGAGAAGTAAAGGCGGAACTGGAGAAGCATATAAGTAAAAGCAGACACTGCCAGTTAGCAGAACTTGCAGCAATTATAAGTTTTTCCGGAAGAATGATATTGACGGGAGCAGATCCCAGATTGGAAATTGCAACAGAACATGCCGGATTGGCAAAAAAGTGCTATACGCTTTTGAAGCGGGCATTTGACATCAGTGCAGAGTTATCTGAACAGAATCCGGGTGTGTTATATATAGAAGAACAGGATGCCATGCGCAGGGTATTAATGGCACTTAAATTTTTGGAAGAGGACGGTTCACTGCATCCGTTCCGACAGGCAGTAAATGGAATGTTGCTGCAGAAGTCCTGCTGTAGAAGGACATTTGTAAGAGGAGCATTTCTGGCTTCGGGTTCCATGAGTGACCCGCATAAATCCTATCATTTTGAAATTGTATGTGCAACGCCACAACAGGCAGAACAGCTCAGGACGGTAATCAGTGACTTTGGCATGGATGCGAAAGTGGTGGAACGCAAGAAGCACCATGTGGTATACTTAAAAGAAGGTGCACAGATTGTGGATATGTTAAATATCATGGAAGCACATGTGGCACTGATGAACCTTGAAAATGTACGCATTTTGAAAGAGATGCGTAACAGTGTAAACCGGCAGGTAAATTGTGAAACTGCCAATATTAATAAGACAGTGAATGCTGCAGTAAAGCAGATTGAAGATATTAAGTTTATCCAGGAAAAGGGACGACTGCAGGAATTGCCGGATAATCTTTACGAGATGGCACAGGTACGTTTGGAGCACCCGGAAGCGCCTCTTAAGGAACTGGGGGCATACTTAAATCCGCCGGTGGGAAAATCCGGTGTGAATCACAGGTTAAGAAAGATAAGTGAAATTGCTGAAAACATGAGAGTATGAAAAGGATGAGGAGGAATACATATGATGAAGAAAGAGGTGACCATTAAATTTGTTAATGGTGTCGAAGCAAGTCCCATTGCATTGCTTGTTCAGACTGCAAATCGTTTTTCCAGCAGTATTTATATTGAATCCGGAGATAAAAAAGTAAATGTGAAGAGCATTATGGGTATGATGTCACTGGCAATGAATTATGAGGATATGGTAACAGTTGTTACTGAGGGTGAGGACGAGAAGGAAGCCTTGGATACATTGGAACAGTTCCTGTCTGAGGGCTAGAAGGAAAAGAGAGGTTATGTAAAAAATGAAAAAGAAATTACTTTTTATATTTAATCCACATTCCGGCAAGGGACTGATTAAGAATAAACTGTTAGAAATTGTAGATATTATGGTAAAGGCAGATTATGAAGTAACCATATATCCGACACAGAGCAAAGGGGATGCGCAGAACCATGTCAGAGAAGAAGCGAAGAATTATGATCTGATTGTCTGTAGTGGTGGAGACGGTACTTTGGATGAAGCAGTCAGCGGAATGATGGAAAGTGAAGAAAAGACACTGCTTGGTTATATTCCGGCAGGAAGTACCAACGACTTTGCCAATTCTTTAAGAATACCTAAAAGCATGCTAAAGGCAGCAAATGTAGCGGTAAAGGGAAGAAGGTTTCCGGTAGATATAGGATATTTTAATGGAGATTCATTCGTATATGTGGCAGCATTTGGACTGTTTACTGCAGTATCTTATCAGACCAGCCAGCAGTTAAAGAATGTATTAGGACACGCAGCTTATATTTTAGAAGGAATGAAACAGCTTTTAGACATTCCGGTCTATAAGATGCGGGTGGAATATGATGATGAGGTATTAGAGGACGAATTTATCTATGGTATGATTACCAATTCTATTTCTGTGGGGGGATTTAAGAACCTGACAGGTAAAAATGTACTCCTGGATGACGGTGTTTTTGAGGTGACACTGATTAAAGCACCGAAGAATCCACTGGAGTTAAATGAGATTATTGCAGCATTAACCAGCCGCAAGGATGATACCGACCTGGTATACTCATTTAAGAGCAGCAATATTAAGTTTTATCCGGAAGAAATTATTCCATGGACTTTAGATGGTGAGTTTGGGGGAGACCATAAGGAAGTGGAAATAAGAAATATGCACCAGGCATTGGAGATTATGGTCAAGAATAAAGAAACATCTGTAAAATGATTGTTATATTTTTAACTTTATTTTTGGGAAAAGCCATGGTACAATGAAAAAAAAACAATGGAGGAATCAAAATGTTAGTATCAGCAACAGAAATGTTAAAAAAAGCAAAAGCTGGTCATTATGCAGTAGGCCAGTTCAATATCAACAACCTTGAGTGGACAAAATCAATACTGTTAACTGCAGAAGAATTAAAATCCCCTGTAATTCTTGGTGTATCTGAAGGTGCAGGAAAATATATGACAGGTTTTAAGACCGTTGCAGCTATGGTAAAAGCTATGCATGAAGAACTTGGAATCACAGTTCCTGTAGCACTTCACTTAGATCATGGAACATACGAAGGATGTTATAAATGTATCAAAGCTGGATTTACATCTATCATGTTTGATGGTTCTCATTATCCATTTGAAGAGAACCTTGCTAAGTCTACAGAGCTTGTAAATGTAGCTCATCAGCTTGGACTTTCTATCGAGTGCGAGGTTGGTTCCATCGGTGGAGAAGAAGACGGAGTAGTTGGAATGGGCGAGTGCGCAGATCCTAACGAGTGTAAGACAATCGCTGATCTTGGTGTAGATATGCTTGCAGCAGGTATCGGTAATATCCACGGAAAATATCCGGCAAACTGGAAAGGACTTTCCTTCGAGACCCTGGACGCTATCCAGCAGAAGACAGGAACTATGCCATTAGTACTTCACGGTGGTACAGGAATTCCTGCAGATATGATTAAGAAAGCTATCTCTCTTGGCGTATCTAAGATTAATGTAAATACAGAGTGTCAGTTATCTTTCGCAGATGCTACACGTAAATATATTGAAGCTGGTAAGGACTTAGAGGGCAAAGGATTTGACCCACGTAAATTATTAGCTCCAGGTGCAGAAGCAATCAAAGCTACTGTAAAAGAAAAAATGGAATTATTTGGTTCTGTTGGAAAAGCAGAATAAGAATGATTTTTATAAGGGCCGCCCGTTGTGGCGGCTCTTATTACTTTACAGGAAATTGCTGTCCGTGCGGGAAACCACGGAATGCGTACATTAAAAAGCACAGAAGAGGGTACGGAAAAAGTAGTTGCAGATGAGAATGGGTATGCAGTACCGCCTGGCAGCAACTGATTCCGAAACCGGCGATTGATAAAATCGACAAAAAATGTATATTATTTTGCACAAATTTGTAGAATGTATCAAAAATAAAAAAAATATAAACTTTGACTTGATTTTTTAGAAAGTTTCATGTATTTTAGATATAGCAGATGAAATGTGCGTGACGAACAAGGGTGTTCCAAAGGAATTGGAATGCCCTTTTTTCTATATCTGGGGAATTACCGGAGGAGAGAAGTCATACATTGATTGCAGAAAATAAAAATCATATTTCTCAGGGGATTTATGGTGAGAGGCAGAAAGGATGTATAGTATGAGTGAGACAGAATATTTCAATGTAGCAGATATTTTCGGCGAGAACGTATTCAATGATGCAGTAATGCAGGAACGTCTTCCGAAAAAGACCTACAAAAAGTTAAGAGAAGTAATCGAAGAGGGAAAAGAATTAGATCCCGAGACAGCAGACGTAGTGGCACATGAGATGAAAGAGTGGGCAATCGAAAAAGGAGCTACCCATTATACACACTGGTTCCAGCCATTAACAGGAGTAACCGCTGAGAAACATGATTCCTTTATTACAGCACCAATGCCAAACGGTAAAGTTTTAATGAGCTTTTCCGGTAAGGAATTAATCAAAGGTGAGCCAGACGCATCTTCTTTCCCATCCGGTGGATTAAGAGCAACCTTTGAGGCAAGAGGATATACAGCATGGGATTGTACTTCACCGGCATTCGTAAGACAGGATGCAGCAGGAGCAACTCTTTGCATTCCTACCGCTTTCTGCTCTTACACAGGAGAAGCATTAGACCAGAAGACACCGTTACTTCGTTCTATGGAAGCGATTAATACCCAGTCTCTTCGTCTTTTAAAATTATTTGGAAATACAACATCTAAGAAAGTAACTCCTTCCGTTGGACCGGAGCAGGAATATTTCATCGTAGACAGAGAAAAATATTTAAAGAGAAAAGATTTAATCTTTACCGGACGTACCTTATTTGGAGCAATGCCTCCAAAAGGACAGGAAATGGATGACCATTACTTCGGAATCATCCGTGAGAGAATTGCAGCATACATGAGAGATGTAAATAAAGAATTATGGAAACTTGGTGTATCTGCAAAGACACAGCATAACGAAGTTGCTCCTGCACAGCATGAGTTAGCTCCAATCTACTCCGAAGCAAACGTAGCAGTAGACCACAACCAGTTAGTAATGGAAACCTTAAAGAAGGTTGCCGGTCGTCATGGCTTACAGTGTCTGCTTCATGAGAAGCCATTTGCAGGTGTCAATGGTTCTGGAAAACATAACAACTGGTCTATCACAACAGATGATGGAATTAACTTATTAGAGCCGGGCAAAACACCTCATGAGAACGTACAGTTCTTATTAGTGCTTACCTGCATCTTAAAAGCAGTAGATAAACATGCAGATCTGCTTCGTGAATCTGCAGCAGACGTTGGAAACGACCACAGATTAGGCGCAAACGAGGCACCGCCAGCAATCGTTTCTGTCTATCTTGGAGAACAGTTACAGGATGTATTATCACAGCTTATCTGCACCGGAGAAGCTACACACAGTTTAGCTGGTTCTAAATTAGAGACTGGTGTTAAGACATTGCCTGACTTCATGAAAGATGCAACAGACCGTAACAGAACTTCACCATTTGCATTTACCGGAAATAAATTCGAGTTCCGTATGGTTGGTTCCCAGGATTCCATCGCACAGCCTAACGTTGTATTGAATACAATCGTAGCAGAAGCATTTTCTGAGGCGTGTGATGAACTGGAAAAAGCAGACGATTTCGATATGGCAGTACATGATCTGATTAAGAAATATGCAACTGAGCATCAGAGAATTGTATTCAACGGAAACGGATATTCTGATGAATGGGTAGAGGAAGCAGAGCGTCGTGGACTTCCAAACATCAAGTCCATGGTAGATGCAATCCCGGCACTGAATACAGAAAAAGCAGTTTCTTTATTCGAGCGTTTTGGTGTATTTACCAAAGCGGAGCTGGATTCCCGTGTAGAAATCGAATATGAGACCTACGCAAAAGAGATTAACATCGAAGCAAAAGCTATGATTGATATTGCAGGAAAACAGATTATCCCGGCAGTTATCAAATATACAACAGAGCTTGCAACTTCTGCAGCAGCTGTAAAATCTGTATGTGATGCAGACATCAGTGTTCAGACAGAATTACTGGCAGAAGTATCTGACCTTTTATCTGAGACCAAGGTTGCTTTGGCAAAACTGGAAGAAGTAACAGAAAAAGGTGGAACAATGGAAGAGGGAAGAAATCAGGCTGTATATTATAGAGATGTTGTAAAAACAGCAATGGATGCATTAAGAGCTCCGGTTGACAAGTTAGAGATGCTTGTTGACAAAGATATATGGCCAATGCCATCTTATGGAGATTTAATCTTCGAAGTATAAGAAAGAACTTTAATTGCAGGGCATTCTCCTTAGAGCAGACGGAAAAAAGAGGCATAAAAGGGAGGATGCCAGGCAACTTAAGTTACCTGGCAGATTATGAAAAAGAATATTTAAAGTTATGTTTTTCTTTTGCTTATGACTATACTATATCAGCCTAATTTGAAAAAAGCGTGTTGATAAAGTGAATCATCTTTGAATACCAGGTGAATAAATTGTGAACAATAATAAGAAGGAGGACGAGATAATATGAAAAAGCTGGAAATTATTATCAAACCGGAAAAGCTTGAAGACTTGAAAGCAGTCTTAGAAAGCAGTGAAGTCAATGGTTTAAACATTGTAAACAGCATGGGATATGGTAATCAGAAGGGTATTATCAAGAATTACCGTGGAGCATCTTATAATGTAACATTACTTCCGAAAATCAAAGTAGAGACCGTTGTCTCGGATGAAGTTGCACCAGGATTAATTGATAAGGTAGTAGATGAGATTAATACCGGTAACTTTGGTGATGGTAAAATCTTTGTGTATGATGTAGAAGATGCCGTTCGTATCCGTACCGGTGAACATGGTGACAAAGCATTATAAAAGATGCAAAGAGGAGTAAGGCACAGATAGGAAACTGTCTTGTGGATATTGAAAAATGAATATCGCAAATAAATATTATCGAAGGAGATAAGCAGACAAGGAGAGAGCCTTGTTTGATATCTCTATTTTTTTTACTTTAATATTTATTTTGGTAAAGGAGGAAATGATTATGGATATGAGTGTTTGGTTCCTGATGGGAGCAGCGTTAGTATTTTTTATGCAATGTGGATTTGCAATGGTAGAGGCTGGTTTTACCAGATCAAAAAATACAGGTAATATTACAATGAAGAACCTGATGGACTTCTGTATTGGTACCGTTGCATTTTATTTATTAGGATATAATATTCTTTGTGGTGATGGAAAATTTGTGGGATGGGGTTTAAACCCATTGAAGAATTTTGGAACAACAGACTGGTCCAATTTCGTATTTAACCTGGTATTTTGTGCAACAGCTGCAACAATTGTATCTGGAGCAATGGCAGAGCGTACCAAATTCATTACATATTGTATTTACAGTTTTGTAATCAGCCTGATTGTATATCCGGTAGAAGCACACTGGGTATGGGGCGGAACTCCATGGCTTACAGACCTTGGATTTACAGATTTCGCAGGTTCTGCATGTATTCATATGGTAGGTGGAATTACCGCATTTATCGGAGCCGCTTTATTAGGACCTCGTATTGGTAAATATGACAAAGATGGTAAATCAAGACCTATTATGGGTCACAACATTTTAATTGGTGCTTTGGGAGTATTTATTCTCTGGTTTGGCTGGTATGGATTTAATGGTGCAGCAGCAACTGATACCTTACAGCTTTCACAGATTTTTGCAACAACAACCATTGCACCGGCAGCAGCAACTGTTACAGCAATGATTTATACCTGGATTAAGAATGGTAAACCGGATGTGTCCATGTCCTTAAATGGTTCCCTGGCAGGTCTGGTAGCAATTACAGCAGGATGTGCAAATGTTGATGCAGTAGGTGCATTCGTTATCGGTGGTTTAGCTGGTATCCTTTGTACCATGTCAGTATACTTTGTAGAAGACAAATTAAAAGTAGATGACCCGGTTGGCGCTGTATCCGTACACGGTGTCTGTGGTCTTTTTGGAACATTGATGGTAGGTCTCTTCGATTATACAGATGGCCTCTTCTATGGTGGCGGAGTTCATCATCTGGCTATTCAGGCACTTGGTGTCGTATGTATCGCAGGCTGGGTAATTGTAACCATGAGCATTGTATTTATCGTATTAAAGAAGACAATTGGTCTTAGAGTATCAAAAGAAGAAGAGTTAGAAGGTCTGGATTCTACTGAGCATGGCTTAGAGTCAGCTTACCCGGATTTTGTAACAAGAGAACTTCACTAATCATGTACTAATCTAATTGTGATTAGGTTAGTAATTATCTAATCCGAGTTATAGGACAAAATGTGTTGATGAAAACCGCTTTCAAGCCTTGAAAATAAAGGGCTGAAGGCGGTTTA